>NZ_VJYC01000001.1:0-344820 GCF_030400235.1 Leuconostoc sp. UCMA20149
GCATAGAGGACACACCTGTTCCCATACCGAACACAGAAGTTAAGCTCTATAGCGCCGAAAGTAGTTGGAGGATCGCTTCCTGCGAGGATAGGACGATGCGGTGCCGTACATAAGAAGAACGAGAGCAGTAGGGAGAAACGGAGAGGTGTCCGAGTCTGGCCGAAGGAGCACGGTTGGAAACCGTGTAAGCGTGGCGACACGTTTCGAGGGTTCGAATCCCTTCCTCTCCATCATGGACGCTTAGCTCAGCTGGGAGAGCACCTGCCTTACAAGCAGGGGGTCACAGGTTCGATCCCTGTAGCGTCCATTGACTTCAGGGTCAAGAAAGAAACCGGCACGTCGGGATAAGCGATGCCGACTTAGCTCAGTTGGTAGAGCACCGCTCTTGTAAAGCGGGGGTCGAAGGTTCGAGTCCTTTAGTCGGCATGAATTATGCGGAAGTAGTTCAGTGGTAGAACATCACCTTGCCATGGTGGGGGTCGCGGGTTCGAATCCCGTCTTCCGCTTTTATGCCGGCGTGGCGGAATAGGCAGACGCACAGGACTTAAAATCCTGCGATAGAAATATCGTACCGGTTCGATCCCGGTCGCCGGCATATATGCACCTATAGCGCAATTGGATAGAGCGTCTGACTACGAATCAGGAGGTTGCAGGTTCGACTCCTGCTAGGTGCATAGAGGTTGAAGGAATTCAAACTCTTTTTTTAAGTATCAGAAGGGCGAAAGCTCAGGAAGACTTTTTCGGGATGTAGCTCAGCTTGGTAGAGCACCTGGTTTGGGACCAGGGGGTCGCAGGTTCGAATCCTGTCATCCCGATTGGTTAAGGGAACTTAGCCGAAGAGGATCGCGGTGTAGCTCAGCTGGCTAGAGCGTTCGGTTCATACCCGAGAGGTCGAGGGTTCGATTCCCCCCGCCGCGATAGGCTCGAAAAAGGACCATTAGCTCAGTTGGTTAGAGCAGACGGCTCATAACCGTCCGGTCGTTGGTTCGAGTCCAACATGGTCCATGCAGGACGAAGTAAAGATAATGGAGAATTACCCAAGTCTGGCTGAAGGGAACGGTCTTGAAAACCGTCA
Source organism: Leuconostoc sp. UCMA20149 (assembly GCF_030400235.1). NCBI lineage: Bacteria > Bacillati > Bacillota > Bacilli > Lactobacillales > Lactobacillaceae > Leuconostoc > Leuconostoc sp. UCMA20149. The sequence continues at coordinate 1,076 of NZ_VJYC01000001.1, forward strand.
GGTCGGGAAACCGGCGCGTGGGTTCGAATCCCACATTCTCCTTAGGCATGAAGATGTCGCAATAAAATTATCGCGGGATGGAGCAGTCTGGTAGCTCGTCGGGCCCATAACCCGAAGGTCGTAGGTTCAAATCCTGCTCCCGCAATTGGTCGCATGGTCTAGCTGGTTAGGACGCCTGCCTGTCACGCAGGAGATCGCGGGTTCGAGCCCCGCTGTGACCGTTCATTGGGAACAATGAGATGGCTCTGTAGCTCAGTTGGTAGAGCAATGCATTGAAGCTGCATGTGTCGGCGGTTCGATTCCGTCCAGCGCCATAGGGAGGAGACTTCCGACAGGAACTACTTGCGAATGTAGTTCAATGGTAGAATTCCAGCCTTCCAAGCTGGCTATGCGGGTTCGATTCCCGTCATTCGCTTGATGTTAGAGCATCAAAATATGGGCCATTAGCTCAGTTGGTTAGAGCGCTGTGTTGATAACGCAGAGGTCCCAGGTTCGAGTCCTGGATGGCCCATGTTAAAGGGGAAGCAAGTGTTATGGTAACGTAACACTTGCTTCCTCCTTTTGTTTTGCCTTGTGTTTTAATTTGTAATAGGATAGAATGTTCTTAGTGATTATTATAAGTAGCGCATCAAAGAAAGTTATTGGTTGATGAGAAATAACAGCGTGAAACTCCATTAATCTTAGCTTGGCAGGTAATGCTGCCCGGTACCCTCGTTAAAGGTAATGAAGTGCTATAATTTAGGTTATAGAAATTGGGTGGTACCACGGAATCGCGTTTTTCGTCCCTTGTTTAACAACAAGACGAGAACGCTTTTTATTTGGAAGAATGAGGAAATATTATGTTAGATATGCGTTATTTGAGAAAAAATAGTGAAGAAGCAAAGCAGAGATTGCGTGATAGAGGTGTTGAAGCAGAAACACTTGATCAATTGTTAACATTAGATCAGGCACGACGCGATACCATTCAACGTGTTGAAAATTTGAAGGCGCAACGAAATGAAGTTTCTGACAAAATTGCTTATGCAAAACGTCAAAAAGAAGATGCTAGTGACGCGATTGCTCAAATGCAACAAGTTGGTAGCGATATAAAGGCGTTAGACGCCAAACAAGCAGAATTAGATGAGCAAGTAAATGAGATTGCTGCTCACTTGCCTAATTTGGCGGCTAGTGAAGTGCCTGTTGGTCCAGATGAGTCTGCCAACGTTGAACAACGTAAGTGGGCGCCTGCACATTATGATAATCGTCCTGAAGCCTTGGTGAAAACAGATTGGGTGAAAGCTCACTACGATATTGGAGAAGCGCTTGGCATTCTTGATTTTGAACGTGGCGCAAAGGTTTCAGGTGCACGTTTCTTGTACTATGTTGGTGATGGCGCTCGTTTAGAACGTGCTGTCTATAATTTTATGCTAGACGAACATCGTAAGGAAGGCTACACTGAAATGATTACGCCAATTGTAGTCAATGATTCAGCGATGTTTGGAACCGGTCAGTATCCAAAGTTTCAAGATGATGCTTACCGGGTAGCTGGCCTAGATCAAACATATATTCCAACAGCAGAAGTACCTTTAACAAATTATTATTCCGGCGAAACGCTGCCAGCAGAAGATTTGCCAATTAAATTTACGGCGTTGTCACCTTCATTTAGAAAAGAAGCTGGGTCTGCTGGAAAGGATACGCGTGGATTAATTCGTTTACACCAATTCAACAAGGTTGAGATGGTTAAGTTTACTAAGCCTGAACAGTCATATGACGAGTTGGAAGCAATGACAGCTAATGCGGAAAATATTTTGCAAAAATTAGCGTTACCTTACCACGTTATTCTACTTTCAACTGGCGACATGGGCTTCTCCGCCGCTAAAACCTATGATGTTGAAGTTTGGATGCCACAACAAAATGTGTACCGTGAAATTTCTTCAGTTTCAAACACAGAAGATTTTCAAGCACGCCGTATGCATATCACATACCGTGATGAAAATAACAAGTTACAGCTAGTTCATACTTTGAATGGTTCAGGCCTTGCAGTGGGTAGAACAGTAGCAGCCATTTTAGAAAACTACCAGAATCAAGACGGATCTGTCACGATTCCAGATGTTTTGCGTCCTTACATGGGTGGTCAAGAAAAACTCGAAGCAAAATCTCATTATTAAGCATAAAAGAGTCTATTTTTTGGGCTCTTTTTTTGTTATAATGGAACGTAGACTATTGTGCGCTAGACCACACAAATTTAGGTTTTAGAGGAGAAACGTGTCAATTTCTTGAAGACACGCTAAATAACATGAATAATCCAATACGTAAATTAGTTGATAATTCAAAAAAACAACTCAAAAAATTAAACAATATTGCTGATCAGGTTGAAAGTTATGCTGATCAAATGTCAAAAATGTCTGATGAGGCCTTACAAGCTAAAACAGGTGAATTTAAGGAAACCATCAACAAAGCTACAGATGGTATCAAGAATAAGGAAAAACAAAACAAAGCCTTAGCAAAGGTTCTTGACGAAATTTTACCTGAAGCATTTGCTGTTGCTAGAGAAGGGGCCAAACGTGTTTTGGGTCTTTATCCTTTCCGAGTACAAATTATGGGATCGGCTGTATTACATGATGGTAACTTGGCCGAAATGCGCACTGGTGAAGGTAAAACCTTGACAGCAACAATGGCTGTTTATTTGAATGCGTTACCAGGGCGTGGGGTTCACGTTGTCACTGTTAACGATTATTTGTCAGCACGTGATGCGGAGCAGATGGGGCAACTCTATAATTGGCTTGGTCTTTCAGTTGGTGTCAACGTTGGTGACGCGCCTGCTGAAGAAAAACGTGCCGCCTATGATGCCGATATTACCTATTCAACGAACTTTAACATTGGATTTGATTATTTGCGTGATAACATGGTTCGTCGAGCGGAAGAGCGCGTGATGCAACGTGGTTTGAACTTTGCTTTGATTGATGAAGCTGATTCAATTTTGATCGATACGGCGCGAACACCTTTGATTATTTCTGGCCCAGGATCAGGTATTTCACAAATGTATGCTCGAGCAGATCGTTTTGTGAAAACTTTGCAACGTGATGAAGACTACAAGGTAGATGAAGAAGCTAAAGCAACAATGTTGACCAATGAAGGTATCCACAAGGGTGAAGTTTTCTTCAACTTGGATAATTTGTATGATGCAAATGATACTGCTTTGACTCATCATATTGATCAAGCTTTGCGAGCTAATTTCAACTACATCAACGACAAAGACTATGTTGTGCAGGATGGTGAAGTGAAGCTGATTGACCAATCAACTGGTCGTATCTCTGAGGGAACACGATTGTCAGATGGTTTGCATCAAGCAATCGAAGCCAAAGAAGGCGTTGAAATTCAAGAAGAAAACAAATCAATGGCACAAATTACGTATCAGAATTTGTTCCGTATGTATAAAAAATTGTCAGGTATGACAGGAACGGCTAAGACTGAAGAAGAAGAATTACGTGAAATTTACAACATGGAAGTGATTACGATTCCGACTAATCGCCCAATCCAACGTGTGGATTACCCAGATCTGCTTTATCCATCAGTTCGTGCCAAGTATAATGCTGTTGTAAAGCTTATTGTTGAACTTCATGAAAAGGGTCAACCCATCTTAATTGGTACGGGTTCAGTTGAAGCATCAGAATTGCTTTCTAAAATTTTGATGGCGCAAAATGTGCCACATAATGTTTTGAACGCTAAAAACAATGCCAAAGAAGCCGAAATCATTGCTAATGCTGGTCAGCGTGGTGCTGTAACTGTGGCGACTAACATGGCTGGTCGTGGTACTGACATCAAATTGGGCCCTGGGGTCGAAGAACTAGGTGGTTTAGCAGTTATTGCAACTGAACGCCATGAGTCACGTCGAATTGATAACCAGTTACGTGGGCGTGCTGGTCGACAAGGAGACCGCGGTTTCTCACAGTTTTTCTTATCATTGGAAGATGACTTGATGGTTCGATTCGGTGCTGATCGTGTGCGTTTGCTTATGCAACGACTTAATTTGGATGAAGAAGACACAGTAATCAAAAATCGTATGATTACACGATCTGTTGAATCAGCTCAAAAGCGTGTTGAAGGAAACAACTATGACACACGTAAAAACGTATTACAATATGATGATGTTGTGCGTGAGCAACGTGAATTAGTCTATCACGAACGAGACATCGTGATAGATGAAACCAAGTCGCTTGAATGGGTTTTGATGCCTATGGTCGAGCGAACGATTAATCGAGTTGTTGATGCACAAACAAAATCTAAAGATGACAAGACTTGGGAGTTGGCTCAAATCGTTGCTTTTGTTGGTAATGCTTTAGGACATGAAGATGCATTCACGGTTGAACAGTTGAAAGGCTTGTCTCGTGACGATATCAAAGCGAAATTACTGCGACTAGCCAAAGATAATTATAAAGAAAAGCAAGCCCAACTTTATGATCCCGCCCAAATGTTAGAATTTGAAAAAGTAGTTATTTTGAGAGCGGTCGATCAACATTGGACTGATCATATCGATTCATTGGACCGTCTGCGTCAGGGTGTTGGTTTACGAGGCTACGGTCAATTAAATCCTTTGATTGAGTACCAAAATGAAGCTTACGCTAATTTCAATAAAATGATCGCTGACGTCGAATATGATGCCACGCGTACCTTCATGAAAGCTGAAATTCGCCAGAATTTACGTGCTTAATAGACAAATAAAAGCGAACTTTGTTCGTTTTTATTTTGAAAGGAAATACTATGGAAATTATTGATGCCAAACATGCGATTGCTGATATGCAAGAAAATATCACGCGCTTCCGTAATAGTCTTGACTTGGAGGCATTAACGGAAGAAATTGCAGACTACGAAAATCGTATGACTGAGCCTGGTTTTTGGGATGACAATGATAAAGCGCAAAAAGTCATTGAAGAAAATAATGTTTTGAAAAATCGGCGTGATTCCTTCTTGAATTTGACTAGTCAAGTTGAGGATTTGGAAGTTTTGACGGAAATGTTAGCTGAAGATCCTGAAGATACAGACTTAGAAAATGAACTTTCTGAAGGTATTGAAAAGGCACAGCAAGATATTGATGCTTACAACTTGGAACAATTATTGACAGAACCTTATGATGCTAATAACGCCGTTTTGGAAATTCATCCAGGATCTGGCGGAACAGAATCAACTGACTGGGGTGCTAATTTGTATCGTATGTATACTCGTTGGGCGCAACAACATAATTTTCAAGTGGAAACGCTTGATTACCATGCGGGTGACGAAGCTGGTATTGATAGCGCTACGATAAAAGTGACAGGACACAATGCATACGGTTTTTTACGCAGTGAAAAAGGTGTCCATCGTTTTGTTAGAATTTCACCTTTTGATAGTGCTGGGCGACGTCATACGAGCTTCGTATCGGTTGATGTCATGCCAGAATTGGACGACTCAATTGAAGTGGAAGTGCGTGATGACGATGTCAAAATGGATGTGTTCCGTTCGGGTGGTGCTGGTGGCCAAAACGTCAACAAGGTTTCAACGGGTGTGCGATTGACACACGAACCAACGGGTATTGTTGTTTCATCAACAGTTGAACGGACACAATATGGTAACCGCGATTATGCCATGCGATTATTAAAAAGTAAACTTTATCAATTAGAGCTTGAGAAAAAAGAAGCCGAGCGAGCAGCGCTTACTGGCGAAAAAATGGAAAATGGCTGGGGATCACAAATACGTTCTTACGTTTTGCACCCCTATCAAATGGTTAAAGATCATCGGACTAACTATGAAACTAATCAGCCGCAAGCGGTTCTAGATGGTGATTTGGATCCCTTCATCAACGCCTATTTGCAGTGGCAATTATCGCTAAAAAACCCAAATTAATGAAGTCGAAACAGTCGTTTCGGCTTTTTGAATTTTGAATTGTAATTAAATGTCGCTGATACAAACAAATGATTTCCTAATAACATCTAATTGGGTTATAATATAAGTCAATATTATACAAACACAGCCGAATTTTAAGGAGGCATATATGGATAATAACTATACACCGAGTGCTCAAAACGTTCTGGCTTTGGCACAAGAACAGGCAAAATATTTTAAGCATCAAGCAGTTGGCACAGAACATCTGTTGCTAGCTTTAGCCATCGAACAAGAGGGCATTGCCAGCAAAATTTTGACACAGTTTAATGTCACAGATGATGATATCCGTGAAGAAATTGAGCACTTTACTGGCTATGGTATGTCAAGCCGCTATGAAAAGGGTGTTTATTTACCATATTCACCAAAAGCAGCTGATATTTTACGACAAGCTGGTGAAGAATCTCGTGCTTTGGCACAACCCAAAGTAGGAACTGAACATATTCTATTAGCGCTGCTGCAAGATGAAAGTATCTTGTCCTCACGAATTTTGTTGGCTTTAGATGCTAATTTGCAAGATTTACGTCGCGGGATCTTGCGAAAATTGGGTGTCACAGATATTCGCAAACAAATGAAACAACGTGAGAAGCAGCAAGCAGCAGCTGGGACACCCACGTTAGATGGTCTGGCGCGTGATTTGACACAAATGGCGCGTGATGAAAAAATGGATCCAGTTATTGGGCGGTCTAAAGAAGTTCGCCGCGTTGTCCAAATTTTATCTCGACGTACAAAGAATAATCCTGTTTTGATTGGTGAACCAGGTGTTGGAAAGACAGCAATTGCAGAAGGATTGGCTCAGAAAATTGTCACAGGTGAAGTACCAGAAAATTTGTCACATAAGCGTTTAATGGCGCTTGACATGGGGTCATTAGTTGCTGGGACCAAATATCGTGGCGAGTTTGAAGATCGTTTAAAAAAAATAATCGAAGAAATCTATCAAGATGGCGAAGTTATCTTATTCATTGATGAGTTGCATACTTTAATTGGTGCTGGTGGTGCTGAAGGTGCTATTGATGCGTCAAATATTTTGAAACCAGCTTTAGCGCGCGGTGAATTACAGACATTAGGCGCAACTACCTTTGATGAGTATCAAAAGTATATCGAATCTGACGCGGCATTAGAACGGCGCTTTGCTTCAGTGACGGTTGATGAACCAACGCAAGAAGATGCAATTGCTATATTGAATGGGATCCGACCTAAATTTGAAGAGCATCACCAAGTGCAAATTGATGATGACGCGATAAATGCCGCTGTTAAGCTATCATCGCGGTACATTAGTGATCGCTTTTTGCCTGATAAAGCAATTGATTTAATTGATGAAGCGGGCGCAAAAGTTCGCATTGAGGCAACAGAAAATAATGGTGCTAATGACAAAGTAGTCACTCGTCTTAAACAAGTTCAGGCTGACAAAGATGCTGCTATTGAAGCTTTAAACTTTGAAGAAGCAGCGCAACTGCGTACCGAAGAAATGAAGCTCAAGAAAAAACTAGCGAAAAAAGAGGCAAAAATACAAGCAGCAATGGTTAATGGTGAGCGCGCGCAATATGATTTGCATGTGACAACGCAAGACATCGCGGAAGTCATTTCTCAACAAACAGGTGTGCCGTTAACCCAGTTAGAAAAAAATGATCAGCAGCGGCTAGTTAATTTAGAAAAAGTTCTAGGACGACGAGTTGTTGGTCAACAGGCTGCAGTGTCAGCAGTTGCACGTGCTATTCGACGTGCGCGTTCTGGATTGAAAGATCCGACACGCCCCATTGGAACCTTCATGTTCTTAGGCCCAACTGGTGTGGGTAAAACGGAGTTGGCTAAAGCGCTGGCCGAAGCTATTTTTGGTAGCGAAGATAATCTCATTCGTATCGATATGTCCGAATATCAAGAACGCTGGTCAGCTAGTCGATTAATCGGCTCTGCACCTGGGTATGTTGGTTATGATGAAGGTGGACAATTGACTGAAAAAGTACGCAATCATCCTTATTCAGTCGTTTTGCTTGATGAGGCTGAAAAAGCCCATCAAGACATCTTTAATTTGATGTTGCAAGTCTTTGATGACGGTTATTTGACTGATTCTAAAGGTCGAAAAGTTGATTTTCGTAATACAATCATTATTATGACTTCTAATTTAGGTGCCACACGTCTTCGTGATGAAAAATCAGTTGGTTTTGGTGCTGTTGATTTGAAAAATGATCATGAAGCTGTTGCAGCTAAAATTAGAGAAACATTGAAAGAGACTTTCAGGCCAGAATTTATCAACCGCTTGGATGAAGCAATTGTCTTCGAGAGCTTGACTAAACAAGAATTACATGAAATTGTAAAATTGATGAGTCGTTCAGTGCTACAACGTGTTGCTGAACAAGGGATTACAATTAAAATGACACCCGCCGCCATTGACGTTGTTGCCAGTGCTGGTTTTGATCCTGAATATGGTGCCCGTCCAATTCGCCGTGCACTTCAGACAAGTGTTGAAGATGCACTTAGTGAAGAATTATTACGAGGTAATATTACCACTGAAGATGCCGTTACAATCGGCGCAAAGAATGGCAGTATTAAAATTACAACGAAACCACTTAAAACGACATCGCCAGCAACTTAATAGTTTAAACACTTGAAGATAATTCAAGTGTTTTTTATATCAAGACACCAATAAGTAGCCAACCAACGGTTAGGAAAGGCACAAATGGTAAACGTTTTTGTGATGACAATGCTAAAAAGAGGGCGGCTAAACAACAAGCCATTAATAAGCCTAGTACAAAGGTTAACATGGTGGTTGAAAAAATGAGTGTCAATAAAACTGGAATGTCTCCGGGACCTAACGCGTGCCGTATATAAACCAAATAGCAAGCGATCAGTCCAATTAATAATGCTAGAAAAATGTGCGATTGATCATGGTGTTGGTGGATTGCGTACAATAACAGCGGAATAATCAAGTAGCTATGGATGGCCTGCGACGCGCAGTCTTCAAGGGATAAAAACAGTAGTACTACTGCGATTAGCCATTGGAGGATCGAGGCATACCAAAGAATGGTGCCAAACAGTGTGCACGTCAATTCTAATGCAGGATAGCGCCAACCAAAACGTTTGTGACAATAGCGATATTTTGCAAACGTGAAAACTGCCGAAAAAAACGGTACGAGATCGTACCACTTTAATAAATGATGACACATCAGGCAAAACGATCTGGGATGTAGTAATGAAATATTATGTTGGATGCGATCATTGACACACATAACTGACGAAACAATGATGCTATTAAAAATCAATATCAATATATTTTCCATGTGGAATAGTACGAAAAAACAAATAGTTATTCACAAAATGTAAATACCTACTTGACTTTATCGCTCAATCTGGTATTATATTGAACGTGCTTTTAAGTAATCTGTTCTGTGACATCGTCACACTGTGCTGAACGGCGCTGTAAAGGTAACTGTCAGCAGATTTCCGGTGAGCATTTTTGTTTGAAAACAGAAATGAAACACCTGGAACTGTGAAATCAATGAAAAATTTAAGGAGACTGTAGCATGCCTACAATTAACCAATTGGTTCGTAAGCCACGTAAGTCAAAGGTTTCTAAGTCAAAATCACCTGCTTTGAACTTTGGCTACAATTCAATGAAGAAAAAAGCAACTAACAATGCTGCCCCACAAAAGCGTGGTGTCGCAACACGTGTTGGTACAATGACACCAAAGAAGCCTAACTCAGCTTTGCGTAAGTACGCCCGTGTGCGTCTTTCAAACTTGTATGAAGTAACAGCATATATTCCAGGTATCGGTCATAACTTGCAAGAACACTCAGTTGTTTTGATTCGTGGTGGTCGTGTTAAGGATTTGCCTGGTGTACGTTACCACATTATCCGTGGTGCTTTGGATACTGCGGGTGTTGATGGTCGTATGACATCACGTTCAAAGTATGGTACAAAGGCACCAAAGAAGTAAGAAGGAGACTGACTAATGCCACGTAAAGGTTATACTAAGCGTCAGGAAGTTTTGCCTGACCCAATTTACAATTCAAAACTCGTTTCACGTTTGATCAACAAGTTGATGCTTGATGGTAAGCGTGGTACAGCTTCAACAATCTTGTATGATGCTTTTGATCGTATCAAGGAAGCAACTGGCAATGAACCATTGGAAGTTTTCGAACAAGCTATGGAAAACATTATGCCAGTATTGGAAGTTAAAGCTCGCCGTGTTGGTGGTTCTAACTACCAAGTGCCAATCGAAGTTCGTCCAGATCGTCGTACGACTTTGGGACTTCGTTGGTTGGTTAACTACTCACGTTTGCGTAACGAGCACACAATGGATGAGCGTTTAGCCAAAGAAATTATGGATGCTGCCAATGACACTGGTGCATCTGTTAAGAAGCGCGAAGATACGCACAAAATGGCTGAAGCCAACCGTGCGTTTGCACACTATCGTTGGTAATCTGTTGATGACAAGAATTTAATTATTCTTGCGCGTCAAATAGTGTACAATTGTCATAGATGGTGTTTGTCAAAACAAGCACCATCAAAAAGCGAACACAATTATGTGTCGCTTTTTGTTGCATATATAACTAAACCAGGAGATAACTCACAATGGCAAAACGTGAATACCCACTAGAGCGTACACGTAACATCGGAATCATGGCCCACATTGATGCGGGTAAGACAACGACTACTGAACGTATCTTGTACTATACAGGTAAAATTCACAAAATTGGTGAAACACATGATGGTGCTTCACAAATGGATTTCATGGAACAAGAAAAGGAACGTGGAATCACAATCCAATCAGCTGCTACAACAGCTGTTTGGCACGGTTTCTTTGATCAATTTGAAAAGACACCTTATCGCGTTAACATCATTGATACACCTGGACACGTGGACTTCACAATCGAAGTTGAACGTGCTTTGCGTGTTCTTGATGGTGCCGTAGCCGTACTTGATGGTGCAGCTGGTGTTGAACCACAAACAGAGACAGTGTGGCGTCAGGCCACAACTTATGATGTGCCACGTATCGTCTTTGTTAACAAGATGGACAAAATGGGCGCTGATTTCCAAATGTCAGTTGACTCAATGCACGAACGTTTGCAAGTTAATGCTGAAGCAATCCAATGGCCAATCGGTGCTGAGGATGACTTCGAAGCCGTTATTGACTTGATTACACAAGAAGCTTATTACCCAGTTGATGAACTTGGTGAAAAGTGGGAACCACGTGATATTCCAGCTGATTTGAAAGACTTGGCGGAAGAAAAGCGTAATACATTGATTGAAGCTGTTGCTGATGTCGATGATGATTTGATGGAAAAGTATCTTGAAGGTGAAGATATTTCTATTGAAGAATTGAAGGCAGCCATTCGTCGTGCTACACTAGCACTTCAATTCTACCCAATTCTTGCGGGTTCAGCTTATAAAGATAAGGGTGTTCAGATGATGTTGGATGCCGTTGTTGACTATTTGCCAGGACCTTTGGATGTTAAGCCATATATCGCTAAAGATCCAAAGACAGATGAAGAAGTTGATTTGATCGCTGATGATTCAAAGCCTTTCGCTGCTTTGGCGTTCAAGATCATGACAGATCCATTCGTTGGTCGTTTGACATTTATGCGTGTCTATACTGGTACATTGCAATCAGGTTCATACGTACAAAATACCTCCTCTGATACACGTGAACGTGTTGGTCGTTTGCTACAAATGCACGCTACTTCACGTACTGAAATTGAAGAAGTATTCTCTGGTGATATTGCTGCGGCTATTGGTTTGAAGAACACGACAACTGGTGATTCTTTGACAGCTGTTGATCATCAATTGATTCTGGAATCAATGGAGTTCCCAGAACCAGTTATCGAATTGGCTATCGAACCAAAGACAAAGGCTGATCAAGACAAATTGTCAAATGCCATTCAAAAATTGGCTGAAGAAGATCCTTCATTCCGTGCCACAACTAACCCTGAAACTGGTCAAACATTGATTGCTGGTATGGGTGAATTGCAATTGGATATCATGGTTGATCGTATGCGTCGTGAATTCAATGTTGAAGCCACTGTTGGTGCGCCACAAGTTGCTTATCGTGAAGCCTTTACTAAGACAGTACAAGCACGTGGTTACTTCAAGCGTCAATCTGGTGGTAAAGGTCAGTATGGTGATGTTTGGATTGAATTCTCACCAAACGAAGAAGGTGCTGGATTTGAATTCGAAGATGCCATCGTTGGTGGTGTTGTGCCTCGTGAATATATTCCATCAGTTGAAGCTGGTTTGAAGGACGCATTGAATGCTGGTCCTTTGGCTGGATTCCCATTAGTTGATTTGAAAGCTAAGTTGTATGATGGTTCATATCACGATGTCGATTCAAGTGAAGCTGCCTTTAAGATTGCTGCTTCATTGGCTTTGCGCGAAGCTGCTAAGACAGCCGGCGCGGTTATTTTGGAACCAATTATGGCCGTTGATATTGTTGCACCTGAAGACAACCTGGGTGATGTTATGGGACACGTCTCAGCACGCCGTGGTATGATTGAAGGTCAAGAGTCACGTGGTCCAGTTTTGGCAGTTAAGGCTAAGGTGCCTTTGTCAGAAATGTTTGGTTATGCAACTACTTTGCGTTCAGCAACGCAAGGTCGTGGTACATTCCAAATGGTTTTCGATCACTACGAAGCTGTTCCTAAGAACATTCAAGAAGAAATTATCAAGACCCACGGTCAAGAAAATTAATCTTTGACTGACTGATGGTTCAGTATAAACGGCGTCACTCAACAGAGTGGCGCTGTTTTGTTATTATTAGGGAAATTGAAATGAAAAATCATAGTAAGTTTTTAATTCCAGGAATTGTTGTTGTTGGCATGATTTTGCGATTACCATTCACAGCTATGCCGCCAATTTTGAGTAGTATTTCCAAATCAGAGGGTGTGCCTGTTGGACAATTGGGCATGCTAACAACTATTCCGCTGATAGCGTTTGCCTTGTTTTCTTCAACAGCACCTAAAGTGGCTCAAAAGATTGGGCTAGAAAGGGCATTTGCATTGATGTTGATGCTGTTAATTGTTGGGTCTGGCATTAGAGTTATTAATACAACTTTCCTCTACATTGGGACAATGCTGATTGGTATTGGTGTTGCCCACATGAATGTGTTACTGCCTAGTGTTATTCGAACGTATTTTCCGATGAAAGTCGGTCCAATGACGTCTGTCTTTACATTTAGCATGATGTTAGCAACGGCAGTTGGCGCTAGTTTGGCAGCGCCAATAACGGCATTAACTAGTTGGCAGGTTTTTGTGGGATTGTTGACAATCTTGCTCGTTGGTGCTTTGCTGGTTTGGTTACCTAATGAACGGTTTGCGGCAAATAGACAAGTCACTCAAATGGCGAGTGATCACAAGAAAACAGTCCGATTCAACGTTTGGAAAAATCGCAATGCTTGGTTATTGTTGTTTTTTGGTGGTATGCAATCTGCAATGTTCTATGTTTTGATGGCGTGGGGGCCAACTATGGCGATTCAGACTGGATTAACGCCGGCAACTGCTGGTTTATTTTCTGGTCTTAACTCATTAATTGGTCTACCATTTGCACTAACAGTACCGTCAATTGTTGTTCGATTGAACAAACGCCAAAGGCAGTGGCTAGTTGCTGGCTTTTCAATTTTAGGTACAATTGGCTACCTCCTGTTGCTGAATCCACAAGGCACTTTTACCTACTGGTTACTGGTCAATTTATTTATTGGTGTCGGTACTTCGGTGTTGTTTCCATATTTGATGACCACATTCACGCTTAAAACCAGCACACCGGGACAAACGGCACAATTGTCCGGTATGTCGCAAAGCGGTGGCTATTTGATTGCGGCAGTTGGTCCAGCTATGTTTGGTTATGCATATGGTTGGTGGCATTCTTGGACACCGCAAATTATCGTTATTGTTATTTTGTTCATCTTAATGACAATTGCTATTGTTGTTGTTGAAAATCGTGAAAAGATCATTGACGCATAGCCACTGAAGCTAAATGGTCAAATATGATTTTCTTTTTATGTCTTCAAAATTAGTGTAAAATTGAAATTATCGAAAAGAGTTGAGGTTGAGAATTTGGCAGAGCAAACACCAATTATTGAATTTAAGTCTGTAAGCTTAGCTTATGGTGACACAGAGATTTTGAAGGGCATCGACTTGTCTTTAGAACAAGGTAAATTTTATACCTTGTTGGGACCCTCAGGATCTGGTAAAACAACAATTTTAAACTTGATTTCTGGTCAATTGGCGGCAACTTCAGGTGATATTTTATTTGAAAACAAGCGTATCAATGATGTGCCAGTGGAAAAACGAACTGTTAACACTGTTTTCCAAGATTATGCATTATTTCCGAATATGAATGTTTTTGAAAACGTGGCTTTTGGTCCGTCCATAAAAAAAATGTCAAAGAACGATATTGAACGGCAGGTTCATGACATGTTGAAGTTGGTTAAACTTGACCAATATGCTGATCGTGATATTAGTGAGCTGTCAGGTGGGCAACGGCAGCGTGTGGCGATTGCGCGCGCTTTGGCTAATGATCCAAAAGTTTTGTTACTCGATGAACCATTGTCTGCATTGGATTACAAGTTGCGCAAAGACATGCAGTATGAGCTCCGTGAAATTCAGCAAAGACTTGGTATTACCTTTGTTTTTGTGACGCATGATCAAGAAGAAGCACTAGCTATGTCTGATTGGATTTTTGTGATGAATGACGGGGTCATACAGCAAAATGGGACACCAGAGGATATATATGATGAACCAATTAACCATTTTGTTGCGGATTTTATTGGTGAGAGTAACATTGTAGATGGCATCATGAAAACGGATTATGTTGTTCATTTTGTGGGCAAAGATTTTGAAAATGTTGATGCTGGAATGCGACCCAATGAACGTGTTGAAGTTGTCTTGCGCCCTGAAGACTTAGATTTAACCACAATCGAAAATGGTAAGTTAATTGTGACAATTGATGATCAATCATTTCGTGGTGATTATTATGAAATTACAGCAATTGATGATGACGGTAACGAGTGGCAAGTTCAAGCAACGAACTCGGCCCAAGTGGGAGAACGAGTTGGTTTGACATTTGATCCGGAAGACATTCACATCATGCGATTTAATGAGTCTGAAGATGATTTTGACGCGCGTTTGGAAAGTTACGAGGATGATGATGAAGAGTAAACAACAGCGTCAGTTATTTTATCTCGTGCCTTATGGCGCGTGGTTATTGTTATTTGTTATTGCGCCACTCGTTTTATTGTTATTTCAATCGCTAACTAACGCCAATGGTGGGTTAACGTTACATAACTATGCTGTTTATTTTGGTAGTGGTACATACCTCCGCATGACGTTTAACTCAGTTTGGTTTGCTTTCCTGATTACACTAATTACATTGGTGATTAGCTACCCGATGGCTTACCTACTCAATCAACTCAAGCAAAAACAATTTTGGTTGTTATTAGTGATCCTGCCAACGTGGATTAATTTGTTGTTAAAGACTTATGCGTTTATTGGCCTATTGTCAAAAACCGGTACGGTTAATAATTTTATGAGCTTTTTTGGCATTGCACCACAGCAACTGTTGTTCTCTGATTGGAGTTTTTTGTTAGTTGCTGCCTACATTGAAATTCCGTTTATGATTTTGCCGATTTTTAATTCGTTGGCAGAAATTGATCCAAAACTGGAGCAAGCTAGTCGTGATTTGGGTGCTAATAAATGGCAAACGTTACGACGAGTCATTTTGCCATTATCAATGCCGGGGGTGAAGGCGGGCATTCAAGCTGTTTTCATTCCAAGTTTGTCATTGTTTATGATTACACGTTTGATAGGCGGTAATCGTGTGATTACGTTAGGTACAGCAATTGAGGAACATTTTTTAGTAACCCAAAACTGGCAACTAGGATCGACAATTGGTGTGATTTTAATTGTAGCGATGGTTGTGACGATGATTTTGACGCGTGATCGTGTCAAAAAGAACACGAGAAAGTGAGTAATATAAATGAAAAAAGCTTTTAAATGGTCAAATTTATATTTGTGGTTTGTTTTCATTTTGCTGTACTTACCTATTTTTTTCTTGATTATTTATTCATTTAATGCAGGTGATGTGATGCAAGGATGGGATGGCTTTTCGTTGAAGCATTACGCTGAGCTGTTCGCAGATACGCGCATTATTGAGATTGTGGTTAATACTTTTTTAATTGCATTATTGTCCTCGCTTTTGGCTAGCATTTTGGGAACGGCTGGTGCGCTGTATATTTATGATCAGCGCAATCAGTTGATTAAAAATATTTTCTTATCGCTAAACAATATTTTGTTGGTATCACCCGATGTTATTATTGGCGCTTCGTTTTTGATATTGTTTACAGTTGTCGGTTTTTCATTAGGATTTGCGTCAGTGCTCCTGTCACATATTGCCTTTAGTATTCCGATTGTTGTGTTGATGGTTTTGCCGAGACTCCAAGAAATGAATCAATCTTTAGTTGCTGCTGCTAAAGATTTAGGCGCTAATAACTGGCAAATGTTGTCGCGCGTGATTTTACCCGTTATATCGCCAGGTATTTTGGCTGGATTTTTTATGGCATTTACGTATTCTTTGGATGATTTTGCGGTGACATTTTTCGTAACTGGTAATGGATTTTCGACGTTATCTGTTGAAATATACTCTCGGGCCCGTCAAGGGGTTAGCTTGGAAATTAATGCCTTGTCGGCAATGATGTTTGTTGTATCGCTCGTGCTGGTCTTACTATATTACGTTATTTCAACGCGCTCATCTAAAAATAAAAAGCGCGGTACGCGATTGGTAACACCGGCTACGGAGGGTTTATAACATGAAAAAGTTATTAACTAGCGTTGTTGCTATTCTAGCCGTTGTCGCTGTTTTGTTTACTGCCCAGCGCTATTTGGCTGCCAAAACCGGCAGTGGTGAAGGTGGGTCTAAAGTTTTGAATTTGTATAACTGGGGAGACTATATTGATCCCGCCTTACTTAAAAAGTTTACTAAAGAGACAGGTTACAAAGTCAGTTACGAAACTTTTGATTCCAATGAAGCCATGTTTACGAAGGTTAAGCAAGGCGGGACATCCTATGATTTAGCTGTGCCGTCGGAATATATGATTGAAAAAATGAAGGCTGCAAATTTATTGTTGCCACTAGATCATCAGAAGTTGACTGGGTTAAAAAATTACGACAGTCGCTTCCTTAACCAATCTTTTGATAGACACAACAAATATTCTGTACCTTACTTTTGGGGAACTTTAGGTATTATCTACAATGATAAGTACCTAAAGGCCAGTGATGTCCAACATTGGGATGATTTATGGTCGTCAAAGTTTAAAAACCAAGTCATGTTAATTGACTCGGCACGTGATGTATTAGGTTTTACATTGATTACACAAGGAAAGTCTGTCAATGATAAGTCAACAGCTGATTTGGCGGCGGCTCAAGGCAAACTAACAACCTTGATGCCAAATGTTAAAGCAATTATTGCTGACGAAATCAAAATGTACATGGCACAAGACGAAGCATCAATTGCTGTAACATACTCAGGTGAGGCGTCTGAAGCAATGGCGAATAATAAACACTTGCATTATGTCGTGCCGAGTGAGGGATCAAATCTTTGGTTTGATAATATTGTTATGCCCAAAACTGCTAAACATACAGCGGCTGCCTACGCTTTCTTAAATTTCATTAGTGAGCCAAAAAATGCGGCCCAAAATGCAGAATATATCGGTTATGCAACGCCAAACAAAAAGGCATTAGCACTATTACCTAAGAGTATTCGTGAGGACAAACAGTTTTATCCAGACGCCAAAACTGTGAGTCACTTGCAAGTATATTCAGACTTAGGGCAAAAATGGACAGAAAAATATAATGATGCCTTTTTGGAATTTAAAATGACACAGAGATGATCAAAAAACATGCTGGGAGATCAAAGTAATGAAGTATAGCGTTAATAAAATTAAAGGGTGGCAGATTGGTGCATCTTTTGTCCTGCTGGCGTTTGTTGCCATATTACCTCAATTTTACAAGCAAACAATGGTAATCAATTCCTGGGACGTCCCCTTTCATTTGTCGAGAATGTACGAAATTTACCAAGGATTTCTTAACGGAAAATGGGTTCCGGATATTTCGGCTTATACGTTTGGTGAAAATGGTTATGGTGTTAATCTTTTTTATGGATATTCGTTTATTTATGTCGTGGCTTTGATTTATTTAGTTGTACAAAAAGCAGTGACAGCAGTTTTAATCGGTTATGTATTGTTGCTTTCTGGAGCAATGGGAATCAATTATTATATTGGTACACATTTCTTTAAGGGTAACGATAAACGTTTTAAAGCATTTCTATTTGCAACTATTTATGTTCTTGCTCCGGCCACATTTGGTGAATTAGTTGTCCGCGGTTTACCAGGTGAATTAATTGGCATTTTAATGTTTCCGGCGGTTATTGGGGCATTTTATCTCATTTTGTTTGAGCATCAGAACAAATGGCTTATAGCCAGTTTACTGAGTGCCATTACGCTCACCAACCATGCGTTGTCTGTCGTGTTACTGTTTTTGGTGTTGGGCGTCATGTTTATCACTGCACTATTACAAAGGCTAATACTTAAATCAACTATTCTGGCGCTTATTAAAGCTGCGATAACAACTTTTCTGCTATCGGCATTTTATATTGTGCCATTTATTCAGCAGTCTTTAGCAGTTCATATTGCTGGGCCCAATAGCCAGTGGCAGCCACTAGATGTATGGGGATCAATCACTGCTTCTTTAAAAAATGAGGCTACTTTGAATTGGACAGCAATACCAGTAGGAACATTTGTATTTGTTTTGGTTATCATGATTAGTAGTGCATTGCTAGTCACGCGTAATTATTCTGTCAAAATGCGTCATCTTAGCATAGCGTTGGTTGCCAGCGTTCTACTTATTGCATACGCACCAACACAAATTTTGTATAAAACACCGTTACATGTCTTTCAAGTGATGGGACGATTTTATCCGATTGTTATGACGTTCAGTACATTGTTTGTTGTGGCGGGCATTGATATATTGGTCCGTGAGGGCTATATTCAAAAATTAACATCTCGGTGGATTTTGATAATAGGCGTATTTTTAGCAATTTCCAGCGCTTGGGCTATGCAGATGAATTATTATTATCAGAATAATAAAACAGGTGATTATGGTACCAAGTCAGCCAAATATCCCAATACCGTGACGAACAATAATTTTGTCCACCAAATTAACAATTATTATCAGTTACCTATTGGTAGTAAGGATTATTTATCGAAAAATCGTGTTGTATTTTCAGGTAATTATCAAATTGGCATGTGGGGAGATAAAAGGGACGCCACGCAAGTGTTGGTTAATGGCAAAGTGAGTCAATTAAAGTTAATTCACGAAGGATATGAGTTTCAGGTTAATAAAATACCCCGACAGGCCCATGAAATAACACTACCTATGACAAATTACTTGGGATGGAAAGTTACAAATGATGCTGGACATCCATTGAAAATAAGTGTAGTGAAGGGAAAAATATCTATCAAGCCACATGGTAGTTCAACGATCAGGTTACACTATCAAAAAACGTTTGCGCATAAAATATCAATATTATTGAGCTTGACAACATTGGTAGGCATAATATTTTATTTTTTGTTATATAAAAATTGGCGAAATCGATTAGGTATGGGCAGATCATATTTTGACGGGAGATAGTTTGGTGGTGAAAGTGAGAGATAGTCGTATTGAACTGGCACGTATAGTAGCCATGATTTTGATTGTGATGCATCATCTGAGTTTTGCTTCAACACAATATATTGATCCGACTATTATTAAGTACCACATTAATTTTGTATCAACTCCTATATTAGTTCCAAACTCATTAGAACAACTTTTAAATATCATTGGTGTGTATTTTTACAGACCGTATGGAAAAATAGGGGTGGCGTTGTTTGTTTTAATTACTGGCTATTTCTCTGCGGGGAAAATTATGACAGTTTCTAAGTCGTTCAAAAAGGTGTGGATGTTGTGGACGGAGGTGTGGTTTTACGGTGCTTTGACAGCTATTTTTGAAATTATTAATCCTGCAAATTTTTTTGGTTCTATGACAAATAGAGGTTTGATCCGACAGATTTTGACTGATATATTTCCGTTCTCATTAGGTACTTTATGGTTTTTTCAAGCCTTCGTCATGTTGATGGTATTAGCGCCGTTTATTACAGCGGTTACTTCAAAAATATCAAAACAAAAATTGAGTTATCTTATTGTAGCTGTGACTATTTTTAGTAGCTTGGCGATGTACACGAATACTAACTTCAATGTGGGACAGGGAAATGCCTTAGGCTATATTATTAGTCCATTTTTAATTGGCATATATATTAAAAAGTTTGGCACTTCAATCAAACATCCTTTGCTATGGTTAATGATATCTTTAGCGTTTACTTACTGTCTAATGATATTTTGGGTAGATTTCACTTACGGTCCAATGCCTCTTGTGAGCGCAGTATTATTATTTGTGGTGATGATGAACTTTAAACCCTTTTATAGTAAGGCGATAAACAAAACAGCTAGTGTGGCATTTGCGGTCTATATCGTTCATGAATTGTTTAATTTTGTGCATCATCTACCAATGAATGAAACAACTCATCTACTTTACTTAAACAGCATTTTATATCCCGTTTTTGCAATTTTGACATACGGATTAGTATTTGTATTTGATACCTTACGACAACAGGCATTCAGGTTATTCAAAGTTGAATTACTGGGAAATAAAGTTATGAATGGATTACGAAAACTGTTTTATTGATAATTAAGAAATATCGTACAAAACCCTTGCAATGCAGGGGTTTTTCTGTTATTATATTTAAGTACGCTTTTGGAACAGTAGACATATAAACCTACCGAAAGCCTGGTGTATCAATGTTTAGCGATGATGATTAAGGTTGCGACACGCGCGGCCGCGTTGCCATGGGCGCGCAAAACACAAGCAGTGTTGTCGGTTTTTAATCGAAGTTAGCTGATTTACAAAATCAACGAGGAGGCACGAAATAATGGCACAAAAGAAGATCCGTATCCGTTTGAAGGCATACGAACACCGCATCTTAGACCAATCAGCAGAAAAAATTGTTGAAACGGCTAAGCGTACGGGCGCAGAAATTGCTGGTCCTATCCCATTGCCAACTGAACGTACATTGTATACAATTCTACGTTCACCACATAAGCACAAGGATAGCCGTGAACAATTTGAAATGCGCACGCACAAGCGTTTGATCGACATTGTGAACCCTACTGACAAGACAGTTGACGCATTGCGTAAACTTGAATTGCCATCAGGTGTTGCGATCGAAATCAAGTTGTAATCTTAACGGATATAACTTCGCGTCTCAACTTAGAGACAAAAAATAAGTCAAGCAAAATAATTAAGGAGATTAGTCATGACTAAAGGTATCTTAGGCCGCAAAGTCGGTATGACTCAGGTTTTCACAGAATCTGGCGAATTGATCGCAGTTACCGTAGTTGAAGCAACACCAAACGTCGTTTTGCAAGTAAAAAATGCAGAAACAGACGGTTATAGTGCTATTCAACTCGGTTACCAAGACAAACGTGCAGTTTTGTCAAACAAACCTGAACAAGGTCACGCTTCAAAAGCAAACACGACCCCTAAGCGCTACGTTCGTGAAGTCCGCGACGCGGAAGGCGAATTTAACGCAGGGGATGAAATCAAAGTGGATACATTCCAAGCAGGGGAATACGTCGACGTAACGGGCATCACAAAAGGACATGGCTTCCAAGGCTCAATTAAGCGTCTTGGTCAGTCTCGTGGACCTATGGCCCACGGCTCACGTTATCACCGTCGTCCTGGTTCAATGGGTGCGATTATTAACCGCGTCTTCAAGGGTAAGCTCTTGCCAGGTCGTATGGGTAACAACAAGCGCACAATGCAAAATGTTGCCATTGTACATGTTGATGTTGAAAATAACCTCTTGCTATTGAAGGGAAATGTTCCCGGCGCTAACAAGTCACTTTTGACAATCAAATCAACTGTTAAAGTTAATGCAAAGCATCCTGAAATCAAAATGGCTGGTGTATCTGCACCTGCCGCTGATTCAGAAGAAGCTTAATCCAAACTATATAGAAAGGAGAACAATCAATCATGACTAAAGTTGCTGTATTAAAGCAAGATGGTAGTCAAGCTGCTGAAATCGAATTGAATGACGCAGTTTTCGCCATCGAACCTAACAACGCCGTTATTACAGATGCAGTATTGATGCAACGTGCATCATTGCGTCAAGGTACACATGCTGTCAAGAACCGCTCTGCTGTTTCTGGTGGTGGTCGTAAGCCTTGGAAGCAAAAGGGTACTGGTCGTGCACGTGCTGGTTCAATCCGTGAGCCTCAGTTCCGTGGCGGTGGTATTGTTTTTGGTCCTACACCTCGTTCATACGCTTATCGTATCAACCGTAAAGCTTATCAATTGGCTTTGAAGTCAGTTTTGTCGCAAAAAGTTGCTGATAACAAGTTGGTCGTTGTTGATGCTTTGTCATTTGAAGCACCAAAGACACAAGACTTTAAAAAATTTTTGGCTAACTTGTCAGCTGACACAAAGACATTAGTAGTTGTTGATGAAGACAATGAAAACGCAATCTTGTCAGCACGTAACTTGGCTAATGTTCAAGTTATGACAACAAAGGGTATCAACGTACTTGACGTTGTTAATGCAGATAAGCTGGTGATTGTTCAATCATCAATCGAAGAAATCCAAGGAGGTCTTGCCTAATGGATGCACGCGATATTATCCGTCGCCCTATCATCACCGAAGCTTCAATGGCGCAAACAGAACGTAAGCGTTATGTCTTCGAAGTAGATACTCGCGCGAAAAAGCCTGAAATCAAGAAAGCTATCGAAGAAATCTTTAATGTTAAAGTTTCAGGTCTCAACACAGCAAACGTTCGTGGTAAGCTCAAGCGCCAAGGTCGTTATGTTGGTTACACACGTAAGTTGAAGAAGGCAACTGTCACGTTGTCAAAAGATTCAAAAGATATTCAAATCTTTAACGAAGGTTAATTCTAAATAGGAGGATAAGACATTGGCTATCAAGAAATATAAGCCAACCTCTAACGGACGTCGTAATATGACGACTTCAGATTTTGCTGAAATCACTAAGACAACGCCCGAGAAGAGTTTGTTGGCTAAAAAGTCAAAGACTGGTGCACGTAATGCATCAGGCCGTATGACAGTTCGCCACCATGCTGGTGGACACAAGCAAGCCTACCGTATCGTAGACTTCAAGCGTATTAAAGATGACAAGACAGCTACTGTTAAGGCTATCGAATACGATCCAAATCGCACAGCTAACATTGCTTTGTTGGTATATGAAGATGGTATTAAGTCATATATCTTGGCGCCAAAGGGATTGAAGGTTGGCGATAAAGTTCAATCTGGTCCTGATGCCGACATTAAGCCCGGCAATGCCTTGCCATTGAGTGCTATTCCTGAAGGTACTTTGATTCATAATATCGAATTAAAGCCTGGTAAGGGTGGTCAATTGGCTCGTTCAGCAGGTACATCAGCACAAATTCTGGGACGTGATGGCAAGTACATCATTGTTCGATTAACTTCAGGTGAAGTACGTTTGGTCTTGGCTACTAACCGCGCCACAATTGGTGAAGTTGGTAACGCAGAGCATTCATTGATTAACTGGGGTAAAGCTGGTCGTAACCGTTGGCGTGGAAAGCGTCCACATGTTCGTGGATCAGTTATGAACCCTAACGATCACCCACACGGTGGTGGTGAAGGTAAAGCACCAGTTGGTCGTCCAAGTCCTATGTCACCATGGGGTAAGAAGACTGCCGGTAAGAAGACTCGCGATAAGAAGAAGGCTTCAACAAAGTTCATCGTTCGCGGTCGTAAGAGTAAGTAAGGGAAAGGAGACAACTAATGGCTCGTAGTTTAAAAAAGGGACCATTTGCGGACCCACACTTGCTTAAGAAGATTGAAGCGCAAGTTGATTCTGAAAAGAAATCAGTGATCAAAACTTGGTCACGTCGTTCAACAATCTTCCCAAGCTTCATCGGCTTTACAATTGCCGTTTATGATGGTCGCAAGCACGTTCCAGTATATGTGCAAGAAGATATGGTCGGTCACAAGTTAGGTGAATTCGTACCAACTCGTACGTTCAAGGGACACAAGAACGACGATAAAAAGACTGGTAAATAAGGAGGAAGTGAAAAATGGCTGAACAAGTTACATCAGCTCGCGCGACTGCTAAGATCGTTCGCGTTGCCCCACGTAAGGCACGCTTAGTTCTTGACACTATTCGCCGTAAGAGCGTTAACGAAGCATACGCAATTTTGAAGTTCCTACCTAATACTTCTACTGAAGATATTTACAAGGTTTTGAACTCAGCAGTTGCTAATGCTGAAAACAACTTCTCACTAGACAGAGAAGATCTTATTGTGAAGGAAGCCTTCGCGAACGAAGGACCAACGCTAAAGCGTTTCCGTCCACGTGCCAAAGGTTCTGCTTCACCTATCAACAAGCGTACAAGCCACATTACAATTGTGGTTGCTGAGAAGGAGGCAAAGTAATGGGTCAAAAGATTAACCCTACTGGGTTCCGTGTTGGCGTTATTCGCGACTGGGACGCAAAGTGGTTTGCTGACAAGGCTGATTATGCTAACCAACTTCACGAAGACTTGCGTATTCGTAAGTACATCGAAAAGAATTTAGCTGATGCCTCAGTTGATCGCATTGAAATTGAACGCAGCACTAAGTCACGTGTTGACGTTTCAATCCACACTGCCAAGCCTGGAATGGTAATTGGTAAGGGTGGGTCAGAAGTTGAAAAACTTCGTACTCAATTGGCAAAATTGACAGATAAAGATGAAAAGGGTCGTTCAAAGCGTGTTTTCATTAATATCGTTGAAATCAAGAAGCCTGACTTGAGTGCACATTTGGTTGGACAACAAATTGCTGGTGATTTGGAACGCCGTGTGGCTTTCCGTCGCGCAATGCGCGGTGCCATTCAACGTGCTACTCGTGCCGGTGCCAAGGGTATCAAAGTTATGGTTTCAGGTCGTTTGAACGGTGCAGATATTGCCCGTATTGAACAATATACTGAAGGAACTGTTCCTTTGCATACTTTACGTGCAGACATTGACTACTCATGGGATGAAGCAATGACTGCTTATGGTAACTTGGGTATCAAGACTTGGATTTACCGTGGTGATGTTTTACCACAAAAGAAAAACAGTAAGTAAGGAGGGAAGCAAACATGTTAGTACCAAAGCGTGTTAAATTCCGTCGTGTACACCGTGGTCACATGCGTGGCGAAGCTAAAGGTGGCAAGACGGTGACATTTGGTGACTTTGGCTTGCAAGCAACAACATCAAGCTGGATCACTAACCGTCAAATTGAAGCTGCTCGTATTGCAATGACACGTTATATGAAGCGTGGTGGTAAGGTTTGGATTAAAATCTTCCCTCACAAGTCATATACATCAAAAGGTGTTGGTGTTCGAATGGGTAACGGTAAGGGTGCTCCCGAAGGATGGGTTGAACCTGTTAAGCGTGGCAAAGTAATGTTTGAAGTGGCAGGTGTTCCTGAAGCAACTGCACGTGAAGCATTGCGTTTGGCACAACATAAGTTGCCTGTACGTACGAAGATTATTGCTCGGGAGGCTGAATAATGGCTAAAGCAAGTGAATTGAAAGAATTGTCACTTGCGGATTTGCAAAAGCGCGAAGCCGAATTCAAGGAAGAATTGTTCAACCTTCGTTTCCAATTGGCTACTGGTCAATTGGAAAACACGGCGCGTATCGCACAAGTTCGTAAGGACATTGCACGAGTTAAGACAGTTATTCGTGCACAAGAATTGGCAAACGCCAACAAATAAGACGAAAGGAAGAAGCTGAAAAATGAGTGAAGAACGTAATACTCGTAAGGTTTACCAAGGACGCGTTGTTTCAGATAAGATGGACAAGACAATTACTGTCGCTGTTGATACTTATTTAACACACGCCGTCTATGGTAAGCGTGTCAAGTACACAAAGAAGTTCAAGGCCCATGATGAAAACAATAGTGCCAAGCAAGGCGATATTGTTCAAATCATGGAAACACGTCCTTTGTCTGCAACTAAGCACTTCCGTTTGGTTAAGATCGTTGAAGAGGCTGTTATTCTTTAATGTTCGACCCAAAACGTCGTAATTAATTGCTAACAAGGAGGAAGAACCATGATTCAACAAGAGAGTCGTTTAAAAGTGGCTGATAACTCTGGCGCACGTGAAATCTTGACGATTAAAGTGCTCGGTGGTTCAGGCCGTAAGTTTGCAGGTGTTGGCGACATGATCGTTGCAACAGTTAAGCAAGCTATCCCTGGTGGTAACGTAAAGAAGGGTGACGTCGTTAAGGCTGTTATCGTTCGTACTGTATCTGACGTTCGTCGTGCAGATGGCTCATACATTAATTTTGATGAAAATGCCGCTGTTATCGTGAAGGACGACAAATCACCAGTTGGTACGCGTATTTTTGGTCCAGTTGCACGTGAATTACGTGACAACGACTACATGCGTATTGTTTCATTGGCACCAGAAGTGCTCTAATACTGACAAGGAGGAGCCAAATCATGTTTGTAAAAACAGGTGATAAGGTTCGCGTCATTGCCGGCAAAGACAAGGGAAAAGAAGGCACAATCACTAAGACTGTTGCTGGAAAAGATCGCGTCGTTGTCGAAGGCGTGAACATCGTTAAGAAGCATCAAAAGCCTTCTAACGAATATCCACAAGGTGGTGTTATCGATATCGAAGCACCTATCCATGTTTCTAACGTGCAATTGCTTGACCCTTCAACTAATGAACCAACACGTGTTGGGTTCAAAGTGGAAGATGGCAAGAAAGTTCGCGTATCTAAAAAGTCTGGTAACGTACTAGGCTAATATCGAAAGGTGAAATCATTTTCATGGCTAACGCTTTAAAAGAAAAATATGTTAATGAAGTTCAACCTGCTTTGATCGAAAAGTTTAACTTCAAATCATCAATGCAAGCCCCAAAGATTGATAAAATTGTCTTGAACATGGGTGTTGGTGATGCAGTTTCAAACTCAAAGAACTTGGATGAAGCGGTTGAAGAATTGAAGTTGATTGCTGGACAACAACCAGTTATCACAAAGGCAAAGAAGTCAATCGCTGGTTTCCGTTTGCGTGAAGGTATGTCAATCGGAACTAAGGTAACACTACGTGGTGAACGTATGTATGACTTCTTAGACAAGTTGATCAACATTTCATTGCCTCGTGTTCGTGATTTCCGTGGTGTATCATCAAAGGCTTTTGATGGCCGTGGTAACTACACTTTGGGTATTCGTGAACAATTGATTTTCCCAGAAATTGATTTTGACAAAGTTAACCGTGTTCGCGGTTTGGACATTGTTATTGTTACAACTGCTCAAAACGACGAAGAAGGTCGTGAGTTGTTAACACAATTGGGAATGCCATTTACTAAGTAATTAGTGAATAAAAATGTTGTTACTCTAAATGAGTGACGCGTTTTTAACTGTTATCGACTAAAATAGTCTATAATAGTTAAGAGCGTGTCATTTTGCATGATTACGTTCAAAATTTAAAGGAGGATATCGATAGATGTCTATGACTGATCCAATTGCTGATTTATTGACACGCATTCGTAATGCCAACTTGGCACATCACGAAGTTGTTGAAATTCCAGCATCAAAAATTAAAAAGAGTATCGCTGAAATCTTGAAATCAGAAGGTTTCATCCGCGATGTGGAATATATTGATGACAACAAGCAAGGTGTTATCCGTGTATTTCTCAAGTACGGAGAAGACCGTAATCGTGTGATTACTGGTATTAAGCGTATCTCAAAGCCAGGTTTGCGTAAGTATGCTAAGGCTGAAGAATTGCCAAAGGTTTTGAATGGTTTGGGAATTGCTATTATCTCAACTTCTGCCGGTGTGATCACTGACAAAGAAGCTCGTTCAAAGCAAGTTGGCGGCGAAGTACTCGCCTACGTTTGGTAATATATCTAAGAAAGGAGACTTACCATGAGCCGTATTGGAAACAAAACAATCACATTGCCTGCTGATGTAACTGTATCTCAAGAAGGTGCAGTTGTTACAGTTAAAGGACCAAAGGGTGAATTGTCACGTGAAATCGTTTCAGCAATCACAATGAATGTTGAAGGGACTGAAGTTTCTTTCACACGTGAAAGTGACGACAACAAGACCAAAGCTTTGCATGGTACTACACGTGCCAACGTTGCAAACATGGTCGAAGGTGTATCTGAAGGATTCACAAAGACATTGAAACTTGTTGGTGTTGGTTACCGTGCTGCAAAGTCAGGTTCAAAGTTGACTTTGAGTGTTGGTTATTCTCACCCAGTTGTCTTTGAAGATCGTGAAGCGTTAACTGTTGAAGTACCAGATGCTTTGACAATTAAAATTTCAGGTATTTCAAAGCAAAAAGTCGGCGATTTAGCAGCTGAAATTCGTGCCGTTCGTTCACCAGAACCTTATAAAGGTAAAGGTATTCGTTACGAAGGTGAAGTTGTTCGTCGTAAGGAAGGTAAGACTGGTAAGTAAGTATTTACTGCTAGTAGTACAAGTTCTGTTAAAAAATATTTTAAAATGGCATAAGCCATAAGAAAAGGAAAGCACAGCTATGATTTCAAAACCAGATAAGAATAAGCTTCGCGTAAAGCGCCACAAGCGTGTACGTGGAAAAATCTCTGGTACTGCTGCTCGCCCACGTTTGAACGTTTTCCGTTCTAATGCAAACATCTACGCTCAATTAATTGATGACGTAGCGGGTGTAACGCTAGCAAGTGCCTCAAGTCATGATGCCGAAGTAACGGGATCAAAGACTGAACAAGCAGTTAAAGTTGGTGAATTGATCGCCGCACGTGGTAAAGCCGCAAAGGTTGAAGAAGTTGTCTTTGATCGTGGTGGTTACGTTTATCATGGACGTGTTCAAGCACTAGCAGAATCAGCCCGTGAAAACGGTTTGAAGTTCTAAGGAAAGGAGGAATATTAAAATGGTTGAATTCGTTAATCCTAAGTCACTTGGTGAATTAGAAGAGAACGTGGTTGCTATTAACCGTGTCACAAAGGTTGTTAAGGGTGGTCGTCGCTTGCGTTTTGCAGCGTTGGTTGTCGTTGGTGACAAGCAAGGACACGTTGGTTTTGGTACTGGTAAAGCACAAGAAGTTCCTGAAGCTATCCGCAAGGCTATTGAAGATGCTAAGCGTAAGTTGATCACTGTGCCAACAGTTGCTACAACTATTCCTCATGAAGTCCTTGGCGAATGGGGCGGCGGTAAGATTTTGGTCAAGCCAGCCGAAGAAGGATCTGGTGTTGCTGCCGGTGGTGCTGCACGTTCTGTTATGGAACTTGCAGGTATTGCTGATGTGACTGCTAAGTCACTTGGTTCATCAACACCAGTTAACGTTATTCGTGCAACTTTCGATGCGCTAACAAGCTTGAAAGATGCCGAAGAAGTTGCTAAGTTGCGTGGTGTTTCTTTGGAACACTTAGCTGAATAAGGAGCGATAAAATGGCAGATTTGAAAATCACTTTGATTAAGAGTGCGGTTCATCGCTTACCTAAGCAACGCGCGATTGTTAAGTCTCTTGGACTTGGTCGCGTATCTAGTTCAGTGGTGAAGCCTGACAACGAAGCTACACGTGGTGCAATTTTCCATATTGCTCACTTAGTTAACGTTGAAGAAGTTAAGTAATTACACATTAAAATAGGAGGTACCGAAAGATGAATTTGAACGAATTACAACCAGCTGCTGGCTCACGTCACGTACGTAACCGTGTTGGTCGTGGTACATCATCTGGAAACGGTAAAACATCCGGACGTGGTCAAAAGGGTCAAAAGGCTCGTGGAAAAGTGCGTTTGGGTTTTGAAGGTGGTCAAATGCCTTTGTACCGTCGTATTCCAAAACGTGGATTTACTAACATTTCACGTAAGGAATTTGCAGTTGTTAACTTGGATAAGTTGAACAGCTTTGATGATGGCACTGAAATTACACCAGCACTTTTGATTGAAAACGGTATTGTTAAGAATCAAAAGTCAGGTATTAAAATTTTGGCTGTAGGTCAACTTGAAAAGAAGTTGACTGTGAAGGCACATAAGTTTTCAGCAGCAGCTGTTGCTGCTATTGAACAAGCCGGTGGGTCAACTGAGGTACTTTAATGCTTAGCACGTTATTTAATGCAGTACGTGAAAAAGACATACGCAAAAAGCTGGGATGGACATTTTTGATTTTGTTTATATACAGAATTGGAACACACATCACTGTGCCAGGTGTTAATCCTGCTGCTATGTCTGATATGGCTAACTCAGGATTGATGAACATTTTGAACATCTTTTCTGGTGGTGGCTTGATGAATTACTCATTGTTTGCTATGGGTGTTTCACCATACGTGACGGCACAAATTGTTGTGCAACTTTTGCAATTAGATATCGTGCCTCGCTTTGTTGAATGGAGTAAGCAAGGTGAAGTTGGTCGGCGAAAGTTGAACAACGCCACACGTTGGTTGACACTTGTGCTTGCTTTTGTTCAATCTGTGGGTATTACGGCAGGATTTAATTCACTGTCTTCCTATGGATTAGTTAGCCAAACAAATAACGTGATGTCTTTTATTGTGATCGGTTCGGTCATGACGATTGGAACGTTTTTTGCGATGTGGCTGGGTGAGATGATTACTGAAAAAGGTCTTGGAAACGGTGTTTCTATGATTATTTTTGCAGGTATTATCGCGCAAGCGCCAGAAGGTTTGTATGAAATTTTCAAAGAAAATATTTTACAAGCTGGTAATGGTGAAGTATTAAATGGTTGGGTGTTTATGATTGTGTTGTTAGTAGCAATGGTTTTGGTTGTTGCGTTTACAACATGGTCATATGAAGGCACACGCCGTTTACAAATGCAGTACACACGTTCGGCTACTTCGTATGGTAGCGAAGCGTATTTACCTTTGAAAGTCAATGTTTCAGGTGTGATTCCTGTCATCTTTGCCTCATCATTTATTAGCACGCCGCAAACAGTGTTGTTGGCCTTTCAAGATAAATATTCTTCTGCTCAATGGTATCAAGTTATGCAACAAATATTTAGCATGACGACTTTACCCGGAGCAATACTTTACACTGTGTTAATTGTCGTTTTCACATATTTTTACGCGTTTGTTCAAGTTAACCCTGAAAAGTTAGCTGAAAATCTACAGAAACAAGGGGCTTACATTGTTGGTGTTCGACCTGGTGATCAAACGAAAGCTTTTGTTTCAAAACTTCTATTAAACTTGAGCTTTGTTGGTTCAATTTTCTTGGGTGTTGTCGCATTAGTACCATTGATTGCATCTGACGTGTGGGGATTAAACGAGAAAATCGGTTTGGGTGGCACTAGTCTATTGATTTCAATAGGTGTTGCACTGGATTTGATTCGTCAAATCGATGGTTTAATGCAGAAAAAGAATTATGTTGGATTTATTACAAAAGATCAATTAGCAGCTCGGGAGGCAATCAATGGCTAAGAATTTGATTTTATTGGGATTACCTGGTGCCGGGAAAGGTACACAGGCAGACTTCATCGTGAAGGACTATCCTGTGGTTCATATTAGTACTGGAGATATTTTCCGTACTAATTTGGCCAATAACACAGAATTAGGTCAAAAAGCTCGTGAATTCATGGATGCTGGTGACTTAGTTCCCGATGAAATTACGAATGCTATGGTTGCTGACCGTTTGAGTCAAAGTGATGTTGAAGAAGCTGGATTTATGCTTGACGGTTATCCTCGTAATGAAGCACAAGCTGAATTTTTGGATAGCTACCTGTCTGATAATAATCAGGCAGTTTCAGCAACACTATACTTTGAAGTTTCTGACTCATTATTGCGTCAACGTCTTTTGGGACGTGGACGTGCAGATGATACGCCTGAGGTAATTGATAACCGCTTAGCCGTTAATAAAGCGGCCAACTTGCCTTTGGTAGATTATTACCAACGTGCTGGTGTGTTGCACACCATCGATGGAGGTCGCCAACTTGCTGACGTGTATCGTGATGTTAAGGAAGTTTTAGATAACTTAGATTAATTATCTGAAATGTCATTGAGAAATACCATTATTTCTGGTATAATTTGATAGGTTAGGCACTTATCAACAATGTAGAACATGATAAGCACAGGAGGTTGAGTGCGTGGCCAATGATGTCATTGAAATTGAAGGTAAGGTGAAAGAAACTTTACCAAATGCGATGTTCCAAGTAGAACTCGAAAATGGTGCTGTGATTTTGGCACATGTTTCTGGAAAAATTCGTAAGAACTTTATCAGAATATTGCCAGGTGATCGCGTCACTGTTGAAATGTCACCATACGACTTAACTAAGGGTCGTATTACTTATCGTTTCCGATAAGGAAAGATTTGGAATAATCAGTTAACCGAATAGGAGGAATAGATTATGAAAGTACGCCCATCAGTTAAAAAGATGTGTGATGCTTGTCGTGTTATCAAGCGCAATGGTCGAACAATGATCATCTGCTCTGCTAACCCAAAGCACAAGCAACGCGCTGGTAAGTAATTATCGCGCATTAATTATTGATTGAATAAGGACATAATTGTCGTTTTCAAAATACTAAAGGAGGTAAATTGTTATGGCTCGTATTGCAGGTATTGATTTGCCACGTGACAAGCGAATTGTCATTGGCTTAACATACATCTACGGAATCGGTAATACTACTGCACAAAAGGTTCTAGCTGAAGCTGGTGTGTCTGAAGACGTTCGCGTTCGCGATTTGACATCAGACCAAGAAGACGCTATCCGTGCAACAGTTGACAAGTTGAATTTGCAACTTGAAGGTGACTTGCGCCGTAAGGTATCACTTGATATCAAATCGTTGCAAGAAATCGCTTCGTACCGTGGCATTCGTCATCGTAAGGGCTTGCCAGTTCGTGGACAAAACACGAAAAACAACGCTCGTACACGTAAAGGCCCAGCTAAAGCAATTGCTGGTAAGAAAAAGTAATATACTTTTTCTGGTTG
This sequence comes from Leuconostoc sp. UCMA20149, assembly GCF_030400235.1. NCBI lineage: Bacteria > Bacillati > Bacillota > Bacilli > Lactobacillales > Lactobacillaceae > Leuconostoc > Leuconostoc sp. UCMA20149. Next base: position 33,974 of record NZ_VJYC01000001.1, read on the forward strand.
TATCCTCATCGATACGGCACATGATTATCGCAACCATAGTTGCGTAATGTTGGTTAACAATCTGTTAACCCGAGAAATTATATATAAAGTATTGAAAAGGAGGCAAACAAATGGCAGGTCGTACAACGCGTAAGCGTCGTGTGAAGAAGAATATTGAAGCTGGTGTGGCTCACATCCATTCAACATTCAACAACACCATCGTCATGATTACAGATGTTCAAGGTAACGCAGTTGCTTGGTCATCAGCAGGTGCACTTGGCTTCAAAGGAAGTCGTAAGTCGACACCGTTCGCTGCACAAATGGCAGCAGAAGCTGCAGCAAAAGGTGCCATGGAAATGAACATGCGCACAGTTGCAGTAACTGTTAAAGGCCCAGGTTCTGGTCGTGAATCAGCAATCCGTGCTTTGGCAGCAGCGGGCTTGGAAGTGACCTCTATTAAAGATGTTACACCAGTTCCCCACAACGGATCACGCCCACCAAAGCGTCGTCGTGTTTAATTGAATTTCATTGCTCTTGCTGTGAAAGAAGGGGTAAGAATTTACAGATGATTGAATTTGAAAAGCCAAATATTCATAACATCGAAGAGGATGCCCGCTATGGCAAGTTTGTCATAGAGCCTCTTGAACGGGGATATGGTACGACATTAGGTAACTCTTTACGTCGTATCTTACTATCTTCGCTTCCAGGCGCAGCCGTTAACACGGTACAAATTGACGGCGTGGTTCACGAGTTTTCAACTGTGGACGGCGTAGTTGAAGATGTCACACAAATTATCTTAAATCTTAAGAAAGTTGTGTTGGCGATCGATTCTGATGATGAGCGCTCTCTTGAAATTGATGTTCAAGGTCCAGCTGATGTGACAGCTGCAGATTTGCAGGGTGGCGCAGACGTTGAAGTGCTCAATCCTGATTTGCATATCGCTACTGTGGCAGCAGGTAAGTCACTGCATATGACAGTCACGGCAGTTAAAGGCCGCGGTTATACGTCAGCAGATGAAAACAAAAAATTACGCGATGAAATGCCTATCGGTGTTTTGGCGGTTGATTCGATTTATACACCAATTGAACGTGTTAACTATCAAGTTGAGAACACACGTGTTGGTGCACGTGACGATTATGATAAACTCACATTTGATATTTGGACAAATGGTTCCATCAAACCAAGTGATGCGCTCAGCTTAGGTGCTAAAATTTTAGCAGAGCATTTGAACTTGTTTATGGACATCTCACCAGTAGCTGCAGAAGCCAGCGTTATGGTTGAGGCAGAGCCAGTTGCAGTTAGTGCATCTGATTCTGCACCAATTGAAGATTTGGATTTGTCTGTTCGTTCTTATAATTGTCTCAAACGGGCCGGTATCAACACCATCGTGGAGTTGACAGATCGCACTGAAGCTGACATGATGAAAGTGCGTAATCTCGGTCGGAAATCACTTGACGAAATCCAGGAAAAGCTCACAGAAATGAACTTGGGATTCCGCAAGGAAGATTAACACATGTTTTTAAACTACTATAAAGGAGGATTCACCAATGCCATATCGTAAATTGGGTCGTACGTCTTCACAACGTAAGGCTATGTTACGTGATTTGACTACTGATCTTTTGATCAATGGTCGTATTACGACAACAGAAGCCCGCGCAAAAGAAGTGCGTAAAACGACTGATAAGATGATTACATTAGGTAAGCGTGGTGACTTGGCTGCTCGTCGTCAAGCTGCTGCCTTTGTCCGCAATGAAGTTGCGGATGTTATCGAAGATGGTGACAATGTCAAGGTTCAATCAGCTTTGCAAAAGCTTTTTGATGATGTTGCCCCTCGCTTTGCCGAACGTAATGGTGGTTATACACGAATTCTCAAGACTGTCCAACGTCGTGGCGACGCCGCTCAATTGGTCATCTTGGAGCTCGTTGATTAATCAATTGTAATAAAAACACTCAAAGCATTTAATGCTTTGAGTGTTTTTTGTAACCATTAATATTGACGATTCAACAAGATGTCGCTTAATTGTTCGATTTGAGTTTTAATATTTTGTTGTGGTAACTGATCAATTAATAGATTTAGTTCCTCATTGTATTTAACTAGCAAGGAGTTAAGGCGACTCATTGCTGCACTACTATCTACGAGGGTATGAACACGTTTAAGTTCAGTATCAGAAATGTCATCGCGAAGTTGAAGAAGACTAATCAACTCATTGTGGATTGTACTGTCTTCTAGAGCAAATAGAATTGGCGCGGTATAAATACCATTCTTAATATCTTGACCAATTGGTTTGCCTAGTGCCAAATTCTTTGATAAGACTTCAAAATCAAGATAATCATCTAATAATTGAAAGACAATACCTAGTGTTTCACCGATTTGAGGAACAATTTGTTTGAGATTGGGATCATCTACACTGTCGCTACTGATACCAAACATAACGCTTAACTTAAATAATGCAGCGGTTTTACCGCTGATTTGTGAAATATAGCTTTGGAAAGTGATATTAGTTTGATAGCGATTTTGTTTTTGGCTGAGCTCGCCAAATAAAATATCTTGCAGCGCGCTTAAAGCAAGTTTGTCTGCGCCAGTATCATCGGCTTCACTCAGAAGAGAGAACATACCCGTCAACAAATAATCCCCTGCGTAGACTGCGGTATCTTTACCAAATTGCGATTGAATACTTTCAAAGCCACGTCGCAGTTTGGATTCATCAATGATATCATCATGAATTAACGTTGCTAGATGTAACAATTCGACGCTTGCACCGAGGGCAATAGCTTTTTTGTTGTAAGGTTGCGCAGTTAATTCAGAAAATAAGAGTGTCAAAGCGGGTCGGACAAGTTTACCAGCGTTTAATTGTGAACGAATTGCATTGTCAATTTCTGAAAAACCAATTCGCCAACTGTTTGACATTTTGGTTAATACCGCTTGTAATGGTTCGTTTAGTTCTGGGAAAGAATCCCATATAGTTGGAAGGGATGGCGTGGCCATGGAAATCTCTTTTCATTAATATGTACAAAGTGCGAGAACGCACATTCTCGCACTTTATTATTATAACTTATTTTTCAAGTTCATTATATGTTGATTTGGCTTTTCCGTACCAAAGACCACCGAGAGTCTTTTGTAAGAATGGGACAACGTAGAAATCAAGCCCAAATCCACGACCTGAACCGTTCATAACAGCTAAACTACTCAAAATAATAAACCAGTGTGTCATGTCGAATCCGTTTGTTGACCAAGCAACGATTGTGAGGATAATTGATAAAAGACCTAATGGCCAAGTGAACAAACCAAGGAAAAGGCCGGCACCTGTAATAATTTCTAAGAAGCTAGCAAATCCGTGTTGCCAGAACAACTCATTGAGGCTACCAATATTGCCCAATGCTGCTAAAATCCAGAAGAATCCAAGGAAGAGGCGAAGCGGTGTTGACCAAAGTACATTGCCTAATCTTGATATGCTGCCTTTGAAAGGATTACGACCATCCTCTGTTCTGAAAAATTCATCCATCAAATAGTGGAAAATAGAATAAGCAGAACGAATTTGTGAGTAAAAGAATAAGTTGATGCCGTGCTTGGCGATACTTGCAAAAAATCCTGAGAAGTTCAATCCCATTAGACTTGCAACCGTGTAGTGGGAACCAATCGAAACAGCAAAGCCATGATATTTAACAGCTTCAGCAAAAGTCTTTGATTTACCAAAGCCTAAGTCTGCAAGAATGTTGATGGCAGCAGCACGTGCAGCACTTTCAGCACCTTCGACAGTTTGTGGTACTGGCCCAGTTTTGTCATCTACGTATGATAATGTATCACCGGCAACGTAGATATCTTTTTCGGGTGTATCATCATCTTTGGTTGCATGCATGTAGTCGTCTGCTTCGATACGACCACCGCGACCATACTTGAATCCCCAATCAGAGATGAATGATTTTGCTTTAACACCGGCCGTCCAAATCAATGATTTTGTTGGCAACGTCGAGTCATCAGCAAATACGACACCATCTTCAGTCACACCAGTGACACGCGCACCTAAGCGAATGTCGACACCGTTGTTTTCCATATATTTAAAGGCTTTATCCGCTAATTTACGATCCTTAAGCATGTTCAAAATTGATGGTGAAGCTTCAAGTAAGACTAACTTAATTTCACTTTCGGATAATTTATAAGTTTGCGCCAATACTCTGCGTTGTTCAATAAATTCACCCATTAATTCAGCACCAGTGAAACCGGACCCGACAACGGCGATGGTTAGCATTTTTTCACGCTTAGAGGGATCAAGTTCGGCAGCGCCTTGACCAATTGTGTGTTCAATGTGCGAACGAATTGCCAATGATTCTTCCATTGACCATAATTCAAAACCATGTTCCTTGACACCAGGGGTACCAAAATCATTGGATTGACCGCCAACAGCTAATACTAACTTCTCATAAGGAATATCACCTTCAGTTGTTGAAACGGTTTTGGCGTTTTTATCAATACCATTAACTTCAGCTGTGAGCAACTTAACATTCTTATTTTGATAGAAAAGATGTTCTAAGTCTTCTTGTACGTGCTTTGGTTTAACACGTTGTGATGCCACCTCATGCAATTCAGTCATATAAGTAAAATATGAATGTTTATCAATGAGGATAATGTTGTAATCCTTGTGACCTTTCAACTTCTTAGATAGTGTTTTTGCAGCAAAAACGCCACCAAATCCGGCACCAACGATGACAATATTTTTTTCTGTCATGAAATACTCCCTTTGTGAAATTTCTAATTTATTAGTATTTTACTCTTTTTAGTATAGACTAGTTTAGCTTAATTTACTAGGTTTATGAGATAATTTCTTTGTGAATTACATTGTATAAATATTGGATATGGCATAAACTATTTTTGACAGAAAAATGTGGTAAAATATAGGATAATGACTAAAGCAATCACAATTAACAATTTAACATATCAATATGATGATCAGGATCTCTTTGATGGTTTCAATTTATCGGTTGAAGCCGGTGAATGGGTGGCTCTTGTCGGCCATAACGGTTCCGGTAAATCAACCTTGGCAAAATTAATTGTTGGCTTAATCGTTGCCAACGGTGGGGATATCGATGTTTTTGGTGAACGTCTAACCGTTGATAGTGTCAATGATATTCGCGCCCAGATTGGGATGGTATTTCAAAATCCAGATAATCAATTTGTTGGCGCAACAGTTGCTGATGATGTGGCATTTGGTTTGGAAAATATTGAGTTGCCCAGTGATGAAATGCCACAAAGAATTGATGAAGCACTTCACACTGTGGGCATGGAAAATTTCAAAGAGCGTGAACCACATACTTTATCAGGTGGGCAGAAGCAACGTGTGGCCTTAGCCAGCGTTTTAGCTTTGGGACCAAAGATTATTATTCTGGATGAGGCCACTGCCATGTTGGACCCAGAAGGACGGGCGACCATCATGACCACACTTCAGAACCTAAAGGCGCAATTTGGTGCAGAATTGACATTGATTACAATTACGCATGATATGGACGAGGCTGCGTTGGCAGACCGTATCGTCGTTATTAATGATGGACGGCTTATTTTAGATGGCAGCCCAGATGTTGTTTTTTCAAAATCACAAACCATGCATGATAATGGCTTAGAGCTACCGTTTGCCGGTGAACTAACAGCGCGGTTGACCGTTAAACCAGAAAAATATTTGGATGAGAGAGAATTAATACATTGGCTATCACCTTCGAACAAGTAAATTTTAGTTATGGTGCCGGCACAACTCTGGCCAATCCTATTTTGCACGACATCAATATTACGATTGCGGACCACCAAGTAACTGCTATTATTGGGCAAACTGGTTCCGGCAAATCCACGTTGATTCAGCATTTAAACGGTTTGTTAAAACCGACAACGGGTCAAGTCATTGTGGATGATTTAATTGTGACAAATACCACTAAAGAAAAGCAATTAACGAAGTTGCGGGCAAAAGTTGGGATGGTGTTTCAATTTCCCGAAAACCAATTATTTGCAAACACAGTTTTGGAAGATGTGATGTATGGACCATTGAACTTTGGCTATAAAACTGATGAGGCTAAACAGTCCGCACAATCAGCTTTAAAAATGGTAAATGTAGCCGAAAATTTGTGGCAAAAGTCACCCTTTGAATTATCGGGTGGTCAAATGCGCCGTGTTGCAATGGCTGGTGCTTTGGCTAGTAATCCAGATATTGTGGTTATGGACGAGCCAGCCGCTGGTTTGGATCCTAAGGGACAGGCAGAACTGCTGGCATTGGTGAGCAATTTAAAAGAAGCGGGAAAACTAGTTGTTTTTATTTCGCATCAAATGGATCATGTTGTATCAGTTGCTGACCAAGTGATTGTCATGCAGGACGGTCATGTTGCGGCACAAGGAACCCCGGCTGATGTATTCAATCGCGACATTGACTGGTTTAAAAGTGTGAATTTGGACTTACCACGTGCAGGACAATTTGCCGAGCAATTACGTGCTAATGGTGTGTCACTCAGTCGGCGACCATTAACCTTAGCTGAATTGGCAACCATGATAAATGAGGAATACGAGCATGAATAATATTATGATTGGTCGTTTTGTGCCGGGATCTTCTTGGGTACACCGATTAGATCCACGAACGAAAATGATTGTAACTTTTGTGTTCATTTTTGTGATGCTATTTGCCTCATCATGGGGCACCTATGCACTGTCAGCTGTTTTTGTGGTTTTGGCAATAAGATTGACACAACAGCCTTTTAAACTTTATTGGGATGGATTAAAACCGATTTTTTGGCTCATCTTATTTACTGTCGTTTTGCAGTTATTTTTAACGCCAGGAACACCTGTTGTGTTGCATGTTGGACCACTTCAAGTGACATGGCCAGGTATTTTAAATGCTATTTACGTTATGATTCGGTTTACATTGATTATTTTGATGTCAACTATTATGACATTAAGTACACCACCAACTAGCATTGCCAACGCATTAGAGTCATTATTGGCCCCACTTAATAAAATTCATGTGCCAGTTGCGGAGTTGGCGTTGATGTTGTCAATTGCATTACGTTTTGTGCCACTTTTAATGGATGAAACACAAAAAATTATGAATGCGCAGAAATCACGAGGCATGAGTTTTTCTACTGGTGGACCCATCAAACGAGCTCGTGCTATTGTACCGCTCTTGATTCCCTTATTTGTTGGGGCCTTACAGCGTGCTCTTGATCTTGCCAACGCGATGGAAATTCGTGGTTTCAAGGATGCAGCATCACGAACAAAGTATCGTATTTTGTTGTATGGCAGACAGGATGTCGTAGCATTTATCGGTACACTAATTTTCGTTTTAATTTTTATCGGTATCAAAATAAGTGGGGTTTAATATGATTAAAACAGTTGCTATCACGCCTTCGAACTTTGAGCAAATTCTTGCTCTGGATGCCGATGCTTTTGGCTATCCAGTGGGGACTAAGACAATGTATCGTCGTGAGCTTGTTAAGAACGCGACGGTTTATGGTGATATTAATGATGACACTATCACTAGTCAAGTGTTCGCGTTACCGTTGCATGTTAAGCTTAATACCGCAACTGTTAAAATGGTTGGCATTGGCAATGTTGCGTCATATCCTGAAGTTCGCGGTAATGGCGCCATCCGTCGCATTATGGCACAAATTCAGTCTGATGCTTATGAAGATGGCGCTATACTGTCTTACTTGGCGCCGTTTTCGTATCGATTCTATCGTCAATTTGGCTATGAGTGGCTATTTGATCAAAAACAGTATACTTGGGACGATCATACGGTTCCAATAGGTGCCAAAACAACACCAGTCAAGCGAGCATCGTTTGATGAAGCGTTACCTACAATGAAAAAAATTATCGGACAGCACCCAGATTTTCAATTTGGTGCTTTAGCGCGAGATGATTGGTGGTGGCGGTTTCGCTACACAGTGCGCCTCTCTGATTTAAAAATCGCTACGACTGAAAATGGTTACGTGATGTATCGTTTTGAAGGTGAGAAGCTAATCATACAGGAATTAGTTACGCTTACTCATGATGCTGAACTGGCATTGTGGCGTTTTATTAGTAGTCGAGCAGGCACATTCAAGCAATTTCAACTAACGGACGGGCAAACTCGTGATTGGCGTGATTTATCTGCAGAACCAATGGCAGTAAAGATACAACAACAGGCAGGTATGATGGTACGCATTGTCAATATAGCTGCTTTGCTAAGGATACTTGCCTTACCAGTCGAAATGGTCATTGATGTTACTGATGATTTTGAACAAAACGCCGGTCATTGGCAAATCAATGGTGAGAGATCAACCGCAACCGCCCAATTGAGTGGTACGGTTCAAGCATGGACAAAAGTTTTGTTGCATGCGCGTTGCGCAGAAATATTGTTACAAACCGGTGAATTGCGTGGTGATATACAATCAGCCCGCAGATTAGATCAGGTCATTGATTTCAGTCAACGACCTGTTTTAGCAGATTATTTTTAAAGCAGATAGAGGTAAAAATACAGTATGCCACGTTATAAAGCAATTGTTGCCTACGATGGTACAGATTTTTTTGGGTTTCAACTTCAAACAAAAAACGGCGTTGAGTCAGCTCGTACCGTCCAAGGTGAACTTAACAAAGTGGTTAACCAAATGGCTAAAAAGCCTCAACCACCCATTAAAGTGGTTGGCGCATCACGAACAGACACGGGCGTACACGCATTTGGACAAGTCGTGCATTTTGATTTTCCTTATGATATTGCATCGGATAACTTTCGCAAGGGGTTGAATACCTTGTTGCCTCGCGATGTTCTGGTTAAATCTGTGACACGCGTGTCTGATGATTTTCACGCGCGATTTAATACGCATGCCAAGCGTTATATTTATCGAATTTCAACGTTAGACTATACAGATCCGTTCAAACGGCATTATACTGGACATTTTCATTGGCATTTAGATGTCGATCGCATGAAATCAGCGTTGCCTGATTTCATAGGTGAACATGATTTTGCTAGTTTTGCCGCTTCTGGTAACGAAACGGCTACCACCGTGCGCCGAATTACACGCGTTGAATTAACTGAGAAAGCTGAAGAACATGAACTGGTTTTGGTTTTTGAGGGTAATGCTTTCTTATATAATCAGATTCGAATTATGGTTGGCGTTTTGCTAGAAATTGGCACTGGACGACGGCCTGTTCATGATATTCAAAGATTAATTGCGGTTAAAGATCGGGAGCAAGCACGTTTTACAGCACCTGCCAGTGGTTTATATTTAGACGAAATTTCTTATAATGACTAAAGAGGTAAATGAAAAATGAGTGATGTGGTTGATTTTAAAATCGTCAGTGACAGTGGGCTAACGGATTCATCATTATCAGCTTCACTAGCAGGCTTTCGTGCCGGCAAGGCGAAGTATTTTTCGCGAAAATATCACTCACACTATGTCTCATTTTCTCCTGATGAAAAGAAAAGGGAAATCTCGCATTTCAATCAAATATTACTAGAGGAGCGGCAATTAATATTTGATTCACCCATTATCGCAGTGGCACTGTATGAGGATGCGGATGTTTTCTGGCCCGAATTTTATTATCAAAATGGTATGGTGCTAAATTTACTGTATGAAAAGCACGGTCAAGATGGCAAAAATCCTAAGCGAGCAGTGGGAATTGTTCTGGTCGAAGGGGCGGAAATACCAGATGCTTTAGTTGGTAAATTTAAATTTGCGCATCAACGGTCTAAATTAGCTGGAGATGTTCGAGGTACTTATTTTGTTGTGAAACAAAATTGGGATGAACTATTATTTGGAGGAAAAAATTTATGACACTTTTTGAGGAGTATATTCAAGCATCACGAGGATTAGCATTTGTTGCCACTAGCAAACAAAATCAACCAAGTGTACGTATTATGGGGTTTGCGCCTGATCCTGATCAACCAAATATTTGGTATTTTAATTCGAAGCCAAATACTGAGAAGATGATTGACTTGGCGGTTAATGAGAACGTTTCAATCATAACGCCACTAAACCAAAATGGTGCCAGAATTGAATCTAATCACGCCACAATGCGTCGATCGGATAAAAAATGGGCTGACATTAAAGACCTTTTTGCAAACAATAAGCCCTATCTTCACGCACATCCAGATGTTGAAAATGAAGTGATTTTAGTATTAGAAATTCACTCAGCTCGTCTTGCTTCATATGCTGGGACGGAAATAGTTAATTTTGATTAAAACCATTGACATTGCACGGTTTTTTAGGTAAGATTGTAGACGGTATTGTTTACCTCACGATAAGCCCCGGAAACTTATTGTAATTGCTTGGCAAGGAACGGCCGAGCCTGTAAACAACTAATCAAAGGAGCGCAAACATGCGTACAACATTTTTAGCAAAACCAGGTGAAATCGAAAAGAAGTGGTATATTATTGATGCCAAAGACGTCGTTTTGGGACGTTTGTCAACAGTAGTAGCTTCAATTTTGCGTGGTAAGAACAAGCCAACGTTTACACCAAACGTTGACATGGGTGACAATGTCATCATCATCAATGCAAGCGAAGTTAAGTTGACTGGTAAGAAAGCTACTGATAAGATTTATTACCACCACTCAAACCACCCAGGTGGCTTGAAAGCTCGCACAGCAGGTAACTACCGTGAATTCAACCCTGAAAAGTTGCTTGAATTATCAATTAAGGGTATGTTGCCAAAGAACACTTTGGGTCGTAAGCAAGGCTTGAACTTGCACGTGTATGCAGGATCAGAACATGATCATGCAGCACAACAGCCTGAAGCACTTGACATCAACAAGTTGGTTTAAGAAAGGAGAATCTGAATTATGGCTACAGCAGTACAATATGCCGGCACAGGTCGTCGTAAGAATTCAGTTGCTCGTGTACGTTTGGTTCCAGGTAATGGCCAAATTACAATGAACGGCAAGGCAATCGAAGAATACATTCCTTTCGCTAACTTGCGTGAAGTTGTTTTGCAACCATTCAACGCAACTGAAACATTGGGTAACTACGATGTATTAGTTAACGTTGTTGGTGGTGGTTATTCTGGTCAAGCTGGTGCAACTCGTCACGGTATCGCCCGTGCTTTGTTGACAGTAGATCCTGATTTCCGTGCAGCATTGAAGGCAGCAGGTTTGTTGACTCGTGACTCACGTATGAAGGAACGTAAGAAGCCAGGTTTGAAGAAAGCCCGTAAGGCATCACAGTTCTCAAAGCGTTAATATTTTATTGGTTATATAGACTCTTAATATATAAGCGTTTTTGATTTATAGCGTGATTAAAAGTGTTGAGCGAAATTCGTTCAGCACTTTTTTACTGCATTTTTAATAAATGTAATAGTTTATGATTTTGGATTGGATATAATTTGCTAAATTAAATAGCGCCGTTGGTAAGATATGTGCCAGTTAAACTAACGGAAGTTTATAAGGAACTCATTGAAACAGTTGATTGATTTAGGATGATGTTGAAATATGTGGGAAGCGAAGCTATTAACAAGTAACGAAATATTGTAGGGTTGGTATAGTGCTGCTTGATATGTACGCCTCTATAAATCATGACATAAATACACATATTTTAGAAGGCTTACAATGTGGGTTAGTAATGTAATCTTATCAGGAATAAATTAAGGAATATTGAAACGCATTATTATGCAGCTCAAAGTTTTATACGAATAACACAAAAATTTGTCTTTCGGTCATGTACTTATGTGATGAAAAATGCATTGGGCTTTGTGAATAGTAATCGAACAAATTGTGAATTCCGTTTAATCGGCAAATTGAGGTGATATAATAATTTTCGGAAAGTCGCTATTTATTACTTATATTTGAAAGGAATTTACATATTGTGCATTCAATTCTAGGTGTCATCGCAATGGGGGCAATCATTTATAGAAATGTTCCTGCACTAATTGCTCTGAAAAAAGGAACGTTTCAGCCTAGTTCACCAACCTGCTTTATCTGGGCTACTATTTCATTTATTGAGGCAATCATTATTTTGAGTAGCCATGGAGGTTGGGCTGCAACGTCAACAGTTGTGACAACAGTATTTTGTTTTTTCTTTGGTTTAAAGGGCATCAAGTTTATCAAGCAACAGCCTATCTCAGCTAAGTTTCTTAGCACTATGGCTTTCTTCATAGTAGTACCAACGGCACTATCTCTTTTAAACGTAATTCCTTTAAGTTGGTTACTTATTGATTTGGCAATTATTGAAGCTTTAGCAATTATTCCAACTATTAAGAAAATTAAAAAAGCACCATTTTCAGAAAACCTTGAACTATATGTATGGGGAGACGCAGCTATGATTTTAAGCATTATAGCTGCTTCAAATATCAATTTTAATACAGTCTTTATACCTTTACTATGGATCGTTATTCTGACAGGTACGATCATTTATATGTTGGTTTTGCGTAAAGGCACTGTCAATCAAAATAAGCCAGTAACTCAAAATGCTGATTCAACAGTTGTTTAAGATCACAGATAATCTCTCTGGTGATTCCAAAGCGTCTAATCCTTGTATTAGACGCTTGTTGTTTTCTCCTAATAAAAAACAACAAAATGTAAGCGGTTACGTTATAATAGTATTAATGGAAAAGGAGCGAATAAATGCCAGAATTAGGACTATCAATTTATCCATCACAAGCAAGTTTTGAAGATAATGCAGCTTATCTAAAGCAAGCTGCACAGTTTGGTTTTACAAGAATTTTTACATCGTTATTAGAAATAAAAGGTGATGCTGAGGCAGTTATTGCTGATTTTAAAAAAATAATTGCTGTTGGTAATGACTTGGGGATGAAAACAATCCTTGACATCAATCCAGCCCTTTTTGACCAATTGGGTGTTGATTACAACAATTTGAAATTCTTTGCTGACTTGGGCGCTTGGGGCATACGGCTTGATTTGGGTTTTACAGGGCAAGAAGAAGCGGCAATGACGCAAAATCCCTATGGTCTCAAAATCGAGGTCAATATGTCTCGAGGAACACACTATATTGATCAAATCGTTGATTATGTGCCAAATCGTGATAACTTGATTGGGTCACATAATTTTTACCCACAGCGATTTACGGGATTGGGACGTGACTATTTTGCGAACACGTCAACACAATATCGTAATCATCACTTACGGACAGCCGCATTCGTAAATGCGCCTAGTGGCACTTTTGGTCCTTGGCCAGTATCGGATGGTCTCGTGTCACTTGAAGATCATCGTAGCTTACCAATCGCAACACAGATTCAAGAACTACGGCTGGGCGGTTTAATCGATGATGTTATCATAGGTAATGCGTTTGCTTCTGAGCTCGATTTAAAAGCGGCTAGTGATGCCTTCAAGCTTGGACGTCCACAATTACGCGTTGTGACAGAAAGTGACTTGAGTCAAGCAGAGCAAGCGGTGCTCTTTAATCAAGAACAAATGTATCGTGGCGACAAATCTGACTATGTTTTGCGGTCTTCCATGACACGTGTTATCTATAAAGACGAAGATTTTCCAGCTAAACACACCGACGCGATTAAACGTGGTGACCTATTAATTGACAATAATGAATTTGGTCAATATAAAGGCGAGTTGCAAATTGCGTTGCGCGATTTACCTAATGATGGTCGCATCAACATAGTTGGACACATTCATGAAGATGACTTGAATTTATTACCACTAATTCAACCATGGGGCAATTTTGATTTGATACGTGGCTAAAAGGGGTTGTCAAGAACAACGATATTTGATATGATAGTAGAGTTGTTTGAGATATGGGAGTGTAGCGAAGTCTGGCTAAACGCGACGGACTGTAACTCCGTTCCTTCGGGTTCGTAGGTTCGAATCCTACCGCTCCCATTGCCGATTTAATAGTTAACGGCAAAATAAATTAACTATTGCCCCTTCGCCAAGCGGTAAGGCATCGGTTTTTGGTACCGACATGCGCTGGTTCGAATCCAGCAGGGGCAATCTAAAAAGCCTCTTACCATAGGGGCTTTTTTTCTTTGATTAATTATAGTGCCCACAAAAAAACGCTCACTAATGTGAACGTTCGTAGTGCAGCTGGCGGGAGTCGAACCCGCACGCCCTAAAACGGGCACAGGATCCTTAATCCTGCGCGTCTGCCAATTCCGCCACAGCTGCATATTATAATTGGCAACTCTATAATTATACCCATTTAATGCTGACACGTCAATAGAATTCTACTGACGCGACACCTCGAAGTTTGATAAAATGGAGGTAATGGAGAAATGACATGAAATTTTTTAATCGCAAGAAAGCCGAAGAAGATAATCCTGAAATTAAGGCGCAAACTGAAATTTTACAAAATGAAAACGATGATTTACTAGACCAAATAGAAGCACTGAAGCTTGATGTCACTGAACTTAAAGCCGAAAATACGCGTCTTTCCGAATTGCTAACAACAAGCAAATATTATCGGACGTTGGTTAAGACAGGTGGCGGACTAGCCGCTTTGTTTTTGAGTTATATTCTACTGTCAGTCGTTGGTGAATCATCACGCGATATTATTTGGTTACTGTTAATTGAAGCAGCATTTATTTTCATGATGCTCAAAGGAGACGAAAAATGAGTCAACATAAAGCGGCACGTGTGCCATTCGTGGTTGCTAACTGGAAAATTAATAAGTTGCAGGCAGATGTGATGGCGTTTTTGAATGAGGTTAACGACAAAGTACCTGACCAAAAAGTTGTCGAAACTGGTATTGCTGCTCAAGATTTATTCTTGGCAGACATGGTACGTGCCACAGAAAAGTCGCCTATTCATGTGGTAGCAGAAAATGTTCACTGGGAAGATAGTGGCGCCTATACGGGAGAAACTTCCCCTAAGGCACTCAAGGATATTGGTGCTAAATATGTATTGATTGGCCATTTTGAACGACGCAAGTTTTTCAATGAAACCGATTCAACGGTTAACCTAAAAGTAACTGCTGCCTTACGTAACGGCTTACGTCCTATTATTGATGTTGATGAAGATATGAGTACGTATGCCCAATTTATGGATGCTGAACCATCTGTGGCACAAGTTGCGGCTGCATTGGCGGGTGTTTCAGTTGATCAAATTCGTAATGTCACATTGGCTTACGAACCAACTTGGGCGATTGGCTCGGGAGAAGCAGCAAGTGCAGACCAAGCACAAAAAGCTGCTCATTTGATCAGACAAACGTTAGCCAAACTTTATTCACCAGTCATTGCGGAACAAGTTAGAATTTTATATGGTGGCTCTGTTACACCCGCAAATGCCCGAGAAATTATGCTCCAAGAAGATATTGATGGGGTGCTGGTCGGTACCGCAGCGTTGGATCCACAGAAGTTTTTGGAATTGGTAGCGATTGCCCACAACCCGACTATTCCTGATTTTAATACAGAAGAGGTTTAATCAACAATTATTTGGTCGTGATCCCACTATCAATTTTTGGCAAATTATCGTTGCTGTGTGATATAATAAACATGGTATAAAACCGAAAACCAAAGGAGAATAGACACATGTCTTTAATCACTGATATTATCGCACGCGAAGTCCTTGACTCACGTGGAAACCCTACACTTGAAGCTGAAGTTATCACAGAATTAGGTGGCTTTGGTCGTGGTATGGTGCCTTCTGGTGCTTCAACAGGTGAACACGAAGCTGTTGAATTGCGTGATGGCGACAAGTCACGTTTCTCAGGTAAGGGTACAACAAAGGCTGTTGCCAATGTTAACGATGTTATCGCAAAGGCATTGGTTGGTAAGTTTGATGTTACTGATCAACGCGCTATCGACCAAGCTATGATCGAATTGGACGGTACAGAAAACAAGGGTAAGTTGGGGGCCAACGCTATTTTGGCCGTTTCAATTGCTGCTGCTCGTGCTGCTGCTGATGAATTAGGTGTGCCTTTGTTCTCATACATTGGTGGTATGAACTCATACGTTTTGCCAACACCAATGATGAACGTTATCAACGGTGGCGCTCACTCAGCTAACAAAGTTGACTTCCAAGAATTCATGATTATGCCTGTTGGTGCCCCAACAGTTAAAGAAGCAATTCGCTATGGTTCAGAAACTTTCCACGCTTTGAAGAAATTGTTGGAAGCTGACGGTAAGGCAACTTCAGTTGGTGATGAAGGTGGATTTGCCCCTGACTTTGCTGATAACGAAGAACCTTTGAAGTACTTGATTCGTGCGATTGAAGCTGCTGGTTACAAGCCAGGAAAAGATATTGCGATTGCTGTCGATGTTGCCTCATCAGAATTGTATGATGCAGAATCAAAGACATACAAGTTGCGTTGGTCAACAGGTGAAGAATTCACAACACCTGAATTTATCAAGTATCTTGAAGATTTGGCAGATCGTTACCCAATCATCTCAATCGAAGATCCTATTGATGAAAATGAATGGGAAGACTGGGCTACAATTACTGCTGAATTGGGCAAAAAAGTTCAATTGGTTGGTGATGACTTCTTCGTTACTAACACACAATACTTGGCTAAGGGTATCAAGATGGGTGCCGCTAACTCAATTTTGATCAAGGTTAACCAAATTGGTACTTTGACAGAAACTTTGGAAGCTATTGAAATGGCTAAAGAAGCTGGCTACACAGCTATTGTTTCACACCGCTCAGGTGAAACAGAAGATACAACAATTTCTGATTTGGTTGTTGCTACTAACGCTGGTCAAATCAAGACTGGTTCATTGTCACGTACTGACCGTATTGCAAAGTACAACCAATTGATCCGTATTGAAGAATTGTTGGACACAACTGCAAAGTATAAGGGTATCCACTCATTCTACAACTTGTCAGCTGATGCTCGCGAAGCAATTGAAAACAAGTAATTTAACTTTACTAAATCATCTCGTTAAGAGATGATTTTTTAGTATCTAAAAAATCAAAAGGGTAAAATAATCATGGTACCAACAGATAATCTTTTAAAACCCGCTTCGACTAACAATACGATTAAACGATGTGAGTGGGTTAGCCACTATTCAGCCACTGACATGATGACAAAATATCATGATACTGAGTGGGGACAACCATTACGGGATAATGATGTTAAGTTATTTGAATTGCTCACTTTGGAAATATTTCAGGCTGGGTTAAGTTGGGAAATATCATTAAAAAAGCGCTCTGGATTGAACGAAGCTTTTTTTCATTTTGACGTTGACCGCGTCGCAAGTATGACGGAAGCGGATGTTTTGCGTTTAAAGCAAGATGAAAATATCATTCGTAATGGTTTAAAAATTGCGGCTACAATTAACAATGCTCGGATTATTCAGCATTTACAGGCTACTTTTGGTAGCTTATCTGAATATATGTGGCACTTCACTGATAATCAAACCATTAATCATCATATTACGCGACTATCAGAGATTGTCGCGCAGAATGAATTATCTCAAAGGGTGGCTAAGGATATGAAAAAACAGGGGTTTAAATTTGCCGGTCCGGTGACGATATATTCTTATTTGCAAGCGATGGGTGTTATTAACGACCATGAGGCGGCATGTGCTTTTAATCCAGAATGAGTGTCAGAATATTATTATGGTATTTTAATGATAATTGTAAACAATATCTTTACAAAAATATGTTAAACTAGCCAGAGAGGACACTTTTAATGGCGAAATTACAAGGTATTATTTTACTCAACTCAGGTGTTGCAGAATTACAAATTGTTGATGGCAGTGGTCATAAAATTGAAACTGTTAAACGAGAATACAGTGAAAATGATTTAGAGCTGAGGCACTTTTCAACCGAGGTCATGCAGCGTGCTTTATCCCAATTACAACGTTTTCAGCAGTTATTGCGGGATTACGATGTGACGACTGTTCGTCTATTTGGTAGTGAAAATTTGTCAAAAATGCCTAATGCTGTGTACTTTGTTGATCAGGTAGAAAATGTGACAGGATTAACATTGCGTTGGTTAAATGCTAACCAAGAAAATTACTACCGGCAATTAGCATTACGGATGCATGAACAAAAGGTTTTAAGTGGCGGAAATGCTTTTGTTTTAGGTGTTAGTTCTACAAGAATAGATTTGTCATATTTTGAAGATGAACAGTTTAAATTTTCACAACATTCTGCTATTGGACCAGTTAGATTAACCCAATCAATTCGCAAAATGACAGCGGAAATCACACAAATTTCAGATCTTGTACCTGAATTTATTAATAGTAAACTTGCTGATTTTTGGCATATGTTACCACCTTTTCATCAAGCCGACAGTGTTGTTTTGTTAGGCGCCGATGTTTTAAACAATGTGTTTCTGGTGCACCAATCATCAGTGACCATTACAAAAAAAGATGTTGAGAATCTGGTGACAAATTTTACGCGTATGAATAATCAAGCAATTTCGGAAGAGTATACGATTGATAATAAAGATATTTGGATGATTTACATGGAAGCTGTTTTAGTGCTCAATGTGATGTCTGCTGTCTCTGCCAAAAAGTTGCATATTAGTAATTTAACCGTATTGGATGGGTTAGTTGTTAAAGACACAACGGCGCAACAAGATATTATTACGGCGGCACGTGGGATTGCTGATCGTTACATGGTTGAGGATAAGCATCGTGAAATTGTTTTACAGTACGCATGGCGATTATTTGATCGGCTGAAAAAGATTCATCGTTTGGACCCGCGCGATCGTCTTTTGCTAGGGGTTGCCGCCTTGACACATGATGTTGGTAGTTTTATTAATTCACAGCGACATTACCAGTATTCGGAAGAAATATTGGAGGGAATTGACTTTCATGGCTTGTCGACGTCGGAACAACGCATGATTGCAGCCATAGCACGCTACCATAGCGCTGAAACACCGGACAATGCTTTACGTGCCACCAATGAATTTTCCCCAAGGCAACGTATCCGAATTGCTAAGATGGCCGCGCTGCTAAGATTAGCAGATGCGTTGGATGATAGCCGCTTGCAAAAAATTACTAAATTAACGGTGTCTGTGCAAGCAGAAAAAATTGTTGTGACAGGACACACACCGTTAGATTTGCAATTAGAAATTTATGTTTTCACTAAAAAAGCAAGATTTTTTGAGGCAGTGTTTGGCATGCCGATTGTGTTGAAACGACAAGGGAAGAGAGGCTAAGTAACGATTATGAGTGAATTAAAATTACCAAAATACTATGTCAATCGAGAAGTAAGTTGGTTAGCGTTCAATGACCGTGTTTTAGAGGAAGCAAGAGATACTCAAAATCCATTATTAGAACGAGCCAAGTTTTTAGCTATCACGCAAAAAAATATGGATGAGTGGTTCATGGTGCGTGTAGCGAGTCTACAGCAGCAATTTTTTGTTGGCCATGACAAACCTGATGCAGCTGGACTATTGCCCAAAGAGCAGCTAGACATTATTTCTGAGGCAGCTGGAGAACAAATTAAAAACCAGTACCAAGTATTAAATCGCAGTATTTTACCAGCACTCAAACGAAATGGTTATGAGTTAAAGCATGCAGATGATTTAAGTGCCGAACAGTTAAGCTTTTTAAAGCGTTTTTTTGATGAGGAATTGTTACCGGTTTTAACGCCAATGGCAATTGACAGCACGCGCCCGTTTCCATTTTTGGCAAATGATACGTTAAACATTGGTGTTCGCTTAAAAAAAGACGATGAAAAATCAGAAAAGCATATAGCTGTCTTGCAGGTCCCAACAACATCAGGACGTGTGATTGCATTGCCAGAGTCTAATCAAGTCATTTTGATCGAAGAAGTCGTCCAGCAGTTTCTTGACGCACTATTTCAAGGCTATACGATTAAAGAGTCAACAGTCTTCCATATTTTGCGTGATATGGAACTAGACGTCGCTGATGATGAAGATACGCCAAACATTTTGCAGGAAGTACAAAGTAAATTGCAAGAACGTGAGCGTGGCCGCGTTATTCGCGTCATTGTTAGTGCCAATACCAGCAAAACGTTGATGAATAAGCTAATTAAAGCATTAGAAGTACCGGATGAACGTGTGTATGATGTGAATGGCGCAATCGATTTAACGTTTTTAGATGCTTGGCTTAAATTAATTGATGCCCCCACGCTAGAGTTTTCACATTTTAAAGGCTATGAAAATCCTGATTTGGTACCCGAAAAAATGTTTGCCAGTATCAAACAACGTGATTATCTATTGCACCATCCTTATGACACTTTCAAACCAGTGGTGCAGTTTATTCAAACGGCTGCTCGCGATGAAAATGTTTTGGCAATTAAAATGACGCTCTATCGTGTTTCAGGTAATTCACCAATCATCAAAGCATTGGCAGACGCAGCGCAACAAGGAAAACAAGTGACGGTACTAGTTGAAATTAAAGCCCGCTTTGATGAAGAAAATAATGTTCACTGGGCGAGGGAATTAGAGCAAAAAGGTGTTCATGTTGTCTATGGATTACGAGGCTTAAAAGTTCATGCCAAAGTTGCCTTGGTGGTTCGTCGGGAAGATGATACCATTCGACGGTATGTCCATCTAGGAACCGGTAATTATAATGATGTGACAGCTAATTTTTATACAGATCTTGGCTTGTTTACCAGTGATGGTGAGTTGGGGGCAGATGTGGCTTCTATTTTCAACATTTTGACTGGCTATTCAGATCCCGTGTATTTCCACCAATTGCACATGTCGCCGGAAGGTATTCGTGAGTTTATTTACGACAAAATTCACGCTGAAATGGCCAATGCAAAAGCTGGCAAACCAGCAGGTATTAAAATGAAATTTAACTCACTTTCAGATGAACACATGATTCGACATTTATATGAAGCCAGTGAAGCTGGTGTACCAGTTGAATTAATTGTCCGCGGCATTGTGATGTTGCGTGTCGGGATTCCAAAAATTAGTGATAAAATTGAAGTACATTCGATTGTTGGTCGTTTTTTGGAGCATAGTCGTATTTATAGTTTTGAAAATGATGGCGATCCAGAAGTTTACCTATCATCAGCGGATTTGATGACTAGAAATTTGGACCGCCGAGTAGAATTGTTGTTTCCTATTAAGAACCTTACCCTTCGGCAACGTGTCTTATCAATTTTCAAAACCATGTGGGAAGACAACGTTAAAACGCGTGTTTTACAAGACGATGGTGTGTTTGAAAAAATAGATCGACGCGGTTTGTCAGCCAGCAACTCCCAAGAATTTTTTATTGCGGCTTCATTGGCAGAACAAATTGAATTACAACAACGTGAAGAGGCGTTACATCGGCGCCGAGATTTTGAACCAATTAATAATCCATTTACAGGGGAGGAAGTATGACAATACTAGCGGTGATAGATCTAGGATCTAACTCAGTCCGTATGACGATTAGTAAGTACCATCAGGATGGTCACTATGAGGTTTTGGAGCGTTATCAAGAAATGGTACGCTTGTCCGAAGGCATGGGCGAGGATAAAATTTTGCAGCCCGAAGCTATTGCACGAACACTAGACGCGTTAAAACATTTTAAAAAAGCGTTATCAGTTTATCCTGAGGCCGACATCAATGTTAGGGCAGTAGCGACGGCTGCAGTGCGTCAGGCGGCTAATCAAGATGAATTTCTAGTAGCATTTAAAAACACAATGGTGTGGCCGTTGGAAGTATTAACTGGTGAACAGGAAGCGCATTTTGATTACGTTGGTATTGTCAATACGCTTAACATCAATGATGCGTTGATACTAGACACTGGTGGTGCTTCGGCTGAATTAGTGCTAGTCAGAAACAAGGAAGCGTTACATGAAGTGAGTTTGCCCATTGGCGCTGTCACAATTAGTGAAGGTTACCTAGAAAAAGATATCGTGAGCGCTGCTTCATTATTTGAAGCCACTGTCGCCTTACGGCGAATGTTTGGTGATGTCTCATGGCTCAATGAGGCAGCAAATTTACCTTTGGTTGCGCTAGGGGGCAGCAATAGAACATTAGCAAAGATTTCGCGTCGACAAAAGAAGATTGTTGATTTACCAGTTCATGGCTACCATTTGAGCACGCAAGATGCTACTGCAATTTATCAGATGATTTTAAGCAAAGATCTAGATGAACGCAAAAAAATGGCTGGTTTAGCTAAAGAACGTGGGGACATTATTATTGGTGGGTTACTACCCTTGATGGAATTACTGATTCTATTGAGTGGTCAGCAAGTCATTTTCTCTCAGTCTGGTCTACGTGAAGGAATTTTATTTGAAACAATCAAACGTGAAACTGGACATGATGTCATAGCGCCAGAGCCGGCAGCTATGACAATTGATTAATAAAAAAGCTGATACTGTATCAACAGTATCAGCTTTTTTGCTACAAAGTTATATCATAGCATTTATAATGATCCACCCGGGAGTCGAACCCGGATTTCAAGAACCGGAATCTTGCGTGCGATCCATTACACTAGCGGATCATAACTATTTAATTATAGCCTATTTGACCGGAATTTCAAAGAAAGTTATGTCACCAATATCAAAGACAATGTTACCGGCAAATTGATTCGTCAGTGTATTTTGAAAGCTACGCAGCCCTTCTTCAGACACAGGGACGATTAAATGAACGTTTTCATCGTAATTTGTGCTCATAATTTGATAGTCATTTTGTGTTAACCAGTAAATTAGGCTATCAACGTGCTTGTAGGCAATTGTAATAGTCACTTGATGCAACGCTAGTCGTTCGACAAAGCCAGCTGCTTTCAACCCGTCTGCTGTTGTGCTAGCATAAGCACGAATTAAGCCCCCAGCCCCTAGCTTGACACCGCCAAAATAACGCGTCACAATGGCCACAACGTCGTGAATTTTATTTTTCTGGAGGACCTCTAACATTGGTACACCGGCCGTACCATTAGGTTCACCATTGTCACTAAAACGTTGTATTTGATCTTGATCACCTAGCATATAGGCAAAAACGTTATGGTTGGCTTTGTAATGTTGCTTGTTGATTTGTGCAATAAATAAGCGTGCTTCTTCTTCAGAATTAATTCGCGCAACATTCAAGATAAAGCGAGATTTTTTAATAACTTGATCCCAAGTATATGTTTTTTGGGAAATTGTGAAGTAATGTTCCATACATCGTATTATACAGTATGGAAATAGAAAATCTCTACGGAAGGCAGTTAGTCTGTCCAAAAATAGATAATAGTTTAGGAAACACGAGGACAGCATTTCAGGGAGGTGTTTGCCAACGTTGTAACCAAAAATTAGTATCGCCATTACCAAATGATGCGTTTTATTGTCGCGCCTGTCTGACGCTTGGTCGTGTTAGTTCATTAGATAATCTAATCTCTTTGCCTGAACCCAATCAATTTAATGGGAAAGTGGTACTAAGTTGGACGGGGACTTTAACCAGTCAACAGCAAAAAGTTAGTGAAGACTTACTGACCACTTTAGCACTGCAACGAGAACATTTAGTGTGGGCTGTGACGGGTGCGGGCAAAACAGAAATGTTATTTCCGCTTATTTATCGCGCTTTGCAGCAAAAACTGCGCATCGGCATTGTTGCACCGCGCGTTGATGTTATTGTTGAATTATCACCGCGATTACGTGCTGCATTTGCTCAAACGGACATGGTGACGTTATATGGGGAACAGACTGATTGTTATCGGTATACTCAACTTGTATTGGCAACCACACACCAACTCTTAAGATTTAGACAAGCCTTTGATGTCCTAATTATTGATGAAGTTGATAGTTTTCCATTTGCTGGTAATGAGATGCTAACGCATGCTGTGAAAAATGCCGTTAAAGTTCGTCATACGATGATTTATCTGACCGCAACACCAACTAGAGAACTAAAAAAGCGGATTAAAAAAGGGTTACCAGTCTCGTATTTGCCACTGCGATTTCATCAACATTTGTTACCAGAAATTCAATTAGCGCGACTCAGTAATTGGCGTAAAAAACTACCAAGAAAGTTTCGAAAACAGCTTAGTTACTTAGTGGAGACGAATAAACGATTTTTGGTTTTTGTGCCTAAAGTGTCAGATTTAAAACCTGTACAAGAAACTATCAGGCGGTGGTTTCCAAGAATGCATGGTGATTTTGTGCATGCCAATGATAAACATCGACAAGAAAAGGTACAAAGTATGCGCAATGAAAATTTACAATATCTTGTCACGACAACAATACTTGAACGTGGTGTGACTTTTCCTGGCATTGATGTCATCATTTTGGGCGCTGATGATGAAATGTTTACCGAAAATGCTTTGGTCCAAATTGCTGGACGCGTTGGTAGAAAATCTGATTGTCCCACTGGGCTTGTACTGGCCTACGTTGAGCATGTGACATTAAAAGTCAAAGCTGCCCAACGTCAAATTATACAACTCAATCATTTGGGGGAGAAATTGCGTGAATCAATCTAGAAAGTTGTGTCAACTATGTGGTTTGCCTTTGACAGAGGATCAATCATTTTTATCGTTGTTGGGAATAATGTCTACCGATTCAAATAATCTGTGCGAGGATTGTTGTAACCAATTGGTACTTATTAATGATATATTTTGTCCAAACTGTGGCAGATTACAAGCGACACCAGAAATGTGTTTTGATTGTATTCGCTGGCAAAATAAAGGCTATCCGTTATTGGAACATCGGGCAATTTACCAATATAATGATGTTATGAAAACTTATATGCAGCAATATAAGTTTAATGGTGATTTTTTATTAAAAGATTTATTTAATCACGACTTAATCCGACTGATTGATAGTATTGATAAGGATATTGTTGTCCCAATTCCAGTCAGTCACTATACTATGCAAACGCGTGGGTTTAATCAAGTTAGTGGTATGCTGAATGGGCAAACTTTATCCGATATACTTTCTGTTACTGCAAGCAAAAAAGATCATCAATCACAATTTGGACGACGCGAGCGTATGAACCGTCAACAGCCTTTTGCTCTCAGTGTATCAAGCCAATTAGTAGTGGGTCAGCGTATTTTATTAGTGGATGACGTCTACACAACCGGCAATACAATGTACCACGCAGCTAATTTGCTTTATCAGGCGGGCGCAAAAACTGTCAAAAGTATTTCATTGGCCCGCTAAAAATGAAAAAATGGTGAATTTTACAGAAAACGCTTACAGTTGTGATATAATGTAGTTAGCAACAAGATAAAAACCACGCTGAATTTGATGATACTTAGATTGTTATCATAATAAAGCGTGTATGGAGGAATTTATTATGTTAGATTATAATGTACGTGGTGAAAACATCGAAGTAACAGACGCAATCCGTGACTATGTTGAGAAGCGTTTAACGAAACTGAATCGTTATATTGAAGAAAGTGCAAAAGCAAATGTCAATTTACGCACGTATCGTTCGGATAACTCTGGTAAAGTAGAAGTCACAATCGTATTACCATACGTAGTGTTGCGAGCTGAAGATACAAATGCTGATATGTATGCAGCAGTAGATAATGTATCTGAAAAGATTGAACGCCAAATTCGTAAGTATAAGACAAAAATTAACCGTAAGTCACGTGAAACAGGCTTTAAGGGTATTGATTCACATGACGAAATTCCTGAGACGGACGTTGATGATTCGGCATTACAAATTGTACGTACAAAGCAGGTTGATTTAAAGCCAATGTCACCTGAAGAGGCAGCGCTGCAAATGGATTTGCTAGAACATGATTTCTTTATCTTTAAAGATGCTGAATCTAACACAGACTCAGTTATCTACAAGCGAACAGATGGTAAGTATGGTTTGCTTGAAACAGCTGAATAAGGACACAAATCGCCAGCTATCACTGAAAGTGATTTCATATAGTTCAGCTTTAACCAGCTGTGCTATATTACTTTCAATGTAGCTGGTTTTAAATTAATTGTTATATGAAAGGTATATCACATGAAAACAATTCAAATTGGTAGTACAAATCTGACGTCAAGTGCAGTTGCCTTGGGCGTCATGAGAATTGCCGATAAAACATCAGAAGAAGCCCAAAAAATTGTTGAAACGGCATTGGCATCCGGAATTAACTTTTTTGATACGGCTGATATTTATGGTAGTGGTCAATCATCTATTGTTTTTGGTCAAGCATTGAAAGATGCGGGTGTCAAGCGTGATGAAATTTTTATACAGTCAAAAGCTGGTATTATTTTACCCAACGGTCAAATCAACGGAGATGGTGAAAGAGGACCGCGCTTTGATTTTAGTTATGATCATCTGATTGCTAGCGTTGATATTGAGTTAGAACGTTTACAAACTGATTATCTTGATACATTTTTGCTGCATCGGCCAGATACATTGGTTGACATTAATGAGTTAGCACGTGCTTTCACCGACTTGAAAACCGCTGGGAAAGTACACCATTTTGGTGTTTCTAACATGAATCCTTACCAAATTGCGCTGATTCAGAATGCTTTAGGAGAGGAAAAGCTGCAAATTGACCAATTGCAATTTGGCATAATGCACACTAATATGATTGATTCTGAATTGCACGTTAATATGAATGACGCAGCCAGTGTTGATCATGATGGCGGTATTCTATCTTACACGAGGTTACACAATCTGACCATTCAAGCTTGGTCACCATTCCAATTTGGATTTTTTGAAGGTGTTTTCATTGATAATGAAAAGTTTCCAGAACTTAATCAAACGTTAAAAAAGTTGGCTAGCAAATATGACGTATCAAAAAGCGCTATTGCTGTTGCCTGGATTTTGCATCATCCGGCCAATATGCAAGTTATAATTGGTTCCATGACGCCAAGCCGTATTATTGATATGACGAAGCTTGATTTTCAGTTGACTAATCAGGAATGGTATGACGTCTATATGGCGGCAGGGAATACTTTGCCATAATTTCTTTAAAAATGATAAAACTTTATAAAGTTATCCACAAGGCCACTTCAATCTCGTATGCTATTAGTAGCAGAGTTTAAGATGAAGAGGCTTTTTATGTTGGGTTGGCAAGCGGTGTTAGGAAATAAACGTATATTGGGAAAGTGGCTAGTAGCAGTGGTTTTGCCTGTCTTACTGATTGTCGGCTATTTGGGGGCAACTAGTCACAGTAATCAGAAAACAGACCGTCTAGTCGTAGCGGTAATAAACCAAGATAAGGCAGCGTCCTTGAATGGTAAAAACCAGCGATTTGGCGACACATTGCAACAACAGTTAAAGGAAAGTAAGCATTTCAAAACAAGTACTTATCAATCAACTAGGGCAGCAAAGCTGGCGCTAAAGCAAGGGCGTATTAGCGCGATGATTGAAATTCCTACTTCATTAACGACGCAATTAGCAGATTATAAAAAGAGTGGCAAATCAGCTATGGTCAATGTTACTGTTGCAACAGGAAATAGTCAATATGCGACGCAATACATTGAAGATCAACTCAACGGAATAGTTGCGATAGCGAATAATAAGTTGTCTTTGGGCAATACAAGTGATTCCACGTTATCTAAGCTAAGTTCACAAAGTCAAAATCTAGCAAAGCAAACAAAAGACTTACAAACTAATTTGCAAGCGGTAGGCAATAGCATTGATGCTGATGCCGCAAATGATTTACAGTCTAATGCGGCTGATTTGATCACGGATTTGTCTACCTATTCCGCGCAATTAAATGATGCTGTTAATGGGGGTGATAAAACGAAAATTCAGTCCTTGGCAGTAGAAATTAATAATATTTCATACAAAATGCAAACGACGATTGCTGGTGGTATAGGCAGTATTGCCACCAATTTAAGCAGTACCAAAGCATTGAGCGATCAGTCAGGCGTTATTCAATCGAGTGCCAAAAATATCAACGGTGGACAGCAAGAAATTTCAAGCCAACTGAAATCGTTATTGAGCAATCAGCCAGACAAAAATACAGCGTTGACGCAAATGCTCATGTTAAAAACGAATGACATCAAGCCAATAAGAACGCAGGGACAAGTTTTAATGGCGTCATTGTTAGTCGTTGGTGTTTCTATGATGTCAGTACTATTTGGACTACTATTGCCAGTTAAGCCAACCAAAACAGACGCTTTGGCATTAGAACAATGGTGGGAAAACTTTCAAATTGGTGGTTTGCTAAGCATTTTGGGTAGCATTTTGATGGTAGGCAGCGCTTTCCTTTGGCATGTGAACATCGGCAACTTTTGGTATTTGACTGGCATCACATTATTGAGTCAATGGAGCATGATGAGTTTAGTTTGGTACCTGAAGCAGTGGTTAGGCCAAGCTGGCTGGTGGTTGTCAACTGTACTATTAGCTATCCAAACTGTCTTTGTTGTGCCTAATGATCCAATTATTTTACAGGATTCAATCTTTGCATTTATAAGACCATTTTGGCCATTGTCAGCTTTGAAAAATGCAGTCAATTCACTTGTTTTTGGCGGTAATGATATTGAGCCAAATGTCATGATTTTGATTATATGGCTTTTGGCACTGACTATCTTACTTGTGACATATTACCGTGTAAAACAACGTGAAAATTTGAAACAAGCATTAAACGTATAAAAAAGACGATACATGGCATTGCTGATGTATCGTCTTTTTGAGTTGATTTCTTCAATTAAAACACGGTTGTATCGTCGTTAAAGTTAATAATATCAGCCTGTTCATCGGTTGATAGGTCCAGTTGCATGACTGCGCCATTCGTAACACTAATAGCTGACAAGTCACGTCTGCCAAAATATTCGGCAATAGCACGAATAGTTGTGCCATGTGAGACGAGGAGAATATTGTCACCATCATGGTGATGATTCAGCAAGTCATTAAAACCATGCTTAACACGTTTTAGAAACGCTTCATGATTTTCAGCTAGATTGAAAGGATCGGCTTCAGCCATGACGTTCATCGCATCAGCCATGCTATAACGCGTGATAACATCTGAAAAATTACTAAATTGGTCTTTTTTATAGGCACCTAACGTCGTGAGCACAATCTCACCGCTAACACCTTCAAAAGCACCAAAATTTTCTTCTCGGAAATCAGGAAGTTGCGTTGGATCTGAAAAATCAGACTTCGTATTGTTAGCTAAAATGTAGCGTGCGGTATGAATGGCTCGTGTTAAATCTGATGAGTAAGCACCATCAAAATGAACATTGGCTAATCGTGTACCGGCATGATAGCCATCTTGAATGCCCTTTTCAGTCAGAGGGGCATCAGACCATCCTTGAAAACGGTGTAAAAAGTTAAAATAAGTCTCGCCATGGCGCACCATGTAGATATGGACTGACATACTGTTCCTCCTCAATATAATAATTCTATTTTACCATAATCACGAACAATTAAATTAGTGATAAAGTAAAGATTACAAACCAATCAAAAAAACGAGTAAGTTACACTCGTTTTTGATTAATTAATGGGTAGATAATTCACTTTCAGATTGTGACTCAGACTCAAGTTCCTCATCATCAAAAATACCATTACTATTAACATCCTCTTTGGGTGTGGGTAGTTCTTTTACAATGAATTCAGATATATAAGCATTATCATAATCAAGTGCTGTTAGCTGGAAGTTGGCAACAGTCATGGTATCACCAGCGCGGAATTCGGGATCGTGATTTAACACATAACCAGTTAATGTTACTGCATCATCATTTTCCAGTTCTTTGATATTTTTATCAAAGTAGCGCTCAAAGTCATAAAGGGTCATCTTACCAGAAACTTTGAAACGATGATCACCAAGTTTTTCAATATAATCATCTGATACATCATCTATTTCGTCACGAACTGTACCAAATAGTTCTTCATAAATATCCTTATCAGTAATTAAACCAGAAGTACCACCGTATTCATCAACAACAATGGCAATAGGGGAACGTTTGATAATCATTTCATCCATGACGTCGTGTAAGTCCATATTTTCGGGTACGGCGGGGATGTCACGCATAATCTTTGAAACAGGGTCAGATGACTTAATACGTGCTTGGCGAACTAGATCATAGTTAAAGACATAGCCTAACACTTTATCTTTATCATTGTCCGCAACAACCGGAAAACGTGAATAACGTTCTTGCAAGTATAAATTAACACCTTCTGCGATAGAAGCTTTAACATCAATGACAGTCATTGATGTACGATCAATCATGATATCAACAGCAACTTTATCGTTCATTTCAAAAGCACGCTGCATGAAGGTTAAATCTTCTTCATCTAATTCACCAGCTGCTGCTGCGTTTTTAGACAGTGATAAAATTTCGGTTTGAGAATATATGTCTTCTTCGCCGTCAGTTTTAAATCCTAATAAATGTGTAATACCGTTTGATAAATGATCTAATACCCATATTAGGGGGAATAACGTGATATGAAAGAAGCGAACTGGTCGAACAATAAATAGTAAGACTTTTACAGGCGATTCAATCGCAATATTTTTAGGTACAAGGTCTGTAAACACAGCATGGACAATAGTGAAGATAATCATAGCTGCGACTGAGGCAACTGCGTGGGCATATTCAGCAGGAATAATACCTGATTTGAGAATGATGTCAGCGACAGTTTCTTCACCAATCCAACCTAAAATCAAACTTGTTAATGTGATCCCGACTTGCGCTGTCGAGAGATATTCAGTCAGGTGTGTCACCATGTGAATGGCGTTACTGATGTTACGGGAAGGCTTGTCACGATCTTCCTGTAAAACCTTTAAAGCGCTTAGTCGCACCTTAACCAATGAATATTCCGTTAAAGTAAACAGAATAGCTAACAACAAGACCACCAAAATAACAAAAAAGTTGATGATCAAAGACGGACCAGAATCCAAATTCGTAAACCTCTTTTCTTATATACTAAGAGTTATTATACCAAAAAAAGTCGTCATACGGTGATTTTTATCGCTTCTTAAAATTTAACGAATGATTAAGTTTGAAGCTGCAATTGGGGTGGATAAAGGCGAACAAAAATCAGCTTAATGATTTCTTTAAAAATAAAATTTCACAAACACAACGCCTTAATGCATAACGCATCTATCGTTTTTATTAAATTATTTCAGAGTGCTGCGATTCAGAAAAACCCTTATATATCAACGCTTTCAATGTTCGTGGTGGGCGCTTGTGAATTTTATTAATTTGTTTAGCTTGTGAATTGAGCTATGACTTGATTTTATCGAACAAATGTTTGTGAAGACAGTTTTGGTCCTTGTAGAATTATCGAATTGCGGTAAACTATTAATCAACAGTTCTAACTAAAACTAAACAAAATAATGGATATAAATGTGAGGTACGTGTCATGGAAAAAGTAACAATTTATACAAAATATAACTGTGTGCAATGCAAAATGACGAAAAAGTTTTTAGAGGCGCAGGGTATTGCTTTTAAAGAAGTTAACATTGAAGAAGAGACACAATATGTTGATGAATTGAAAGCTAATGGTTATCGACAAACGCCAGTTGTTGCTATTGAGGGTATGCCATCATTTTCTGGCTTCCGTCCAGATGTGCTCAAAAAAATATCTGCTTAATTCAAGCCGTATTCCGAGCATCTTGCGACGCAGCCGCAATGATGCTTTTTTATTAGATTATTTTGTAAAATAAGCAGTAAAAATATGAAACAAAAAAAGAGGATAGCGTTATGCCATTGAAGACATTAGATATTGATAAAGTTACTTACTTTGATTTAAACAATCAAATCAACATCCCAAAGAACAACCAAATTCAAATTGAAAAGGATCAGGAGGCGCTTGATGCATTTTTAACTGAGAATGTGTGGCCAAATGTACTTAAATTTGACTCGTTGTCACAAAGATTTGAGTGGCTTTTTGACAATGATTTTTTGGAGCGTAGTTTTATTGAAAAATATCGAATGCCTTTTATTGAAGAACTATATGCCTACCTTGACAGTGTGCATTTTAACTTCAAGTCATTTATGGCTGCCTTTAAATTCTATAATCAATATGCCTTGAAAACTAACGATGGGGAACACTATGTGGAAACCTATGTTGATCGTGTCGCTATGAATGCATTGTACTACGCGGATGGCAATGAAGCTTTAGCATTACGATTGGCTGATGAAATGATTCACCAACGATATCAACCGGCAACACCTTCCTTTTTAAATGCAGGACGTGCGCGTCGTGGTGAATTGGTGTCATGTTTTGTGATACAAACATCAGACGATATGAACTCAATTGGCCGAACAATAAACTCTGCACTACAATTATCAAAAATGGGTGGTGGCGTTGGCATTAATGTTTCTAACGTTCGCGAAGCTGGTGCACCAGTAATGGGCATTGCAAATGCTGCGGGCGGCGTTGTACCAATCATGAAATTACTTGAAGATTCCTTTACTTTTTCATCACAGGTTGGTGCACGACAAGGCGCCGGGGTTGTTTATTTATCAGTCTTTCATCCCGATATTTTGGCATTTTTGTCAACTAAAAAAGAAAATGCGGATGAAAAAATTCGTGTTAAGACCTTGTCACTTGGCTTAACTGTCCCAGATAAGTTTTATGAACTAGTTAAAGAAAATCAACCGATGTATCTTTTTAGCCCAGAAGACATTGAAAAAGTCTATGGTGTGCCATTCAACTATGTTGATATTACAGGTGAATACGATAATATGGTCGCTAATGAAGCGATTCGTAAATACCGCATTGACCCTCGTATGCTAGAAGAAGAAATCTCTAAGCTGCAGCAAGAATCAGGTTACCCTTATATTATTAATCTTGATACTGCAAATAAAACCAATCCAGTTAAAGGGAAGATAGTGTCTTCAAATTTGTGTTCAGAAATCTTGCAGGTCCAAACGCCATCAGATTTGAACAATGAGCAGCAATATACAAAGCTTGGATCAGACATCAGTTGTAACTTGGGTTCAATCAATATTGTTAACATGATGCAGACTGATAATTTTGAGGAATCTGTTGACACAATGGTGCGTGCACTGACTTTTGTCTCTGATTCATCAAACCTAGATGTTGTGCCTTCTGTTGCGTTAGGTAATCGTGAGAAGCATGCGATTGGATTGGGTGCCATGGGCTTGGCTGCCTACTTCGCACAAAATAAAATGTACTATGGTGACGAAGAGGCATTGGACTTTACATCTACATTCTTTATGACGCTTAATTATTACTCAATCAAGTCATCTATGAAAATTGCCAAAGAACGTCATGAACAATTCTTTGAATTTGATCAATCAACGTATGCAAGTGGTGATTATTTCAACACATACCTAGAAAAAGATTGGACACCAAAAACAGCGAAGGTTCAAGAAGCATTTTCAGAGCATCACTTACCCACTAAGCATGATTGGGCTGAATTACGAGACAATGTGATGAAGTATGGCATGTACCATGCTTATCGTCATGCGATCGCACCAACTGGTTCTATTTCCTATGTTAATGATACAACAGCTTCTTTGTTGCCAATTGTTAATCGTATTGAAGAGCGACAAGAGGGTATGATCGGGAAAGTGTATTATCCTGCACCAGGATTGAGCAATGAAACAATGCCTTATTATATCTCAGCCTATGATACTGATATGAGAAAAGTAATTGACGTTTACGCGGCTGCGCAAGAGCATATTGATCAAGGTATGGCGTTAACATTCTTTATGCGGTCAACATTGTCAGATGATTTGTATGAATGGAAAAAGGGTCGTACAGATAAAATGACAACGCGTGATTTGACTATTTTACGTCATTATGCGTTTAATAAAGGCTTGAAGTCAATTTATTATGTTCGAACATTTACTGATGATAATCAGGAATCTGGTGTGAGTGAGTGCGAAAGTTGCTCAATTTAACAATTAAAAGATGTTGCGCAGCAAACAATAACGATAAAAAATTCTGGATGAGAGTTGAATGACACACATTAATTTATTATATGCCTCAACAGAAGGTAATACGAAATCATTTGTTGAAAAGCTTAAAAAAGTTGCTATCGAACAAGGAGATACTCTGAACGCTCGCTTAATTGGTGATGAAACAGAGTATGCTAATGAAACAGAACCCTTTTTTGCACTCGTACCAACGTATTTAACTGGTGGAACCGGTACAGGACCGGAAGTAACTGAGATTTTTACTAACGCGTTGGGCGAATATATTGATTTTGGCAATAATGCACGTCATTTAAAAGGCGTTGTGGGATCAGGTAATCGCAATTTCAATGTTCAGTTCAATTTAACAGCTATTCGTTATGCGAAAAAATTTAATGTGCCGATGATTGCTGCTTACGAGTTACGTGGTAGTGTGTTTGATGCTGAAATAATATATAATAAAATAAAACGTAATATTGGAGAACAATAATGGCACATATTAATAACGGATCATACACAGCAATTAACTGGAACAACATCGAAGACGAGTTGGATAAAGCAACGTGGGAAAAGTTAACCCAACAATTTTGGTTAGATACACGTATTCCGATTTCCAATGACTTGAAGCATTGGCGTGGTAATATGTCTGATCAAGAGCGTGAAACGATGAATTTAGTGTTTGGTGGCTTAACAACGCTAGATACGCTTCAGTCACAAGATGGTATGGCACAACTTAAGTTAGATGCTATCAACCAGAAGGAAGAGGCGGTGTTAAACAATATTCAATTTATGGAATCTGTTCATGCGAAGTCATACTCTTCCATTTTTGAAACGCTAAATGAAAAAGCTGAAATTGAGAAAATTTTTGATTGGGCTGATACCGACGAATTTTTGCAATTTAAAGCACACCGGATTAACGATATTTACCAAACAGGCACAGCCTTGCAGAAGAAAATTGCTTCTGTATTTCTAGAAACATTCTTATTCTATTCAGGATTTTATACACCATTATACTTCTTGGGACATAATAAAATGTTGAATGTCGCTGAAATTATTAAATTAATCATTCGCGATGAGTCAGTGCATGGCACTTATATTGGGTATAAATTCCAGATTGGATTTAATCAATTATCTGAAGAAGAACAAACAGAACTACAAACATGGATGTACAATTTACTTTATGAATTGTACGAAAATGAAGAAAAGTACACACACGAATTGTACGATGAAATTGGTTGGACAGAACAAGTTTTGACATTCTTGCGTTATAATGCAAACAAAGCGTTAATGAATTTGGGTCAAGAACCAATGTTTCCTGACGGCGCAGATGATGTGAATCCCGTTGTTATGAACGGACTTTCAACCTCAACAGCTAACCATGATTTCTTTTCTGGTGTTGGAAATGGCTATCTACTTGGTGAAGTTGAAGCTTTGGATGATGATGATTATAAGAAGTGGCTATAAGACCCAAAAAAAAATCGCGCAAGCGATTTTTTTATATTTCTTCATGTTCGAATATTGATATCTTGGTGAGTCGCTTGGCTAGTGGAGAATACAAAGAAGCGGCTAGAATCACCCACGCGTAGGCAAATAGTACACTGGCAACTGTGTCACTTAAATAGTTCGCGCTAAAGTATAAACGTGACAATAATGACATGAGTCCTACGAGAGTGATAGCCCATCCACTAATCAATTGGCTCCTTGGAGAAGTTATATTGGGTATAACAAGTAGCAATAAAATGAAGATAGCTGTAAAAATTCCAAATATGTGTAGGCTTGGAAAGGAATAACCCGTATCACTCAGTAGATGTCCGATTGGTCGATTCCGTTCTACTAATTGGCATACGATGAAAGCTAAAAGTTCACCAAGAACAATGGTCAGCACAGACCATATAGCTGGAATTCGAAGGCCAGCCACAAGTAGTACACCAGCTAAAATAAAAATATAAATTAAATCAACAACCGGAGACCCGAGAAATGAAAAAATCGACATAACGATGTCATTTAATCCTGTTTGCGTTGCTGACATAAAGTATCGAATACCATCATCTATACCAATCGGTATGATAAAATTAATTTTAACAAAAATCGTTAATAAAATTGCTAATACAACGAATAGAATCGCGCGCCGTATTTGTTTGTTTTTAACGGAAATAATCATGCAACTAATCTCCAAAATATCTTTTTCTATATTCTTCTAGTATAAAGGAAATCACATGCGAATTACAATACTATCAACAAGTGATACCCACGGATTTGTCACACCCACTGATTTCAAGCAGCGTGATGATATGCATCAGCCATTTGGTTTTTCGCGTGCAGCACAAGTCGTTTCTAATGCACGCCTCCAAGAAGCTGACGATGAAATTGTGATTGCGATTGAAAATGGTGATTTTATTCAAGGGTCTCCTTTGACGAACTTCATTGCTCAAAAGGCACAGCAATTTATACCTGTGTATCAAGAAATTTATGATTCGGTAGGATTCGATGCCAGAGTATTAGGAAATCATGAGTTTAATTTTGGTGTTGACTATTTAAAGGCGACTGAAAGCGACAAAGACGTCATAAATGCTAACCTATTAAAAGCAAATGGCGTTCCTTTCATGGGGAAACCTTATAAAATTGTGCATCGGAAGGGAGTTAAAATTGCTATTTTGGGTTTGACAACGGCATATATTCCACATTGGGAACAACAATCAAACATTGCCGGTATTTTATTTAATGATCCTGTTGCCGTTGCAAAAAAATGGGTACCAAAACTCCGAGAACTGGCTGATGTTGTAATTGTTTCCTATCATGGCGGTTTAGAACGTGATCCATTGTCCGGTGAACTAACAGAAACAGATCGGGGTGAAAATCAGGGCTATGCCTTGATGCGTGATGTGCCTGGCATTGACGCCTTAATTACTGGTCATCAGCATCGTCGTCTTGCTGGAAAAGTAAATGGCGTACCTTTTACGCAGCCTGGGTATCGCGGTTCAGATGTGGGGTGTATCCATCTTGATTTACAGAATCAAATAAGTGATGCATCATTAATTCAGACAGCAACAAGTGTACCCCAACAAAAAGTGATGTCGGCAGTTGATACTGCACAACAGGCGACGGAACAATATTTAGATAAGCCATTGGGGCATCTTACCCAATCAGCGAAATTTGCTGATCCTTTTGCGGCAAGACGAGATAATCATCCATATATTCAATTAATTAATCGCATTGCGTCTGAACGTTTAGGGGTAGATATTGTAGCCAATGCTATCTTCAATGATGCCATACATGGGTTTGACACTCAGGTAACGCGACGTGAAGTGGCTATTAATTATCCATACGCTGAAACGTTGGCTATACTCAAAATAACGGGATCCGATTTTAAATTAGCCTTAGAAAAATATGCCAGTTATTTTAGCGTGTTGAATGACAAAGTAATCATTAGTCCAAACTATCAATATCCCAAGCCGCAACATTATAATTATGATATATGGTATGGCATAGTTTATGCGTTTGATATTAGCCAACCAATTGGTTCGAGATTAGTTGATTTGCAATACCATGGTCATCGTGTTGCTGATGAGGATGAATTAAAAGTTGGGATGACAACTTATCGAGCGATTGGTGGCGGCGATTTTAGTATGTTTTCACCAGATAAAATTATTTTTGAAGACACCGAAGAAGTGGCTGATATCATTGCGGATTATTTTATGCAACATGGTACTGTGACTTTGACGGATGCGCATAATTTCAAACTCTTTAAATCCTAACCTACAATTCATTAGCATGAAATCCCCAGCAATGACTGAAGTTATTGCTGGGGATTTTTACAAAAAAATATTTTTCAATTATGCACCAGTATAATCTGGTGATAATTTATTGACTGGTGGGGTGAACTTACGCATAGCTTCCGCAAGATGAACAAAGTTTGTGACCAGATGATGATTAGGCGCTTGTGTACCATTTTTGTCAGCCAAATCTGCAATCCAGCCGTTGATATAGTCGACTTCTGTCGGGCGACCCTTAACAAAGTCTTGATACATAGATGGAAAATGTAAGGGGTTAGCGACATTTGAAACGTAATCAACTTGTTTGACCATGTCGTCACGCGATTCGATGAGTTGGATGCCAGCCGCTTCGGCAGCATCGTAAGCCTCGTTAACCAATGGTCGAGCAATACCTTCTAAGAAACCGTCATAGGCCATTAACTGACCCATGCGTGATTGGAACATTGTAGCAATTGAGTTCTCCACTGCGTTAAAGAAGACTTTTGTCAAAAGAGTTCCCATGAAATTTTCAGTGTAAGACGGGTTCAAATGTGCTGCTTGAAAATCTTTTTGCACTTGATCCATTACTTCAGATGGCTTTTCTGTCAAATTGGCATAGACTGATGAGCCGGCACTTTCAGCACCCATGAAATCGACGTCGCCGTAATCATTCAAGACAGTGGCAATCATAGCCGTACCACCAATAATGTGTTCATCATCAAAATAATGTTGTAGTTTTTCGATATGGCCCATACCATTCATTGCACCAAGTGCTGTTTGACCTGGCTTAAACTTTGGCGCAAGACGGTCAAGTGTATCTTGCAATTGCATTTGCTTCATAAAGAAAATCCAAACATCTGGGGAACCCTGATATTCTTCAGGTGAAAAAATGTTAATTTTAATTTCGTGACGATCTTTGTGATCACGTGATTTCCAAACTTTGTTACCCTGTTGGCGAATTTTATCTAGGCTTGCTTGTGTTGGCTCAACATAGTCAACTGAAACACCGGCATTTTCTTGTAGTAAAATACCATATCGTAGCCCCATTGCACCCGCACCTACAACTGTATATTTCATAATATTTAACGTCCTCCAATAAATGATAGTTTAATACTAATCTTTTTCTAATATACTGTCAATATCAATACAGAAATGTTTAGAACAAATATTATAAACGGCTAAATATATCGAATATTTCTTTGATTTATAAGAAAGGGCTTGCAAGGAATTTGGAAAGGATATATAATTATTCATGTAAGTTGGTTGTATAAACCAACCAACTAAAAAACAATTAAAAGACAGATGTTTAATCATCTAGGAGGAACAAACAACATGGCTGAATTATTCTCTTTTCCTAAAGTAGAATTCGTAGGTAACAAATCTTTGCAAGCTGGAGATGGCTTCCATTACTACAACGCAGACGAAGTTGTAGCAGGTAAGAAGATGAACGAATGGCTCAAGTTCTCAGTTGCTTACTGGCATACAATGGACCAACGTTTGGTTGACCCATTCGGTGAAGGTACAGCAACACGCCCTTGGGATAAAGAAGGCGAAGAAGGCTCAATGGCTTTGGCTTTGGCTAAAGTTGATTACATGTTTGAATTTTTGGAAAAGACAGGCGTTGAATACTTTGCATTCCACGATCGTGATTTGGCACCTGAAGGCAACACTTTGGCAGAAACAAATGCAAATCTTGACAAAGTAATCGACAAGATTGAGCAAAAAATGCAAGAAACTGGCAAGAAATTACTTTGGAACACAGCGTCATTGTTCACTAACAAGCGTTTCTTGGCTGGTGGCGCAACATCACCATTTGCTGAAGTATTTGCATACGCTGCTGGACAAATCAAGCATTCATTAGATATTGCTAAGCGTTTGGGTTCAGAAAGTTATGTATTCTGGGGCGGCCGTGAAGGTTACGATTTCTTGTTAAACACTGATACAAAGCGTGAATTAGATCATATCGCAGCGTTCTTCAAGTTAGCTAAAGACTATGCTAATGAAATTGGCTACACAGGGCAATTCTTGATCGAACCAAAGCCAAAAGAACCAACACAACATCAATATGACTTTGATGCCCAAACAACAATTGCTTTCTTAAAGACTTATGGTTTGGAAGACACATTCAAGTTGAACTTAGAAGGTAACCACACTTATTTGGCTGGTCACACATACGAACATGAAGTACGTTTTGCACGTGAAGCTGGTTTGTTGGGATCACTTGATGCTAATATGGGCGATAAGTTGATTGGTTGGGATATTGATGAATTCCCTAACGACATCTATGAAGCAACATTGGTTATGTACGAATTCTTGAAGAACGGTGGCTTGCCAACTGGCGGTTTGAACTTTGATTCAAAGCCACGTCGCCAAAGCTTTGAAATGGATGATTTGTTCTATGCTCACATTGCTGGTATGGACATCTACGCTGCTGGCTTGAAAGTAGCAGCTAAGTTGATTGAAGATCAAGTGATTGAAAATGTTTTGAAAGAGCGTTATGCTTCATTTGACGAAGGTATTGGTGCAGACTTTGAAGCCGGCAAGTTGACATTGAAGGATTTGGCTGAATATGCTGAAAACAAGACAGATGCTGATATCAATGTTACTTTGAAATCTGGTCGTCAAGAACAAATTAAGCAAACTTTGAATAATTACATTTTCTCAGTATTGGGTGCATAATTTAAGTTTTCCGTGTTCCACCAAAAGATTTGCACGGACAAGGGTCGGGACGTTGTGTTCCGATCCTTTTTATCACAACAAAAGAAGAATGAGGTACTAACTATGACATCAGTTGTTTTAGGTGTTGATCTTGGCACGTCGGCGGTTAAAGTATCAGCCGTTGATCGTACGGGTAACATCGTTGCGCAACAAAGTTTTGATTATCCACTTTCATATCCAAAACCTGGGTATGCCGAACAAAATCCGGAAGATTGGGTCAATGGGACAACGGTTGCCATTGTTAATTTAATTTTAAAAGATGGCATTAAGCCCTCTGAAATCGATGGTATTTCTTTTTCTGGACAAATGCATGGCTTAGTTTTGTTAGATGCTAATAATCAAGTATTACGTCCAGCGATTCTTTGGAATGATACGCGTACGACAGCACAGGTGACTGAAATCAATGAAACACTTGGTCAAGAATTTATTGATATTACACGCAATCGTGCCTTAGAAGGGTTTACCTTACCAAAAATCCTCTGGGTAAAAGAAAATGAACCAGAAATCTTTAAGCAAGCCACGACTTTTGTTTTGCCCAAGGACTATGTGCGTTATCGCATGACCGGTAAACTACAAATGGAGTATTCAGACGCGGCTGGCACAGTAGCTTTTGACGTTGCGAAGAAGACGTGGTCAAAAACAATTCAAGAAGTTTTTGAGTTACCGGCTTCATTCTTCCCAGAAGTGATTGAATCGATTGGTTATGCGGGGAACATTACTGAATCATACGCGACTTTCTCGGGTCTAGATACGCACACCAAAGTCTTTGGTGGCGCAGCTGATAACGCTGCGGGTGCTGTGGGGGCTGGCATTTTAGAGCCAAATATGGTGATGTCGTCAATTGGGACATCAGGTGTTGTGTTGAAGTATGAAGACAATGCAAATGTTGATTATAAGGGCGATTTGCACTTCTTTAATCATGCTATTCCAAATAAATTTTATTCCATGGGTGTTACTTTGGCGGCGGGCTATTCATTATCTTGGTTTAAAAATACGTTTGCAAAAGATGAAGATTTTAGTGATTTTGTTGCTTCTGCTGAACAATCGACTGTTGGCGCTAACGGTTTAATTTTCACACCTTATCTTGTGGGTGAACGGACACCGCATCCAGATGGAGATGTTCGTGGCGCATTCTTAGGTGTTGATGGCACTCATCAGAAATATGATTTTGTGCGTTCAGTTTTGGAAGGTATTATTTTCTCATTCCGCGATATCTTTGATATTTATGATCGCGAGGGCGCTGATTTTGACACGGTGGTTGCTATTGGCGGTGGCGCTAAATCACCATTATGGTTACAAATTCAAGCCGATATTTTTAGTAAAAAGGTTACAACATTGCGTAATGAGCAAGGACCTGGATTGGGTGCGGCAATGCTTGCAGCGACTGGTCTTGGATGGTTTGATACAGTTCAAGATGCTGCTAAAAGTTTTATTTCATTTGGTGCTACGTATGAACCAATCGCTGACAATGTTGTGAAGTATCAAAAGGTGCACGCTGCTTACAAAAAAGCTTATGCTGCAACGGCAGAAATTTCGCATGATTTGATGAATTATCGTCGTGAAAATGCCGAATAAGAAAGGAAAGAATCGTTGCTGAAACGGTTCTTTTTATTTTGGAAATAAGGTCATGCTGGACGACAAATGGTATAATATTAAGTTATGCACACTGTTTATTTGAACAATCAACAATACACAGCGCAAAATGTTAATGCTAGTCTTGTGGTAGCGTTTTTAAGTGTTATTTTACTACTACGCTATCTCCTGAAATCCAAAGGTGAAGGCGCGTTGGCTTGGCAAAATATCTTGGGACGACTAGCATTGGCGGGTTACGCCGTCTTAGTTGCTTTTTTAACCTTGACCTTTTATCGCTGGCCCTCTTTTGGCACATATATTGATGTCATTAAAGGATACGGGGGTTTAGGACAATATGAGTTTTGGCGGCTTTCAGTCTTTCACCCTGAGGGCGTGGCTTTTAGTTGGTATCAAATGTTAGCCAATATCTCATTATTTATCCCATTGGGATTGTTGGCACCATTAGTTTTACCTAAATGGCGTGGTATTTTCAAAATTATACCTAAGATTTTTTTAACGTCCTTAATCATCGAAACAATTCAAGGTATCAGTACTTTTTTTTATCTTTCTAACCGTCTATTTGATGCCAATGATTTGGTCACAAACACTACTGGTGGGGTGATTGGTTATATTTTATATAAATTTGTTGTGCGATACATTAGAATTGAAAAACAGCTTTTTAGTCAAGGTAAACATTTTAAGGAGAAACAAGATGAGTCCGATTTTTGACCTGAGCTTAACCCTAATCATGATATATTTCTTTTTTTGGGCAATTAGACCAATTAATTTTGCTAAATTCATGCCTTATACACCGGTTCAGGCAACTTTTTTGAAGGTCATGCTAGCAATTATTGGTGGCTATTTACTCTCAAGCTTCTTTATTTCAATTACGCAATGGGTCTTGCAAATTCCGGATGCAGTTCTGAAATGACCGATTAACGAGAGAATCCACCGCAAAAAAAGTGGTATTATGGTATAATTTACTGGATTATGTACGACGAAAAATATAGTACGAAAGCTAAAAATCTTGGAGAAATAAAATGGCAAAAGATATTGGAATTGATTTAGGAACAGCCAATGTTCTGATTTACGTCGAAGGCAAGGGGATCGTCTTAAACGAACCGTCAGTTGTCGCAGTTGATGACAAAACTGATCGTGTATTGGCTGTTGGATCAGAAGCTTATCGCATGGTGGGTCGTACACCAGGGAATATTCGCGCAGTACGCCCTTTGAAAGATGGTGTGATTTCTGATTTTGACGTTACAGAAGCAATGTTGACCTACTTCGTCGACAAACTAAATGTTAAAGGGTTCATGTCAAAACCTAATATCATGATTTGTGCGCCAACTAACATTACGGAAATTGAACGTAAGGCCATCATTCAAGCTGCTGAAAAAGCTGGTGGTGCCAAAGTTTATTTGGAGTATGAACCAAAGGTCGCGGCAGTTGGTGCTGGACTGGATATTTTTAAGCCAATTGGTTCAATGGTGATTGATATGGGTGGTGGAACATCTGATATTGCCGTATTGTCATTGGGCGATATCGTTGTCTCTGAATCAATCCGAGTGGCCGGTGACAAGATGAATTTTGATATTGTCAATTTCTTAAAACGTCGTCACAACTTGATTGTTGGTGAACGCACAGCCGAAACCATTAAAATCCAAATCGGATCTGCATTACAAGTTGATGAGCCATTGACTATGGAAGTGCGTGGTCGTGATAATTTTGAAGGCATGCCAAAAACAATCACAATTAACTCAAATGAAGTTGAAGAATCACTGCATGATACGCTGCAACAAATTGTTCGTGCGGCTCACTCCGTATTGGCCAAGTTACCACCAGAATTAGCAGCTGATATTATTGATCGCGGTATTATGTTGACGGGTGGTGGTGCTTTGCTACATGGTATGGATCAACTGCTATCTGATGCACTTGAAGTGCCAGTTGTTGTGTCAGATTCACCACTTGATAACGTGGCTAAAGGTGCTGGCGCACTTCTTGAGCACATGAAGGCAGGACATCGAGGTCTATAATGAGTAAAAAAAATCAAAGCTTTGGGGTCGATCTTGTCGCAACAGACGGACGGACGCAAGTGTTAGTCGATAGTAAAGAAATCGGATACATTGAGAAAACGACACGCGGGTTTGCTGGGTATTTCGGTAAACAAGCCGTGATTAATCAGGCAAAAGATGAAGATGAGGCTTTACAAGCGATTCTGGCAAGCTTTAATTTGTATCAATAAATAAAGCACGTCGTGATTTTTCGCGGCGTTTTTTGTACATAAATCGATTGAAATATTAATTGTGTAATAACTTATACCATCCTTCTTGGGGTTAAGCACAAAGTAGCGTTAAACAAGAAGTGATTAGCATTTTGGAGATATCATGCAGCAAAGACGACAAATTTCAAAACGAACATCTGGATCAGAATTAGACTGGGGTATTATTTTAGCCTTGCTATTATTTATGATTATTGGTTTGAGTGCCTTGTTTGAAGCAGCTACGCATATGCAAGGTTCAACCGCTGGAACAGCGCTTCGTGCAGTAATTGTGCAGGGTGGGTTTTGGTTTATTGGCGGCTTGATTATTGTTTTTTTGCTACGATTTGATGAATCACAGCTGTGGCGATTAGCCCCTATTGCCTATGGATTAGGCGTATTTTTGCTGGTGGCTGTTTTGATATTCTATAACCGATCGATGGCTCTTGCGACAGGAGCAAAGTCGTGGTTTGTGTTTGGGCCGATCTCATTTCAACCTTCTGAAGTTGTTAAACCAGCATTTATTTTAATGCTAGCAAGGGTAGTGGCACAGCATAATCGTGATTATCCAACGCACGCGGTGCAGAGTGATTGGATTTTACTAGGGAAAATGGCGTTGGTATTTTTGCCTTTAGCTGCATTGATCGCCCTACAAAATGATTTAGGAACATTACTTGTTTTCATTGCAATATTTGGTGGTGTTACGTTGGTTTCTGGTGTTACTTGGCGAATTTTGGCGCCTGTCATCATTGCTGGTGTTGTTTTGGGAACTACTTTGTTAACGCTTGTTATTTCAACTGCAGGACGAGAAATTTTATCTGTGTTAGGGTTTCAAAGTTATCAATTTGCACGTATCGATACATGGTTGCATCCAGCGACTGACACTTCAGGTGATGGTTACCAAACCTATCAAAGTTTAAAAGCCATTGGGTCAGGAC
This sequence comes from Leuconostoc sp. UCMA20149, assembly GCF_030400235.1. Taxonomy (NCBI): domain Bacteria; kingdom Bacillati; phylum Bacillota; class Bacilli; order Lactobacillales; family Lactobacillaceae; genus Leuconostoc; species Leuconostoc sp. UCMA20149. The sequence continues at coordinate 78,710 of NZ_VJYC01000001.1, forward strand.
AATTAACAGGTAATGGGTGGGGTGCGCTAAAAGTTTACGTACCCGTACGAGAGTCCGATATGATTTTTTCAGTCATTGGTGAAAGCTTTGGATTCATTGGCGGTGCGTTCTTGATTGCTTTGTATTTTGGCCTTATTTACTTACTAGTTCGTGCTACTTTCCGCGCGCAAAGTGCTTTTTACGCTTATATAGCAACAGGCGTTGTGATGTTGGTGTTATTCCATGTTTTTGAAAATATTGGTATGAGCATTGGGCTATTGCCGTTAACAGGAATTCCATTGCCTTTTATTTCTCAAGGTGGCTCATCACTTATTGGTAATTTAATAGGTGTTGGTCTGGTACTTTCTATCAGCTATCAAAAGAAAAATACAACTTTTACTGAATCAACAGGGTTTTCAATCTAATGACAGAATTCGAAAAATTAAAGCAAGAATTTGTTGCGTTACGTCAAAAAGTCCGGGATGGTAATATTTTTCAGTCCTTGGGTGATTTAATGGCAGAAGCTTTACGCGAAATGCCCCCTAAACCGTCGACTGAAGTCATACTACCAGTAGATGGTGAGTACGCTTTACAAAGGATACAAGAATATACACATCAACTGGATCTTATAGCTGAAGCAGATCCAGATGTGCAGCATGTTGATTTTCATATCAGTGATACTGACTTACATGTCATTACTGAGCAGCTGGCTAATCCGCAGCCACAGTACAGAGACACAGGCGCTTTCTTCTTTTTAAGTGACATGGTGCAAAATGATTTACTAGCGCCAGAACAGCTTCGGTGGTTAACTGAGTACTTGTCATCGGATGAGCAATTATTCAGTCATATATTGGAACCACACAATGATGGCATTTATCGACGTTCATTTAGCGTTATGATTTTGTCATTACTGTTATACGCGAATCGGGCAAAAAAGCCATTTTTGTCAGATGGTCAATTAGACGATCTAATTGACCAGGTTGCCTTATATGCTGCTTTAGAGCGGGATGGTCGTGGTTTCATTGGTCAAAATGGCTGGGCGCATGCCTTTACTCACGTTGGTAATGCTGCTGCTGAAATATTTTTGATGCCACAACTTATAAGAGCAGACAAATTATTTTTGATGAGTGCGATGCTTGCTGGCTTTAGGGAACTGTCGGACCCGCTGACATTTGGTGAAACAGGCCGATTGGTGGAAGTTTTGTCAAAATTGGCAAAACAACATGCCCTATACAGCGACTATATGTTGTTAACGCTTAAAAATTGGCGTAAAGATTTGGTGACGCAAACACCACCAAAAACGCAAGCACGTTGGCAACAATTTTATAATCGATCACAGTTTTTTCACGAGATTATCTTACTTAACCCAAGTGATGTGCCCAAAGCAATTACTGATTATGTTAACGAGACCAAAAATTACTTGAGTTAGTGACATTGCTGACTTTCAATATGTAAATGCTTGCATAATATTACTTATATTTGATATAATAAAAAAACGGGGATAGAAAAATGAATAAAAAACACGTAGCGCTTATTTTTGGTGGCAACTCATCAGAACATGATGTGTCGAAACGATCGGCTCAGAATTTTTATGATGCAATTATGGCCACAAATAAATATGACATCACGGTTTTCGCTATTGCACAAAACGGTTTCTTTTTAGATCCAGCTAGTTCGGAACGCATTTTGGCACTGGAAAATGAACAACCAATTGTTGATGCGTTTATGGCAAAAATTGATGCAGCTGACCCCTTGGCACGCATTTCTGCGCTACGTGCAGCTGGTGATTTTGATATCTTCTTCCCAGTCGTTCACGGTAATTTAGGTGAAGATGGGACCTTACAAGGTCTTTTCCGAATGCTCAATAAACCTTATGTTGGTGCACCATTGCGCGGTCATGCGGTTAGTTTTGATAAAGTGTTGACCAAAGAGTTGTTGACAGTTAATGGCATTCGTAACACGAAGTATATGGTAGTTGATCCAAAAACTGCACAAAATCTTTCATGGGAACAAGTAGTAGCTGAATTAGGAGATATTGTCTTCGTTAAAGCTGCAAATCAGGGTTCTTCTGTAGGTATTTCACGTGTTAAAAGTGCTGAAGAATTGCAGACAGCATTGGCCGATTCATTTCAATACGATTATAAAGTGTTGATTGAGCAGGCGGTTAAAGGACCAAGAGAATTAGAAGTTGGCGTTATTGGAAACGATGATTTATTGGTGTCTGAAATTGGTGCACATACGGTTCCAGAACAAGGTGTAGGTGACGGCTGGTACGATTATAGTAACAAGTTCGTTGATAACTCAGCGGTTCAATTTGAAATTCCGGCTAAGTTACCCGACAGTGTGACACAAGAAGTAAAGCAAATGGCTTTGGATGCGTTTAAAGTGTTAAATCTGCGCGGTGAAGCACGAATGGATTTCTTGTTGGATGAAAATAATGTACCTTATTTAGGTGAACCAAACACGTTGCCTGGATTCACTAATATGTCTTTATTTAAGCGTTTATGGGACTATTCAGACATCAATAATGCAAAGTTAGCTGATATGTTAATTGAGTACGGTTTTGAAGAATTTGAGCGCAATGAATCATTAAGCTATTCATTCTTAGCGCTGGGTGAAGAAAAAATAGGGAAGTTTAATTAATGGCAAGAAACGGTAAAAACGAAAATTTTGACGGTAAAGCAATCCGCGCTGCTCGCAAAAAGATGCATTTATCACAAGTTGAGCTAGCTGAAGGTATCACCACTCAAGCGACAATTTCATTGGTCGAAAATCAAAATCGCGTGCCCAATGCAGATGTATTGTTGGCAATACTAGACCGTTTAAATTTAGATATGTCACAGTTCGTGTCCGGTGATTTCTTGACGAATAAAGCTAAGGAATTATTGAGTCAAGTTGTTTTAAACATGAACACGGATGCTTTGAATGAATTCAAGGATTTTGAAAAAGCTTTGAGCCAGAATCCTCCTACACTGCAAGCTTACTACATTCTAAAAGCTGCTGACGAATTTCATAATAAACAGAACTACGCGCAAGTTATTTACAATACTGAGCGCGCAACCGATAAGAAGACACCTGTCTTAAGTAATTTCTTCTTATTTTACGCGTACCACCAAATGGGCTCATCCTATTATTTGCAAGGAGATGTCGCGACAGCACGTGAAAAGTTTGCTTTGGCTTACGAACAAGAGCCTGATTTGCTGACTTCTTCTGACTTGGAATTCCACGGTGTTTTGCAAGGACGCAAATATTATGCTGAATTCTTGGTAGCACAACAAGATTATGACGAAGCTGCAAGTATCTTGTCGGGTGCGTTAAATGCTTTGCGCCAGCGTGTCGATTTGTTCTGGGTACCTGAATTGAGCGAACAATTAGCAAACATTGAAGAAAAACGTGGTGATGCAGAAGCAGCTAAACGTTATATGCACTATGCGCGTATCGCTGCTTACCTGTCAGGGCGTTCTAATACAGAGGCACGTTTAGCTAGACTTGATACTGTGGTGTTTTGATCAATAATTAAAAACATTTCCACAATTTGGAAATGTTTTTTTGTCGGTTTCAGGTGTAAACTAGATTGAAGAATACAAAGTGGGGTAACACAGTGGCAGAGTCTATACCAGATAGTGAAAACCGGCGCCAACAAATTATCGATGCAGCGACAACCCTTTTTTTGGCCAGAGGTTATAACCAAACAACAACGCGAGATATTGCAAAAGTCCTAAATATTAGTCAACCTGCTCTTTATCATCATTTTGGTGATAAAGAAACGCTATTTGTCGAAGTGGTTAAAACGGTTGGCGATCAGGTCAATCGCGATATGAAAAAAATTTTGGCGAGGACATATACGGAACCAATAGATCAACTCATTGATTTGACGGATGCTATTTTGACACGTCATCCGCGTGATGTTTTTACGCTGATCCATAGTAGCTTCACATCATTATCGGACAAACATCAACGCGTTCTGGGGATGGTTTTTGGGCAAGATTATGTTGCACCGATCGCCCAATTTTTTGCGACAATGAGTTTGCGTTCAAACATTGACGCACGAACTGCAAGTTCTTTTTATATCACGAGTTTGGCACCGCTGTTTGGTGATTTTCACGCCTTAGGTGCTAAACAAACTAAACATGAACGAATTGCGCAGCTGATGGATTTGATCCTGTATGGGGTAGCAAAAAATAATTAACAATGGTATGATACATAGAGAATATGGAGGCTAACGCATGGCTAGTCAAAAAGTATCGTTGGCGTGTACTGTTTGTGGTTCGCGCAATTACACGGTAACATTATCGAAAGATCGCACCGAGCGTCTTTCTGTCAATAAGTTTTGCCAGCACTGTGGCAAACATACATTGCATCAACAAACGAAATAAGGAATTTCCTAATGATTAACTACTTTAAAAATGTTGCAGCAGAAATGAAAAAGGTCACTTGGCTTACAGGTGAGCAGACATCAAAAGAAACAGTTACAGTGATCACGGTATCAATTATTTTTGCACTTTTTCTAGGTGGCGTTGATTGGCTTTTGCAACAAGGGTTTAATGTCTTACTAGCAAAGTAAGTTTTTTTTTGTTATAATTGCTTTAACAACAGGAGCTCTTTGGGGGTTCTTTTTATTTTGGAAAGAGGTAAAAAATGTCAGAAGATATTGAAAAATCATGGTTTGTTGTGCATACTTATTCTGGTTATGAGCACAAAGTCAAAGCAAACTTGGAATCACGTACACAAACAATGGGTATGTCACAACAAATTTTTCGTGTATTAGTGCCGGAACAAGAAGTGACAACGATTCAAGATGGTGAAGCCAAGCAAACTGTTGAAAACGACTTTCCGGGCTATGTCTTAGTCGAGATGGCAACACCACAAGACGACAACATGACGGATGAAGCTTGGTACGTTGTGCGTAACACACCTGGCGTAACTGGCTTCTTGGGTTCTCACGGTGCTGGTTCAAAACCAAATTCACTCATGCCTGAAGAAGTTGATTTATTGATGAAACGAATGGGTATGGTTACCCGTGAAAAGGTTGATCTAGATGTGACAGTTGGTCAAACGGTTAAAATTATTGCTGGACCGTTTTCAGGAATGGAGGGCGTTGTCACTTCAGTTGACCAAGAAAAGCAAACACTGGAAGCTACAGTTGAAGTGTTTGGACGCGAAACACCAACTGAACTTGATTTTGCTGACGTTGATACAGTTTTAGATGAACGTTAAATTATCTTGCAAAACGTTTTGATATTTGGTAACATATATTAGTATGCCATCGGCATACGTGGGAGCAGCACTAAAGCTGTGTTTCACCACAACACGAGGAGGAAAATATCGTGGCTAAAAAAGTTGTAAACGTAGTTAAGCTACAAATTGCCGCCGCTAAAGCAACGCCGGCACCACCAGTTGGTCCTGCATTGGGACAAGCTGGTATTAACATTGCGCAATTCACTAAGGAATTTAATGCGCGTACTGCAGAACAAGCTGGATCAATTATTCCAGTTGAAATCTCTGTATTTGATGACCGTTCATTCGAATTCGTCACAAAGACACCACCTGCAGCTGATCAATTGCGTAAGATTGTTGGTAAGGGTTCAGGTGAACCTAACACCAAAAAGGCAGGAAACGTGACACTTGATCAAATTCGTGCCATTGCGGAAAACAAGATGGCTGATTTGAACGCCAACGACATCACAAACGCTATGCGTATGATCGAAGGTACAGCACGTTCAATGGGTGTTACTGTTGACGGTGTTGACTTGACTGTTGAAGGTACAGCAATCAAGGAGGACGCAGAATAATGGCTCAAAAGCATGGTAAAAATTATGTTGCAGCAGCAGCAAAGGTAGAAGCTGAAAAAGCTTATGCTTTGAACGATGCTGTTTCATTGGTAAAAGAAATTGATTTTGCTAAGTTCGACGCTTCTGTTGAAGTTGTTTTTAAGTTGAACGTTGACACACGTCAAGCAGACCAACAATTGCGTGGTGCTGTTGTGTTGCCAAACGGAACTGGTAAAGATAAGACTGTTGTTGTCTTTGCACAAGGGGACAAGGCAAAAGAAGCTGAAGCAGCTGGCGCTGACGTTGTTGGTGCTGCTGATTTGGTACAACGTATCCAAGGCGGCTGGTTAGACTTTGATGTTGCGATTGCAACACCAGATATGATGGCTCAAGTTGGTCGTGTTGGTCGTGCTTTGGGACCTAAGGGATTGATGCCAAACCCTAAGACTGGCACAGTTACAATGGACGTTACTAAGGCTGTTTCAGATGCCAAGGGTGGACAAGTAACATACCGTACAGATCGTGACGGAAACGTTGCAGTTCCAGTTGGTCGTGTGTCATTTGATGCTGACAAATTGGCTGAGAACATTAAGTCAATCTCTCAAACAGTTTTGAAGGCTCGTCCTGCAGCTGTTAAGGGTACTTATGTACAACACGTTTCAATTTCGTCAACATTTGGTCCAGCTGTATCGTTGGATGTTAATTCATTGTAATTTGACAATATCAACTTCGTTTGGTAGAATTTATTAAGTAATTGAATCCATTTTGCCTAAGACTCAGGTGATGCTTGCATCTTAATAGCCTGCCGAGGAAGTTTAAAACCTTTTCCCGTGTGTCTTTGAGCGCACGGGATTTCTTTTGCAAAATAAATTTAAAGGAAGGAGAATCATAATCATGAGTGAAAAAGCTATTGCAGTTAAAGCACAAAAAGTTGAAGAAATTGCTGATCAATTTAAGGATGCCGCTTCAGCAGTTGTTGTTGATGCCCGTGGATTGACAGTTGCGCAATCCACAGACTTGCGTCATCAATTGCGTGAAGAAGGGGTTGTCCTTGAAGTAATCAAGAACAAGATCTTGACTCGTGCAGCTGAAAAAGCTGGTTACGCTGAATTGAACGACATTTTTGCCGGTCCTTCAGCTGTTGCCTTTTCTAACGATGATGCTGTTGCACCAGCACGTATCTTGAAGAAGTTTGCGGATGCGAACGAAGCATTGCAAATCAAGGGTGGTGTTGTTGATGGTAACATTGCTAGTCTTGATGACATTAACAAGTACGCTTCATTGCCTTCACGTGAAGGTTTGTTGGGTCAGTTGATGGCAGAATTCCAATTCTCAATTCGTTCATTCGCATATGCTGTTAAGGCTGTGTCTGACAAATTGGAAGAGGAAGGTGGCGCTACTACTGAAGCAACACCTGAAGAAGCACCAGCTGCCGAAGAAGCAGCTACAGATGCTGAATAATTTAAAACAACCATTATAAAATAAATATAAATCTCGGAGGATTTTGATCATGGCTTTTGATAAAGACGCGATTATCGCATCATTGAAAGATGCAACGATCTTGGACTTGGCTGACTTGGTTTCAGCTATCGAAGAAGAATTTAACGTTTCAGCTGCAGCTCCAGTAGCCGCTGCTGGTGCAGGTGACGGTGCCGCTGCTGCAAAGTCAGACTTTGATGTTGAATTGACTTCAGCAGGTACTGCTAAAGTTAAGGTTATCAAGGCAGTTCGTGAAGCAACTGGTTTGGGCTTGAAAGAAGCTAAAGACTTAGTTGATAACGCACCTTCAATCGTTAAAGAAGGTTTGAACGAAGACGACGCCAACGCATTGAAGGCAGCCTTGGAAGAAACAGGCGCTTCAGTAACATTGAAGTAATCTTCTTCATCATATTAAAAGAAGTGCTTCGGTACTTCTTTTTTTGTACATATTGAAACAATTTCATGGAGGCATTGCAACATGACAGACAAAACATCAGGAGAACAGTATTTTACTACCAATCCTAATGCGGATCATCACTTTCAACAATTTGATTTTGAGTTATTAGATCATCAATTACATTTCACAACTGATTCAGGCGTTTTTTCAAAATCTACTGTTGATTTTGGAACTCGGACGATGCTGGATGCATTGTCAAAAACGACTATTCCGACTGGTAAAATACTTGACCTGGGCACAGGATATGGACCGGTTGGCATTAGTATTGCCAAAGCTTACAATCGAAAAGTTGACATGGTTGACGTTAATGAACGAGCATTGGCACTTGCAAAACAAAATGCGCAAAAAAATGGTGTCGAAAATTTAACTAGAATATTCCAATCTGATGTTTATCAGAATATCGATCAGCAATATGCTGCTATTTTAGTGAATCCGCCGATTCGAGCAGGTAAACAGGTAGTGACGGCGATGTTGCAAGAGGCAATTAAATATTTACAGCCGGGTGGCAAATTAATTGCTGTTTTACAAAAGAAACAAGGCGCTCCGTCAGCTCAAAAAAATATGCTGTTGGCATTTGGTAATGCGTCGGTAATTCATAAAAATAAAGGGTACTATATCTTGGAGAGCACTTATGGCGAAAGTTCCGACATTTAGTGAACAACAAATTGATTATTTCATGCAAGAAGCCTTGAATGAGGCAAAATTAGCAGGCAGTGAAGGTGAAGTGCCAATTGGTGCGGTAATTGTATTTGAAAATCAAATTATTGCTCGTGCACACAATCACCGTGAAAGAGATCAATTAGCCACTGCTCATGCGGAACTGATTGCTATTGAACGTGCTAACCAAGCTTTGAAATCATGGCGTCTTGAAGACACTGCATTATTTGTTACGCTAGAGCCCTGTATTATGTGTGCTGGTGCAATAATCAATGCACGTGTGCCAGCGGTTTATTATGGTGCGCAAGATGCAAAAGGCGGTGCAACACAATCGCTCTATCATTTATTGGAAGATCAGCGCTTGAATCACCGCGCTTTCGTGCAATCTGATGTTCGTGCCAAAGAATCCAGCCTATTGCTGCAACATTTTTTTGCTAAGATTCGTGCCAAAAGAAAACAAAAATAGTCAGTTGATTATAGCATCACAATATCTTTGTAAAGAATTTGCAAAGTCAAATGTCAGCTTTTTTTATGAAAATAGATTATAATTGTTTTTAGTAAATAATAAAGAGGCAAATGAATGCAAAATCCTAATGCATGGCGACAAGATACAGAATATTTGAATATTGTTGATGATTTATTGGCACACGATGAAGTCCAGAAATTAGCGCTTTATCCACAACACCACTTCTCAAATCGCTTACAACATTCAATTTCAGTATCATATCACTCATATTTAATCGCCAAAAAGATTGGTGCGGATGAAGTCGCTACTGCCAGAGCTGGTTTGTTACACGATATGTTTTATTATGACTGGCGTGTGACTAAATTTGCAGAAGGTTCTCATGCGTATGTTCATCCCCGCATTGCTCTAAAAAATGCGCGTAAAATTACCACAATTAGCCCTAAAGAAGAAGATATCATTGTGAAGCACATGTTTGGCGCAACAATTGCACTACCCAAATATCGTGAAAGCTGGATTGTATCACTAGTGGATGACTTTGCAGCTGTTGATGAATATGCAATCCCCAAAGCCTACCTGACTTATTTCAAGTGGCAGGAAAATATTGCGCGTAAAATGGCAAGAGTGTTTGCGTAAAGTTGTTTTTTTAGATATAATAGATAGGCAGGCAAGCGTCGGCTCCCGAACCGGGTCAGGACAGGAATGTAGCAGCCCTAAGGTTGTTCGAGGTTGTGCTTGTGTACATAAGATGGCGGCCGCGTAGCGGTCTTTTTTTGTAAATCTGGGTCTGTGATAATAAGATTTAGCATGACTTGATTAAATTGCAGATGACTTTTGGCAGTTCATAATGGAGGTATTATCATGGCATATCAGGCACTATATCGTGTTTATCGACCACGTACATTTGACGATATGGTAGGCCAAGAAGTAATTACGCAAACGCTTAAAAACGCAATTGAAGCTCATCAAACAGGGCATGCCTATTTATTTAGTGGTCCAAGAGGAACTGGTAAAACATCAGCTGCTAAAATTTTTGCTCGTGAAGTAAATGGTATTTCGCCAGATACCGATGAAACTCAAATTCCAGATATTATTGAAATTGATGCTGCCTCTAACAATGGTGTTGACGAAATTCGCAATATTCGCGATAGTGCTAATTACGCGCCAATTGAGGCACAATACAAAATTTATATTATTGATGAAGTGCATATGTTGTCAACTGGTGCATTTAATGCCCTACTCAAGACACTTGAAGAACCACCCGCTAATGTTAAATTTATTCTTGCGACAACAGAACCACAAAAAATTCCTGCAACGATTTTGTCGAGAACACAGCGGTTTGATTTTAAGAGGATTGATGATACAACAATTCAAACGCGTATGGCAGCGATACTTGATAAGCAGTCTGTAGAATATGATCAAGATGCGTTACGCGTGATTGCAAATGCCGCTGAAGGTGGTATGCGTGATGCTTTGTCTATTTTGGATCAAGTGATTGCGTATGGTAGTGATAAAGTCACCGTTGAGAATGCCTTACAAGTTACAGGATCAACCACAACAGAAGCATTGTTATCGTTTTTACAACAGGTTAGTGAGGGCGATACTAGAAATGCCTTGCAGACGTTGCATATGATATTACTTGACGGCAAAGACGCACAGCGTTTTGTAGCTGATATGATAGGTCTCTTACGGGACGTAATGCTGTCGCCAATAGCGCCCAACTTGATTAAGACCACAGCTTCAGTTGAGCTACTAAAGCAGTTAAATCAAAAAATAGGGCAACAGCGAATTCAAATTATGATGCTTGCACTTGATGAGACGCAAAAAGAGTTATTGCAGACAATGCAAAGTGATGTCTACCTCGAACTCTTAACAGTTAAACTTAGCCTAGCTGGGTCAGAATCAACGCCAACATCTTCTAAAATCAATCATTCGCAGTCCTTGGCAACGCCTAAACATTCGTCAGAAGCAGAGCCATCTGTTTCTCCGTCAATGACCGTTGACGATATGTCATCTCCAATCACGAAGCCTTCGTCATCACCTGTAAAATCAACAAATAACGATACACAAAGTGACACACAACAATCAGCCCTGACACAGGAAAAAATAGCTAATGTCGATCCTGAACCAGTTTCACAGCCGGTCGCCAGTAATAAAAAGTTAAGTGCTCGTACAGGACAAGAAGCAGTATTTGCTGTTTTGAGTGTGGCGCGTCGCGAGACGCTCACTAGTGCTACGCAACTTTGGCCAGAACTACAGCAACAATTTGATGTAGCCAAGCAGGCGTTTTTGACGATTGCGAAGCCAGTGGCAGCAAGTGATGAGGCGATTGTATTAGCATTTGATTATCCTGCCCTACTGGCTGAAGCTTTGCAAGATGCCGAACTACAAGCACAGTTAGTGCAGCAGTTATCCGAAAGCAACTTGCCATTTTCGCTGGTTTTGATTTCTAAAGACGAGTGGAAAATTGATCGCGCAGCGTATGTGTCGCGTTTGCGTGGTGGTGAAAAAATTACTGTAAAATTGAGTGATATACCAGTTGTCAAAGCAAACGTTGAAAAGATACCTGTTGAACAAGACGATACAGTAGCAGTCGTAAACGATACGCCAGAAATTGTCAAGCAAGCCCAGTCACTGTTTGGTGAAGACCTTGTGAACATTGTGGACTAATTAATTTAGGAAGGAACACGTTAAACGTTTCTGACGCTTAACGTTATGAGTATATGCAGTATCCAGAACCTATTGCAAAATTAATTGATAGTTATGCCAAGTTACCTGGCGTGGGTGTCAAAACTGCGACACGATTGGCATTTTATACACTGGGTATGAGTGAGGCGGATGTAACTGATTTTTCCAAATCCTTACTTTCAGCCAAAAATGATCTCACTTTTTGTTCAGTGTGTGGTAACATTACAGAAAAAGACATTAACCCTTGTGTTATTTGTCGTGATGAATCGCGCGACCAATCAACTGTCTTTGTTGTTGAAAATTCTCGTGATGTGATGGCTATGGAAAATACCCGTGACTATCATGGCTTGTATCATGTGCTAAATGGTGTCATTTCGCCAAGTGCTGGTACTGGACCAGAAGATATTAATTTACCAAGCTTAATTAGACGCTTATCTGAACATGAAGAAATAAAAGAAGTGATTGTCGGCACTAACGCAAACGCTGAAGGTGAGGCAACGGCCATGTATTTGGCTCGTTTATTGAAGCCTGCTGGATTGACAGTAACGCGGTTGGCACACGGCTTGGCAGTGGGTTCTGATATTGATTATGCAGATGAATTGACCCTAATAAAAGCAGTTCAAGGACGGACAAAACTATGATATTTGGTAAAAAGAAGCGACGTTTACGTGCTGAATATGATCAAGCGTTGGTCTTTCAAATCGATAAGGCTAAAATTGATTGGGATACGGCTAAAAATTCTGAAGAAGCATTGTTGGATGGACAGGTCAATTTTCGTTTGATTCAGGCTCAAACCGCTTTGGCACGTGCTAAGTTTAATTACTTGTATCGTGAGGCACGACGTCGTAAGACGGTTGGTCATATGCAGACGCATGTACTCAAATCTGATCGAATTTGAAAAAATAATCACTAAGATAGTATTAAAAAGGAACACCAATGTCAAAACCACTATTTATTTCATTTGAAGGTCCTGAAGGGGCTGGTAAGACCACGGTACTGAATATTCTCATTGCAGAATTGCAACCAAAACTAGGAGACAAGCTTGTCACAACACGTGAACCTGGTGGTAATCCAATTTCTGAGGCCATTAGAGCAATTTTACAGCCGGAAGATGACAATGGTCTAGAGAAGCGTACAGAAGCTTTACTTTATGCCGCTGCACGTCGACAACACTTGGTCGAGATTATCCAACCGGCTTTGGCGGCTGGAAAAGTGGTAATTTCTGATCGTTATGTTGACAGTTCATTAGCTTATCAGGGTGGCGGGCGAGACTTGGGTGTTGAAAAAATTTGGCAGATTAATCAATTTGCGATTGATGGTTTGTTGCCTGATTTAACAATCTATCTAGACGTCCCCTCAGAACTAGGTTTGGCACGTGTAACAGCTAACCGTAAAGGAAAAATTGATCGTTTAGATAAAGAAAGTTTAGCCTTTCATCAAAAGGTTCGCCAAACTTATTTAAAACTTCAAAGTGAATTTTCTGATAGAATTAAAATAGTCGATGCAACACAACCATTAGATAAAGTGGTGCACGATACGCGTGAACTTATTAACCAAGTTCTGGAGGACAAATCATGAAACTTATAACTGCAATTGTACAAGACAAAGATACAACAAAATTGAGTAACGCTTTTGTTAAAGCCAATGTTCGAGCTACACGCCTTTCAACTTCTGGTGGCTTCTTACGATCAGGTAATACAACGTTTATGATTGCCATTGAGGCTGATCGGGTACAAGAGGTTCTTGATATTATCAAAGATGTATCACAAAAACGTAAGCAATTCATGGTACCACCAATTAGTTTAGATGCTGGTGGAGATCATGTAGGCGCCTATCCAATTGAAGTGGAAGTTGGTGGCGCAACAGTATTTACGCAAGAGATTGAATCCTTCTATCAGTTTTAATGTTGCCTGATTTTGCCACAACTGCACAGCAAACTTACCCAACACAAGCTACTCATTTTAATGAGTTGCTGAGCAATGGTCAATTAAGCCATTTATACTTATTTGTTGGATCAAGCCAGTCGACGAGACTGGCCTTTTCGCGTTATTTGGCTTGGCAAGTCGTTGGTGCCACTGATCGTAATGCATTACGCATTAACGAAAATGAACATCCCGATGTTCATTTGGTGGCGCCTAAAGAAGAAGGAGCTACTTTAAAAGTAGCACAAGTGCGCGACTTGACACCTGAATTCGTGACTACCACGCTGGAAAGTCCGAAAAAAGTGTTTATTTTAGATGCTGTGGAAACGATGACGGCTAGTGCCGCCAACTCGCTGCTCAAGTTTATTGAGGAGCCCGCCGGACCACAACTTATTTTACTACTGACGAACAATTTGCAAGATGTATTGCCAACAATTCAGTCTCGGGCCCAAATTGTTCATTTGAATCCTGAAATATCTTTAGTTGATACAAACGACATCGATGATAGTTGGCAGAAAAACACACAAATGTTGTTATTTAAGTGGTTTGAGTTGATGATGCAACGTAAAATTGAAGCTTTTGCGTATGTTCAAACCACGTTGATTAGTCAAATCACAACTGATTTACAACAAAAAATGTTTATGAAGTGGTTGCGAGAATTAGCAAGAGATATGGTGGTATATTCCGCCACTGCTGACGAGAACTTGAGGTTTCCCAGTCTAATAGGTTTTTATAAAACACTGGCTAAGCATTATCATGTCAGACAGTTAGTGCACGCAGCAGAAGCTATATTTGCTGATGATAAGTTACGAAAAATCAATATATCCTTGCAAGCACGTCTTGAAAAAATGGCTTTAGAGGTTACGATTGCGTTGGGAGAATAGTATGCAACAACAAAAAAGTTTTGGGTCACAAGTTTATGGCACACTTTATCTCGTGCCAACGCCAATTGGCAATTTGGGTGATATTTCGGTGCGAGCACTGGATACGTTGCGGGATGTTGATTTGATTGCGGCCGAAGATACACGACATACACAGCAGTTGTTGAACCATTTTGGTATTGAAACACCGCAGACCAGTTTTCATGAACATAATTGGCAAGCTAAAATTCCCAATATAGTGGCTGATTTGCAAAATGGCATGAATGTAGCGCAGGTTAGCGATGCTGGTATGCCATCAATTTCAGATCCTGGTAAGGAATTAGTGGCTGCTGCTGTCGCATCATCGATTCCAGTCGTGCCAATTCCGGGTGCCACTGCTGGGGTAACTGCTTTAATTGCCAGTGGTCTAGTACCACAACCTTTTTATTTTTACGGTTTTTTGAAACGTAAAAACAGTGAACAATTAGCTGAATTACAGCAGTTATCCACAATGAAAGACACGATCATTTTTTATGAAGCCCCCCATCGTTTAAAGCAAACGCTTGTTAATATTCAAAAAATAATGGGATCAGATCGAAAATTGGTTTTAGCGCGTGAATTAACAAAGCGTTATGAAGAATTTTTACGGGGAACAGTTTCTGAATTAGTGGCTTGGGCGCAAGAAAATGAGATTCGCGGTGAATTCGTTGTCATGATAGATGGCTTTGATGGGGCTGTTGTTGCAGAAACGTCAGAAACCACATTATCAGTCAGAGAAGCTGTTGACGCACTGATTGAAAAAGGACTTCGACCAAATGCAGCTATTAAACAAGTTGCTAAAGAGCGCGAACTAGATCGTCAAGCCGTTTATGCAGATTATCATGGGATAAATTAAAATGAAAAAATATGAAATAGAACGTCGTGTTGAATATTATGAGGCAGACACGACACAAAAGTTGTCACTACCAATGATTTTGAATTTAGCGGTTTTGGCATCTAAAAATCAAAGTGACGAACTTGGGGTTGGTCAAGATTATCATTTGGCAATGGGACTAGGTTGGGTCATTTTGCAGTATGAAGTTACGATTAAAAGGCGACCTAAGGTGGGTGAATTAATGCGTATTCAAACCTATGCCGCTGAATACAATCCATTTTTTGTACGACGACCTTTTATATTTTTTGATGAATCAGGTGATGAAATTATTAAAGTGTCATCAATTTGGACGATGCTTGATATTAAAAATCGTCGTATGGCACGTTTGCCACAAGAAATTGTTGATAAATACGACGCAGAACGCGTTAAACAAGTCCCTCGTATTCCCAATCCAATTAAAATAACGGGTGATGATACCGTCATTGAAAATGATTATCATGTACGTTATTTGGATATTGATGCCAATCAACATGTTAATAATTCAAAGTACTTTGAATGGATGCAGGATGTCTTGTCACCAGAATATTTGATGACGCATGAAGTGACGCATATTAACTTGAAATTTGAAAATGAAATTCGTTTGGGACATACGATTTTATCACAAGTCGTTTTAGGTGATGGCGAAACACGTCACCGTATTATGATGGGAGATACGGTTAGTGCCGAAGCAGAATTTAAATGGCGTGAGTTGTAGTATAATTTAAGATAAGATACTCAAGAAAGGGGATGTATCTACCACATAAGGTAGATACGTTTATAATTATGGCAGTATTAGTACTTGGTGGTGCAGGATATATTGGCTCACACATGGTGAAACGGTTGGTTGAAGCAGGACGCGACGTAGTGGTTGTGGACGCCTTGTTCACTGGACACCGCGCAGCAGTTAATCCAGCAGCGACATTTTATCAGGTGGACATTCGTGATAAGGCAGCATTGTCGGCAGTGTTTGATAAAGAAAACATTGAACAAGTGGTTCATTTTGCAGCCTTTTCAATTGTGCCAGAGTCAGTAGCAAACCCGCTGAAATATTTTGACAACAATACTAGTGGCATGATTACGTTGTTGGAAGTGATGAAAGCACATGACGTCAAGCAAATCGTCTTTTCATCAACCGCCGCAACTTATGGCAATCCAGTGCATATTCCGATTAAGGAAACCGATCCGCAAAACCCGATTAACCCTTATGGCGAATCAAAGTTGATGATGGAAAAAATCATGAACTGGTCCGATCAAGCTGACGGGGTTAAATGGGTCGCGTTGCGCTATTTCAATGTGGCTGGTGCAGCAGAAGATGGCACGATTGGCGAAGACCACAATCCAGAAACACACTTGGTACCAATTATTTTGCAAGCTGGTTTGGGACAACGTGATTATATTGAAATGTTTGGTGATGACTATAACACCCCAGACGGCTTTAATGTGCGTGATTATGTGCATGTCTTAGACTTGGCAGACGCACATATCTTGGCATTGCAGTATTTAGCTGATGGTCATGAGTCAAATCAGTTTAACTTGGGATCAGCGACTGGATTTTCAGTGAAAGAGATGGTTGAGGCGGCACGGGAAGCAACAGGGGTTGATATTCCGGCTAAGATTGGGCCACGTCGAGCGGGTGATCCTGATATTTTGATTGCCAATTCAGATAAGGCACGAGAGGTGCTGGGCTGGGCACCAAAGTACGATAATGTGCAAGACATCATCAAGACAGCTTGGCAGTGGCATCAGAGCCACCCTAAGGGCTATGATGATCACCAAGACTAAAAAAACGATTTCTAAATCAGAAATCGTTTTTTTATAACGCAGATAAACACTCATAAAAACACGAAACCCGATGAACTAACGCGTTCATCGGGAAATATTTTTGAGAGAATATTTGAGAGAGAAGAGAATATATTCGGGAGAGAATATGAATTATTTAGAGTCGCGGGGAGAACGCGACTTTGGCTCCTTTTTGCCATGGGTTTCGTGCTTCTGATGTGATGGTCATCAGTTATACCACTTATGAGACAAGCCCTCCGAAAGTCTAATTTTTATTCAATGTCTACTTTAAGTCAACTTAGCGGGTTGTTTGAGATAACTTGCTTTGTTGATGTTTATAATATAACGATTGAAAATTAAAACGAGATAAATCGGAGATAAACTGAAAATTAAATTAGGGTCTTGGCTCAAATGTTTGTTCATAAGCAGTATATTATCTTTGTTTTAAAAAACGTTGCTTTAGTTATTGCCAAACATCCTGTAAACGGTTACAATATATTTGTAAACAACTGATTAACGTTTATCATTAACGCGATAAAATCGCAAAAAAGGAGTAACTCATGGGATTATTAGGCGCAATTGAAGCCGGTGGTACAAAATTTGTTGTGGCGGTAGCGGATCACGACTATAACATTGTAGAGCGGACATCATTTCCAACACTTGATGGCGAACAAACACTAAAACAAGTCATTGCTTTTTTTGACCAATTTGAAAATATTGATGCTATTGGTATCGCAGCATTTGGTCCAATTGATATTGTCGAGGGGTCAAAAACATACGGGCACGTATTGGACACGCCAAAGCGTGGTTGGTCAGGATACGACTTTTTAGGTGCTATGAAGGCTTGGCGTGATATTCCTTATTATTGGACAACAGATGTCAACGGTGCAGGTTGGGCAGAATTTGAAACTGGTGCTGCTAAAGATGTACAAAATATGGTTTATTTGACAGTTGGTACAGGCGTTGGTGCAGGAATTGTTTCCGGTGGTCGTTTTGTCAGCGGCTATGGACATCCTGAAGCAGGACACATTTTCTTGCAGAAGCATCCTAAAGACACTTACGCTGGTCATTGCCCATTCCACGGCGATAATTGTTTGGAAGGCTTAGCCGCTGGTCCAGCAATTGAAGAACGCTGGCAAATGAGCGCTAAGGAACTACCAGACGATCATTTAGCTTGGGAAATTGAAGCCTTTTATTTGGCGCAAGCAGCTTTGGACTATACAATGATTTTGCGTCCAGAAAAGATTGTGTTTGGTGGTGGTGTGCCACATCGTGAAATCCTATTTCCACTGATTCGCGAGCAATTTGCAAAGTTGATGAGTGATTATCTGGCTGTTCCAGACCTGGATGATTATATTGTGCCTGTTGCCAATGGTGACAATGCCGGGATTCTTGGTTGCTTCTATCTTGCCAAGACCCTAATTTAATTTTCAGTTTATCTCCGATTTATCTCGTTTTAATTTTCAATCGTTATATTATAAACATCAACAAAGCAAGTTATCTCAAACAACCCGCTAAGTTGACTTAAAGTAGACATTGAATAAAAATTAGACTTTCGGAGGGCTTGTCTCATAAGTGGTATAACTGATGACCATCACATCAGAAGCACGAAACCCATGGCAAAAAGGAGCCAAAGTCGCGTTCTCCCCGCGACTCTAAATAATTCATATTCTCTCCCGAATATATTCTCTTCTCTCTCAAATATTCTCTCAAAAATATTTCCCGATGAACGTGTTAGTTCATCGGGTTTCGTGTTTTTATGAGTTGTAAATTTGTCTTGTTCATTGTTTTGAGAAAAATACAGGCGTAAATGTGAAAAAGTTCCGAATTTTTTGCGAATGTTTTTAGAATAAATCAAATACTGATTTGTGTTGGTAACTAAATATCGATTATAATTCACTTCAAATGATGAAAGGACACAAATGACGATGACGTATCATATTGACTTGACAATTATTATCTGGCTATTTGTTGCCTATAAGTTTTATAAACTGTTGCTAAGAGCTGTGACTACTTTTGAAAGAAAAGTTAATCAAGATAGTCCGTTAGACAAAAATGGATCTGATAATTAAGAGGGAGGTTCGCTTTTTTGTTAGAAATATATCGCCTAGGCTGACCTTAATGTCAGTTTTGTGATTTTAGTTTATGAATTGAATAGGTTAGTTGATATGTTGCCTATTGATCGAATTTGTGGTATTATGATTTGTGTTGCAAAAACAGATGATATGGTCAGCTAGCTCAGTTGGTAGAGCAACGGACTCTTAATCCGTGGGTCCAGGGTTCGAGCCCCTGGCTGACCATTTTGGAAAACCACTCAGACAATTTCTGGGTGGTTTTTTGTTGCATAGATTAATATGTTGTTAATAGTGTAATTTGTGAAATATCTTGATATGTCTCACTTTATTTCTCACAAAGAGAAAAGATAACATTTTGTTTTTTAAGTTGGTTGCACAAACAAACTAACCATGTTATGATATCTGAGTAAAGATGTGATAACGTTTTCACTTATAAGTGCGTTTATTCACAATTATAAAATATTATCTGGGAGATATAATTATGGATGCAAATCTTGAAAAAAGAGATGAATTCGCCAAACTAACAACTTGGGATCGTGTGAGTTATGGTTTCGGTGATTTTGCTCAAAACTTGGTGTTTGGAACAGTTGGTGGCTTTTTGCTATTTTACTTAACAAACATTAACGGCATATCAGCTGGTGTTGGTGCAACGATATTTTTAGTTGTTCGTTGGATTAATGTTGTTTGGGATCCATGGGTTGGAACTGTTGTTGATAAAGCTAAAATTACAAAGAATGGTAAATATCGACCATTTCTTTTGAATTTTGGTATTCCACTTGTTATTTTAGCAGCGCTGTTGTTTTTACCTGTTGCAAAAGTGCTAGGATCTGGTTCTGCCGCAACTGTTGCTTATGCAACTGTTTCATATATGGCAACAGCGTTGGTGTACTCATTTGTTAATATCCCTTATGGTTCATTAAATGCATCATTAACTCGTGATGAAATGGAAGTGTCAAAGTTAACTTCAGTTCGTATGATGCTGGCTAATGTGGGTAACTTACTGGTTTATACACTATTTCCTTTGTTTGTTCAATTAGCTTCACCTAATGCAAAAATGACAGATACTGGTCTGTTTGGTTTAAAGTTGAAACTAGGAAACTATGCTGCTCCTTCAGCAGCTGGCGCATGGTTTAAAGTTTACGGTATATATATGCTTATTGGCGCTGTTGCACTATTTATAGCTTATCGTAACACCAGAGAACGCGTTCTAGCCTCAGAGGAATCAACAGATCAGGTCAAGTATTCTGATTTGTTTGCTGAGTTAAAGCGTAATGCAGCTTTGCGTAACCTTGGTATTTTCTTCTTAGTTGGCTTCACCTTGATGTTCTTTGGAAATACAGTTTGGCCATACTTCATGCAATATAACTTTGGTGTTGAGGGCGGTAAGTCAGCTTTGATGGCATCAATTGGGTTAATTGGTTCAATCCCAGGTATTTTCTTGGTAGTACTTTGGCCAAAATTGCGTTCAACGCTTGGAAAAAAAGGATTTTTCTTCACATTCTTATCTATCTTTATAATAGGACAATTACTTTTGTTTGCTTGGTCTAAGAATCCTTCCTCAGATTGGTTGGGATTCACTGGTCGTTTCCTACAACAATGGGGTCTAACATCTGCAACTGGTTTCATGTGGGCACTGGTTCCTGAAGTTGTCTCAAATGGCGAGTATATCTCAGGCAAGCGTGTTGCTGGCATAATCAATGCTATCATGGGTCTTTTCTTCAAAATTGGTTTGGCACTTGGTGGTATTATTCCTGGTTATCTTTTGCAGATTATGCACTTTAAGTCTGGTGCTTTGACACAAACTGCTAGTGCACAATTTGGTATTACATTGTCAATGATTTGGTTACCAAGCATTTTGGCCGTTGTTGCCATGATTGTCATCAGTCGTTATCCTTTGTCGGATGCATATGTTGACAAGATGAACCAAGAATTGAAAGAAAAAAATAGTTAACTAGATGAGACAACATTTAAAGACACTGCGCGTAGATTTTCTGAAATGATAAATCTATCAACTATGACTTGACGTGTTGTTTTTTTATTGCAATCTTATAAGTACTGCGGGATACTAAAGATGGTCTTGTTAATATCAGTTATTAAAATATATTGGGGTAAAAGTAGTGAAAAAAACTGTCGGGCATGTCAAAATGCCATATATATTTGTTATTTTAATTCTAGTTATCATTGTTGGCATTTTAACAGTACGGCATTTTGATAATCAGGAGAAATCAGCGTCGCCAGATGTTAAAAAGTCGACATCAACAGCTCCGTCAAAAAATACTTTTCCAAAGGGCGTCAAATCGACTGATTGGGACTTAGTCTTGGTGAACAAAAAACAGCCATTGTCAGCAGAATTAAATTTTAATAAAGTCACGGTTGATGACAAGCAAATTGATACTAGAATTGAACAGCCTTTGGCTAATTTCCGTCAAGCTGCTCAAAAAGCAGGATATGCCACAACTTTAGTTTCAGGATATCGTTCCATTGCCTATCAAAAACAAATTTTTGACAATTCAGTTGCACAATATGAAGCCAACGGTTTGAGCACAACTGAGGCCAAAAATAAGACAGCACTTGTCATCCAAACGCCAGGAGCTTCAGAACATCACACGGGGTTAGCTGTTGATTTGGCGGGGGATGATGCATTGGCGGCTTATCCTGCACTGCAGGCCGAGATGGATCAGTACGCCTCTCAGAAATGGTTGATACAACATGCACCAGATTACGGATTTGTATTACGTTTTCTAAGTGATGCAAAGTCAATTAAACAAACAGGTATTGATTATGAATCATGGCATTTTAGATATGTTGGTGTGGCAAACGCAAAATATATGACCCAGCATCATTTAACCTTAGAGGCGTATGTTGCTGCTTTAAAAAATGCTAATCGCTGACGTCAAAACCAATTGATTTCGTCTGCAAGTAAATGACAATTTTGCTATACTTAATAAGTAAATATTTTTAGCAGGTTTGTTAAATAATCACATTATTTTAAAGGAGAATTGGCATGATTGTATTATCAGGCACCATTGGCGCCGGCAAAACAAGTTTAACAAAGATGTTGGCCCAGCATTTGGATTCAGAGGCTTTTTATGAAAGCGTGGATGATAATCCAATTTTGCCTTTATTCTATGAAGACCCCAAAAAGTATGGCTTTTTGCTGCAAATTTATTTTCTGAATAAGCGTTTGGCACAAATTAAAAAAGCGCAAGTTGTCACAAAAAATATCCTTGATCGTTCAATTTTTGAAGATGCTTTGTTGTTCCAATTAACTGCTGATTTAGATCGTGCCACACAGACAGAAGTCGACATTTATAAATCTTTGGTTGATAATATGATGGCTGAAATTCCCGGAGGCGCTTCAAAAGATCCTGACCTATTGATTCATGTTCGTGTTAGTTTTGATACAATGTTGGCACGCATCAAAAAGCGTGGACGTTCTTATGAACAAATTGATGAGAATCCAAGTTTGTATGAATATTATCAAGCACTTAATAGCCGATATGATGATTGGTTTGAAAACTATGACCGATCACCAAAAATTCAAATTGATGGCGACCGTTTTGATTTCGTTGAGAATCCAAAAGCACGAGCAGAAGTATTTGAAATGATTGATGCCAAATTATCTGAAACAGGTGTGCTATCATTTTAAAAGTACTAACGACTATGTAGCTCCTAACTGCCGAGTTGGGAGCTTTCTGTTATAATAAAACAAAATAGGAAATAATAGCATGGAAAATTGGCAGAGAATCGTTGTCAAAGTTGGCACAAGCACCATTGTTGATGGTGATGGGCAAATTAAATATTCAGTGATCAATCGTTTGGCGCAAACACTCACAAGTTTACAAAAAAGCGGGCATGAAGTGGTATTAGTTACTTCAGGTGCGATTGGTGTGGCGATGCAACAAATGCAGCTTCAGTCACGACCAAAAGAAATACCACAACAGCAAGCATTGGCGGCTATCGGTCAAACATATTTAATGTCACTTTACAACCAAAGCTTTGCGTTTTATCAACAAATGATAGGACAAGTTTTGTTGACGTATGACGTTTTTGATAATAAAGTAATGCTTGAAAATGCTATCAACGCTGTTGAAGCATTGTTAGCTGAACATGTTATTCCAATTATTAACGAAAATGATGTGATTGCAGTAGATGAATTGGATCATCAACATTCGTTTGGTGATAATGATCGGTTGGCGGCAATTGTAACACATGAATTGCGAGCCGATGGTCTAATTATTTTAAGTGATGTTGATGCGCTGTATACTGCCAATCCAACAATTGATGCTACTGCCACACCTATTCGTCATGTTACGGCAGTTACTGATGACATTCGGATGAGTGCCACTGGTTCCGTTTCAGGCCTTGGAACAGGTGGTATGAGTACCAAATTATTGGCAGCCGAACTGGTGATGGCACATCGTGGCAAAATGGTGCTAATCAATGGTGCCAATCCCGCTTTAATTTTAGATGTTATCAAAGGTGAGGCCGTGGGCACTTTGTTTCAAGGAGAATAAGATGGAAACAATACAAAATATTGGTCAAAAAGCAAAGGCAGCAGCGCTAGACGCTGCCAACTTATCTTTTGAGACACGCAATCAAATTTTAAAAATGATGGCAGCTGCTATTACGGAAAAGTCAGATGTCATTATTGCGGCTAATCAGCAAGATTTAGCATTAGCAACAAATCTTGCTGCACCAATGGTAAAACGACTAACGCTTGATGAGGCGACAGTTCAAGGCATTGCCGAATCTCTTTTGGCAGTCACGCAATTGCCTGATCCTTTAGCAGGACCGTATGAAACGTGGGAAAATCACGCCAAATTAAAAATTGTAAAAAAGATAGTACCCTTGGGTGTTGTGGCAATGGTTTATGAAGCACGACCAAATGTTACTGTTGACTCAGCGGCGCTCACGCTAAAGTCTGGTAATGCTGTTATTTTACGAGGTGGGAAAGAAGCGATTGCCTCAAATAAGGCACTCGCAGCTATTTTACGTGACGTTTTGAAGCAACGTGATCTCAATCCAGATATGATACAACTCATCACTGACACGTCACATGACTCAGTCAACCAGTTACTTCATATGAGAGAATATGTGGACGTCTTGATTCCACGAGGCTCTGGTCATTTTATTGATTTTGTTGTGGCTAATGCCACGGTTCCTGTGATAGAAACTGGTGCTGGTAACACACACATTTTTGTAGATGCTAGTGCTGATCAAGATGAAGCCATTAATATTATTCATAATGCCAAAACGCAGAAGCCAGCGGTATGCAATGCTGCCGAGAAGTTGTTAATTCATGCGGATATAGCGGATGAATTTTTGCCAAAGATTACTGGTCGATTAAGAGCGGCAGATGTTGAATTACGAGGTGATGAAGCCTCTAGAGCGATTGAAAGTGATTTGATACCAGCTAGTGAACTTGATTGGGACACAGAATATAATGACCTAATTATGGGTGTCCGTATTGTTTCTGGGATTGATGAGGCAATTGAGTGGGTGAATCGGCACACAACGCACCATTCTGAAACCATTATTAGTGAAGATGCTGAAAACGTTGCCAAATTTATGAATGACGTTGATGCTGCAGTCGTTTACCGAAACGCCTCAAGTCGGTTTACGGACGGATTTGAATTTGGGTTCGGTGCAGAAATTGGCATTTCAACTCAAAAGCTTCATGCACGTGGGCCAATGGGTCTTGAGGCTTTGACAACAATCAAATATGAAGTGTTTGGCGATGGTCAAATTCGTTCATAAATAAAGAGACATGTCGTTAATGACATGTCTCTATTTATTTCTGAGTTGTATTCAAAATATTTAGCATTAGATTTTGGAAATCGTTTACAAAACGTGGTGTGTCGACGAGC
Organism: Leuconostoc sp. UCMA20149; assembly: GCF_030400235.1. Classification (NCBI taxonomy): domain Bacteria; kingdom Bacillati; phylum Bacillota; class Bacilli; order Lactobacillales; family Lactobacillaceae; genus Leuconostoc; species Leuconostoc sp. UCMA20149. Next base: position 103,623 of record NZ_VJYC01000001.1, read on the forward strand.
ACGGCGGCTTTAGTAGTTGTTGGTTCCAACAATCTACTTTTATCTCCGATAGTGCGACCATAATCGCCACTTTCTTTATCATAAGTGACACGCATGGCTAATGAAATTGTGGTGACATAGCTTGGGTCAATACCAACGGCTACTGCTAGCGGATCATGAAGTGCAGCACCTTTTTTGTCGATATTTAGTTTAGCATAGGCGTCAATATAAAAATCCATTAAATCAGCATATTTTTGACCTGCGGTTGTTCCTAGCAAGCGCCATGCAGCAGTTTCTTTTTTTGTTAATAGTGTTCGGAGGGTAACATCAAGACCAACCATCGTTAAATTGTCCTGATGAGTGAAAGCAAAGTCAGCAGCCTCGGGATCTTGATGGATATTAGCTTCAGTGAATGGTGTGACATTGCCTGGGACAGTTAAGGCGCCGCCCATCAATGTTGTATTGCCAATTAAGTGCGCAACGTCGGGATCTTTTTTAATTGCAGCCGTCAAGTTCGTTAGGGGACCGGTAGGAATAAAAATTAACTCATCTTGATATTGGTGTGCAGCTTCGATTAAGAAATCGACCCCAGATTGTGCGGAAACTTTTTGAGGTGATGTTGCTAACAAAACATCACCAACGCCGTTTTTGCCGTGAATAGCTTGTGAAATTGGCATCACATCAAAATGGTCAGTAGTGCTTGAATGACTTTCACCAATGAAAACAGGGACATTGTCTGCACCGAGTAGATGGAGTAAATTCAAAGAATTTTGGGCGGCCGTTGTGACCAGAGTGTTACCATAACTTGAAATAATACCAATGAGATCAACATTTGGGTCTGCGACAGCATAAGCTAACGCAAGTGCGTCATCAATACCTGTGTCAAGATCAAGAATCATTTTTTTGTGGGCCATAAATTTTCTCCAATTTTTAAAGATATGTTTATTATAACGGACAACAACAAATTTAGGGATAAATTCGCCAAATGTAGGTATAATATTCTTGTACAGGGTAAACAAAAATTGGAGATTTATGAATGACAGAAACAGAAATATATGATATTGCCATAATAGGTGGTGGACCAGTTGGTATGTTTGCAGGATTTTATGCGGGGCTACGAAATACAAAAACAATTTTGATCGAAAGTTTAGCTACTTTAGGCGGGCAGGTAACAGCACTTTATCCTGAAAAAAATATTCTAGATGTTGCGGGTTTTCCAAGTATCAAAGGTTCAGACTTAATCGCGTCGTTACAAGCACAACTTGATATGTTTCCTATTACAATTAAAACGAATACGACTGTGGTTAACGTTGTGAAACAAGACGAGTTATTCACAATTGCTACAGATGATGGCACCACGATGATCGCCAAAACAATTATCGTTACCACAGGTAAAGGGGCATTTGAACCACGTAAAATGCAGTTAGATGGCGTAGATGAGCTAGTTGGACAAGGTGTTCACTATTTTGTAAAAAACAAACATGATTTTGATAATCATGACGTTGCCATTGCTGGTGGCGGGGATTCAGCAGTTGATATGGCAACAATGCTTAATCAATTAACCGCTTCGACTGCTTTGATTCATCGACGGGATCAATTTAGAGCGATGGAGCAAAGTGTTAAAGCGTTAGAACAATCAACAGTGAAACGTGAAACGCCAAAAAAAGTGACAAAAGTTGAGAAATTGTCTTCAGGCAAGCTGAGGCTTAGTTTGGCAAATGTTAAAAATGACTTGTTGCATAGCGATTTAGTAGTGGATGACCTAATTATCAATTATGGTTTCATTTCAGCTAATAAAACAGTGCAATCTTGGGACATTCAGCCGGAACTTGATGGTCAAGTATTCCATGTTAATCAGGAGCTGGCTACTAGTGTTCCTGGTGTTTTTGCTATTGGGGATGCCAGCCATTACGTTGGGAAAGCGGACTTGATAGCGATAGGATTTGGTGAAGCACCTAATGCCATTAATGCTGCTATTCGGGTATTTGACCCAGAACGCGGTGGGCCAGGCCATTCTAGTGCCATGGTTGTCCGCGATGGTAAAGTGATATAAAAAATGTTAACCTCTGATCCTGAGGTTAACATTTTTTGTTATAAGTCATGCTTGTGCGTGTTGCTACGGGCAAAATGACGATTATTAGCATGTGTCTCGTGTTTTTTCTGTGTTCGAATTTGTTTTTCTAGCTCAGCAATTACTAAGGTGACATTCTTTAAATTATTTCTTAGTGAGCGTTGTGATGAAGCATCACGGTTTGACTGCTCTAAGTCATTTTGCAATTGTTTAGCTTGGTTCTGTGCGGTCGAGAGTTTGTGTTGTAATGCTTTGATATCATATAATTGAAACATAGTTGTGCCTTACTTTGCTGATTCTAATATTGTGACTTTACCAGTGGCATAATCAATTTTAACGCCAGGTTGTACGTTAAAAATCCAATAATTGATATTAAGGCTTTTACCATCGTCGCCAATTGATTTTGCCATATAATGAACACCACGTGGAATAAGTTCGTTGCCAATATATAGGGGTGTGACTTGTCCACGTACAGTGATCTTGGGATTTTTTTCAATCGCATCACGAATGTCATCTTCGGCAACTAATTGTCCCGGATAGGCATTTTCCACTCGTGTACCTGTTGTCATATTCTCTGTGACCATTGTCGCCATACCGAAAAATTGATAGCCAACGATGTGCGACTTATTCCACAAAGGCTGCTTGCTATTACCAAGTTTAACATTGGGATTATTATGATAACCTCCGACCCACTTTGTGCCGTCAAATCGATCACCAATAAACCAACCTGATGGACGAACGTCGTATGGCATGCGACTTGGTCTTTTGGTTACCTTAGAGATAGCACTTTGACTAGCTACAAAATTGGCCTGTTGTGAGCGACCTAGACTATCTAGGGGCGACAAACTCAAGCCGTCAATTGGTCGTAACTTTGAGGCTTGACTGGGAAAAGTGTCCGCCATTTCAGTTTCACTAAAAGTCGCTTTATTATTGTTAACGTGAACAATGTCGCCGTCTAAAGTGCCATCCCATTTAAGATTTAAAAGCGCTTGATCATTTGGCGCATTAACGGTTGCACGTGATGTTTTCTCGGTTGGCGTATTTGATTGCTGTTGGTTTTGCCAAAGATAAAATCCAGCAACAAGTACAATGATTAACAGCGACAAAAGTTTATTTTGAGGCTGTTTTCTACGAGTATAAGTGCGTTTTCTAGCCATGATATTCTCTCTTTCAACTCATATATCATAACATGTTGTGGGTTAATACGAAACGCAATGAGATTTTTCTATTAAAAGTTCATTGCATTTAAGAATTGTTGAATTCTATTATCTGTGGCACTAAAAAATCCCTCAGCACTACCATCATAACCAATTTGACCATTTTCAATGAAAATAATATGATCGGCCACTTGACGCGCAAAACCCAAGTTGTGGGTCACGACAATCATGGAGGTCCGTTGTGTAGCTAACTCTTTTAAGACATGTAGTACTTGTGCTTCTAATTCTGGATCTAGTGCACTAGTTGGCTCATCGAGTAATAAGTATTCTGGTTGCATGGCTAATGCTCGCATAATGGCAACACGTTGCTGCTGACCTCCGGAAAGCTCTGATGGGTATCGTTCAGCGAGTTCTGCCATACCAAATCGTTCCAGTAATGCTTGTGCTTTTTTTGTAGCAACAGCGATAGGCTCTTTTTTGACTTGGACTGGACCCTCTATGATATTTTTTAAGACCGTCAAGTGTGCAAACAAAGCTTTTTCTTGAAAAACCATGCCAAATGACTGCCGGAAATTGAAAATTTCTTTTTTGGCAATAGGTGCTTCAAAATTGATGGTTAAATCATTCAAAGCTAGTGTGCCACTTGTTGGCCTTTCAAGCAAATTTAGGGTACGTAGCAGTGTTGATTTACCAGAACCGGAGGGGCCCAGAATAACCGCTGTTTCATGTGCATTAAAAGTTGCTGAAACATCATCTAATGCACGTTTGTCTGGATATTGTTTGATAATGTGTTTAACTTCAATCATATTGTAAACCTCGAGGTATAACGTTCAAGATAGTGTTGTCCCACAGTTAAAATAGTGGTTAATAAGGCATAAACCATTGCCACTAACACATACATGGATAAAATTTTGTAGTTTTCGGCGGCGATTTGCTGACTGAGATAAAACATTTCTACAATGGTAATGACACTGGCCAGTGACGTATCTTTCAACAAACTAATTAGTGAGTTGCTTAGAGGTGGAATCGAAATGCGCGCAGCCTGCGGCAAAACGACTCGCCAATAAACTTGACGATTGGTCATGCCAAGTGATTCGGCTGCTTCTTTTTGTACTTTAGGTACTGATAAAGTGGCTGCACGGACACTTTCTGAAGCATAGGCGCCAGTGTTTAGTGAAAAAACAGTGATCGCAGATACCCACGCGTTAGCAAAAAAGTTGATGTGTGCATTGGGTAATCCGTAGAACACAATAAACAATTGCACAATCATGGGCGTTGAACGAAATAGCCAAACGTAAAATGCTGCAACAGCTTTCAGTATTATCATAATCAATCGCGCAATTGGTTCAGAGGGAAGTTTAGAAATTCGGATTAACGCGGTTAAAATTGCAAAGATTAATCCTAAAATGAACGAAATTGCCGTCAAAGGAAGTGTATAGGTTAGCGCGGCCATCAATAAACTTGGCAAATATTGTATGGCAATTTGAATAAATTGTGTCATAAAATCCTCCTAGACAACATAATCAATCACTTTACAGTTAAATCAGTATTGAAATATTTGATTGACAGTGACTTTAAAGTACCATCTGCGCGCAGGTCAGTTAATGCTTGATTAATTTTTTCTTGCAAGGCTTTGTTATTTTTGTTGATCAGCGCTCCGGCTGGAGAAGCAGGACTTTCTTTGCTTAAATCAATGGCAGTTGTTTTAGCTGACGGATTTGCTTTTTTCCATACTTGGTAAGCGCCCATGTCATTTAAAGTGCCGTCCGCGCGACCAGTAGTGACCATGTTCATAGCTTCCGTTATCCCGGGAACGGCCACTATTTCTGCACCGGATTTTTTAGCCAGTGCTCCGAAATTAGAAGTTGTGGATTGCGCCATTTTTTTACCTTTGATATCAGCCAATGTCTTTAAGTCTGTGGCAGATGTTGGTTTAATTAAGACAGTTTTAGCATAAATATAGGGTGAGCTAAAACGATAGTTTTTTTGGCGTTCTGCTGTGATACCCACATCATTAAAAACGACGTCATATCTTTTTGCACCAAGACCAGCAATTAAGGAGTCCCATTTTGTTTGAACATATTTAGGCTTTAGCCCTAGTTTTTTGGCTATTTTTGTCGATAACTCAACTTCAAATCCGGTTAATTTGCCATTTTGACGGTATGAAAAAGGTGCATAAGTGCCTTCTAAACCAATGGTTAAAGTGCCTGATGTTATGGTTTCTGATTTTTGAGATGAGCGTCGTGTGGTAATACTTAGGACCGCTGTGATGACAATGATTAGTGCAATTACTGTGACAATGATTTTCTTCTTCATGATTTTTCTCCATAGAAAAAGGCGCTTATCAAATGAAGTTGATAAGCGCCTGTTGCGTTAGTAAGTGATAGTTTGATGTGGATAAAAATACGTCAAAATACCGGTGCTAACAAGCGCCGGTGGACACAATTTTTAGTTGTAATCATCATTTTTAACATTATTTCTCCAAATTCAATATAAGCTTAACATGTCAGTAATTATTCTGCAAGTTTATTTTTCAAGAGACCATTCAGCCTTAAATTCGCTCAAAAAATCTAGCATGAATTGCTGTCTTGGTATTGCAATGGCACGAGCTGTGTCAGTATTTAGCTTGTCTTTAATGAGCAACAATTTTTCATAAAAGTGGTTAATTGTTGTACTGTCATTGCTGCGATAGGTGGCTTTGTCTTTTGCGATTCTGGGTGGAACACTTGGATCGTATAAGACGCGATTTTTAACAGCACCGTATGTAATGGCACGTACAACAGCGATAGCACCGATAGCGTCAAGGCGGTCTGCATCCTGAACAATTTGACCATTGAGCGTTAAATGAGTTGCATTTTCTAACGAATGTGACCAAGACATATTATCAATAATATCCGTAATAGCTTCGATTTTTTCAGGATCAACGCCAATTGACAATAAAAATGAAATCATAGCATTTTTAGCAGCAATCACATCTGTTTCGCTGTCATATAATTTATCGTCATATACATCATGAAGTAAAACAGCTGCATGAACGATAAAGGCATCAGCATCAGGCTCATTAGGCAGAATCTTATCTGCCAGTGCTAACACACGCATAATGTGGTCAGTCCCGTGTCCGGTGTTGTCCTTTGTTAGGACAGTTGTCATGTATTTAGTGATTAATTCTATTTGTGACATCAAGTTATCTCCTAATCAATTACAGTTTACCGGTTTTGTTTTTAAAATGAAAGTGTCCTTGCGTCGATAAAAAAATGAAATTTCCTATGAAAAATACCTAATTTTGGTTATAATAATCTTATATACTAAGCCTCATATGGCAAAAAGCGTACCTCGTTCCAGAAATGAGCTAGGTTACGTTAAAGAAAGAGGAAGACTCATATGTCAGAACCAAACAATGTTTTATTTAACACTGCCAATCACACAGATTCAGCTGTCATTTACGACAAATTTTCCAAGGCAGAGCAACAGTTTTCTGTGAAGAAAGACAAAACTTTTTACATCACAACACCTATCTATTATCCATCAGGTAAGTTGCAACTTGGCAATACTTATACGACAGTATTGGCTGATGCTGCAGCGCGATATCACCGTCTTTTGGGTGACGATGTGTACTTTTTAACAGGTACTGATGAACATGGTTTGAAAATCCAACAAAAAGCAAAAGCTGCTGGCACGTCAGAAATTGCCTATCTTGATGGCATGGCTAAGCAAATCAAAGACTTGTGGCAGTTAATGGATATTTCATATGATGACTTTATCCGGACGACAGAAGATCGCCACGAAAAAGCCGTTGAAAAGATTTTTACGCAATTACTTGAAAATGGTGATATTTATAAAGGTGAGTATGAAGGATGGTATTCTGTTTCAGATGAAGAATATTTCACCGAATCACAACTTGCTGAAGTCTATCACGACGAACAAGGTAAAGTAATTGGTGGTAAGGCACCATCAGGACATGAAGTTGAGCTCGTCAAAGAAGAAGCTTACTTTTTCAAAATGAGTCAATACGCCGACTGGTTGCTAGATTACTACAAAACGCACCCTAACTTTATTCAACCTGAAGCGCGAATGAACGAGATGATCAATAACTTCATTGCGCCTGGATTAGAAGATTTGGCAGTTACGCGGACATCCTTTGACTGGGGTGTACCTGTCCCTGGGGATGAAAAGCATGTGATTTATGTTTGGATTGACGCGTTAGCCAATTATATTACTGCGCTCGGCTATGATTCAGATGACACAGCGTTGTTTGATAAATTCTGGCCAGCTAATGTCCAATTAGTTGGTAAAGAAATTGTCCGCTTCCACACGATTTATTGGCCAATCATGTTGCACGCACTTGGATTAGAATTGCCCAAAACGGTGATTGGTCATGGCTGGTTAGTCATGAAAGACGGTAAAATGTCGAAGTCAAAGGGTAATGTTATTTACCCAGAAGTGTTGGAACAACGTTATGGTTTGGACGCAGTTCGTTACTACTTATTGCGTGCTATGCCATTTGGAAATGATGGCGTGTTTACCCCAGAAGACTTTGTTGCCCGTGTCAACTATGATTTGGCAAACGATTTAGGAAACCTACTTAACCGAACTGTTGCCATGATTAATAAGTATGAAGGTGGTGTTATTCCTGAACTTCATACTGGCAAAACCGCGTTTGATGAAGATCTAGTTCGTACTGTGGAGGACGCGATTGTTAGCTATAACAAAAGTTTCCGTGAACTCCGTACAGCAGATGCACTCGAAAGTGTTTGGACAATTATTCGTCGAGCCAATAAGTATATTGACGAGACACAACCTTGGGTGTTGGCGAAAGATGACAATGCTAAGCCAATTTTATCAAGTGTTATGGCACATCTTGCTGGTGCATTGCGTGTCGTTGCCGTACTGTTGCAACCAGTTTTGACACAGGCTCCTCGCAAAATATTTGAGCAATTAGGGTTGGATTATGCTGAAAAAGGTGTCGCAATTGGTGGGTTGACATTTGGAAAATTACCAACTGGTGGTCACGTTGTTGCTAAGGGTGAACCAATCTTCCCACGTCAAAATGTTGATGAAGAAGTGGCATTTATTTCTGGTTTAGTTTCCAAGGACACTAAGGGGAAAGGTCGTGCAGTAAAAGAAGCAGCGATTGCTGCCGCTAATAAAGACACGACACCGGAAAAAGAATTAATCACGTATGATGATTTTGCGAAAGTAGAAATTTTGGCGGCTAAGATCACTGCAGGTGAAATTGTTGCCAAGTCTGAAAAATTGTTGAAATTCACACTGGATGATGGTTCCGGTAAGCCACGACAAATTTTGTCTGGTATTCGAAAGTGGTATGCTGATCCCGCAGTTTTGGTTGGTAAAACTGTGGCTATTGTAGCCAATATGAAACCGCGCAAGATGGCTGGTGAACTATCTGAAGGCATGATTTTGTCAGCTGAAAAAAATGATATTGTGACGGTTACGATTTTACCTGATTCAATTGAACCAGGATCGGGTATTGAGTAAAAAAAAGACTCCTATGGAGTCTCTTTTTTATACTTTCAAATCAATTTGTGGCATACGTTTGAATACTGGAATTAAGATTAATGCAACAATTAATCCCATGACTGCTTGTGCGATATTACCAACTATTGACGCGACTCCAGCGGGCCAATTGTACAAAATTGCTCCCGCCAAAACGTAACCAATCACCATAACAAGGCTGCCAATTAGCAAAGCAATTGCCTGTGGCAAAATTGATTTACGATAACCAATATAGCCGACCAACAATCCTTCTGCACCATGAATGACTAATGAAAAAATCATCCACTGTGGATAGCCAGCAAGTAAATCAAGTAATAAACCACTCATACCGCCAACAATCAATCCGCTTCGGGCCCCACCCAGAAGCGCGGCAATGAAAATACCGGCTTCCACAAGATTGACAAAGCCATTAGTAGCAGGGACGGGAATTTTTATCACATAAGATAGTGCAATATTAAAAGCAATGATTACCGCTAATATGGCGATATGTTGCGATTTAGAGTTGTGCATGTTGTTAAGCCCTTTTAATGTTTATTTGATCAACGTTTTTATGAGACCGATACAATAAATGATGTAAGTGATATCTCTGATCAAGTTCATGAGATGGAACTCAAAAATGAAAACGTTTATCATATTTTATCAGTTATTGATACGTAGTGCAATTGATTTTTGGTTAAAAAGCATCATTTATTTTGGTTTTTCTTGTTGAAAAATGAGAATAAAATGTACCATATAAACTAATGTTGCCGTGCTGTGTTATATTAACAAACGGAGTGGTTCTTTGGTTTCAATATATGTCCCAATAATGAAAAAACTCAGTTAAATTTTTTTATATGTAATAATAATTAAAAATATTTGATTTTGCTGGTTAATCAAATCAGTTTTTAGACAAGTTCACGTTCGCTCATTGTTGAACTTTGTGCTATAATATTGGTGTTGACATAAGTCAAAAATTTTTGGAGGATCTAAAACACATGACTGTTAAGATTGGTATTAACGGATTTGGACGTATTGGCCGCTTGGCTTTCCGTCGCATCCTTGAGTTGTCAGACAAAGCATCAGATATCGAAGTTGTTGCTATCAACGACTTGACAAGCCCTGACATGTTGGCATACTTGTTGAAGTATGACTCAATTCACGGTACTTTGCATGCTGATGTTTCATCTGATGAGAGCGGTATTATTGTTAACGGTAAGCACTATGCTGTTTACTCAGAACGTAACGCTGCTGACTTGAAGTGGGTTGCTAACGATGGTGTTGATTATGTATTGGAAGCTACTGGTTTCTATACTTCAGCTGAAAAGTCACAAGCTCACTTGGATGCAGGTGCCAAGAAGGTATTGGTTTCAGCCCCAGCCGGTGCAGTTCCAACAGTTGTTTACGGTGTTAACCAAGACATCTTGACTGCAGACGACAAGATTGTTTCTGCAGGATCATGCACAACGCAATCATTGGCTCCAATCGCTAACGTATTGGAAAAAGAATTTGGTGTTAAGACTGGTTTGATGTTGACTGTTCATGCTTACACAGCTTCACAAAGCTTGCAAGATGGACCAAAGTCAGCTAACTTTGCAAAGCGCCAAGCAAATCGTGATGCTGCTTCAAACTCATTGCCACATTCATCTGGTGCCGCAAAGGCTATCGGTTTGGTTGTGCCTTCATTGGATGGTAAGTTGACTGGTTCAGCTATCCGTGTTCCTGTTCCTGATGGTTCAATCACTGAATTGACTGCCGTTTTGAAGAAAGACGTTACAGTTGAAGAAGTTAACGCAGCTATGAAGAAGTACGAATCTGATTCATTTGGTTACAACGGTGACGGATTGGTATCTACTGACATCATCAACGATACACATGGTACTGTCTTTGATCCAACACAAACTGAAGTTGTTGCCGGAGAAGGTCAACAATTAGTTAAGGTTGCAGCATGGTACGATAACGAATACGGCTTCACTTCAAACATGATCCGTACATTGTTACACTTCGCAACATTGTAAAATTAAAGACATCACATACTTTTGGGTAAGATGTTATTTTAAGAAGACCGCTATGGCGGTTTTTTTGTTGCAATTAATCAGTAATCACTTTTTAATGTGTTAATGTTACAAAATGTAATAAAAATCAAACAAATCTTAAACAAATGTTGCGATAACAGCATATTAGTTTCAAATGTGATATACTTTACTCAAATATCGAACAGGAGTTCTATTTGTGAAAGTTGCATTTTCTTCAGATAATCACTTTGATTTAAATCATATTGATGTTAAACGCGCAATGCATGCTCAAGCGCTCTATTTGTTGAATCAAAATGTTCAATTATATGTGATGGCTGGTGATTCATTTAATGATTTTGCAGAGACATTATCTTTTGCACATGAGATGCAGGCGCTCGTGCAAGACAAAATGACTATCCGATTTATTGCTGGCAATCATGACATGGGCAAAAACGTCAGTTATGATGAATTAGAAAGTGACATTGACCCACTATATTTCCATAATAAATACATGGACTTAACTGATGAAGTAAGACTAATTGGTAATAATGGCTGGTATGATTATAGTTTTGTCGGTCAGGATTATACACAAGCACAAATTGAGCAATTTAAAAAAGCTTTTTGGTTTGATCGTCGAATTGAACAACCAATGAGTGATAGAGAACGTTGTGATATTAATCTGAAGCAGATTAATGATCAACTATTAGCCGCGGGCAATCGGCAAACCGTATTAGTGAGCCACTTTGTGCCAAGAGATGATTATATCAAACGTTTTCCAAATGGTAATACAAGACTAGATATGGCGAATGCTTTTTTGGGCAGTCGTCGTCTTGGACAAGCTTTGGATCAATCCTATACGATTGCCACAGTGACAGGCCATTTACATTTACACCCTGCGCCACTAAAAGTAGGCAATAACATTTATTATAATGCGGCCGTCGGCTATAATACCACTCGCGTGCATGAATGGCAGAGTGACGATTTTATGACTGAATGGCAAAATAGACTAATTATCTTGACTTTTTAAACACCCCTGTCTCGGGTGTTTTTTATTAACAGCGCCAATTTTTGAATCGCTTAATTAGTTTGACAATCGAAATACTTTGTGATAATATTTGACTATCATATATTTTGATTATCGAAGTATTTCTTAGAGAGGAACCACTATGCCAGTTCTTACAACGACTGAAATTATGAATTTAATCCCGAATCGTTATCCTATTTTATATATGGATTACGTCGAGGAGATGGTACCGGATGAATCAATTGTAGCTGTTAAAAATGTTACAATTAACGAGCAATTTTTTCAAGGACATTTTCCTGGAAATCCTGTGATGCCTGGCGTCTTAATCATTGAATCACTAGCACAGGCGGCGTCGATCTTGATTTTATCTTCACCACAATTCAAGGGCAAGACAGCCTATATGACAGGTATTGACAACGCTAAGTTTAAGCACATGGTTAAACCAGGTGATGTTTTGAAATTGCATGTCACATTTGGTAAACTACGCGCCAACATGGGAAGCGTATTGGTCGAGGCCAAAGTCGACGGTAAAACTGCGACATCAGCAGAGTTGATGTTTGTGGTGGCGCCAGATGAAAAAAATGAATGAAGTAATTACAACTGATTTTGAAAAAATAAATAGTGACCTTGTTGATGTATTTAACAATGTTATGTGGATTGAAGAAGCCTCTTTGAAACGTAGTTATTTTTCAGATATTACATTAAAAGATATGCACACCATTGATGCTATCTCAATGTATGATGAAAAAAGTGCTTCTCAGGTGGCTCGCATGATTCATCTCACTCCGAGTGCAATGACCACAGCCATTGATAAGTTAGTACAAAAAGGTTATGTTGAGCGACGTCGTTCCCGAACTGATCGGCGTGTTGTTAAACTAGGTTTAACGCATAAAGGGCGAGTGGTTTACCGTGCACATCAAGGCTTCCACCGTGATATGGCTCATAATTTTATGGCTGGTATGACAACGGAAGAAGCTTCTGTTGTACAACGTGCTATTCATAATTTAAAAAGTTATTTGATGGCAATATTGAGTAAGTGAGAGGGCAACATGGAACAAATTAAAATGGTTGCAGTTGCGAGCCATTCACCCGAAAATGTGGTATCAAATGATGAGTTAAGCAAATTGATGGATACTAACGATGAATGGATTTATACGCGTACTGGTATTCACCAACGGCACGTTGTCACAACTGAAAATACAAGTGATTTAGCAACCAGTGTGGCAAAAAAACTTTTAGACAAAACAGGTATTTCACCGGAAACACTTGATTTTATTATTGTTAGTACGATGTCACCTGATAGTTTGTCACCTAGTACAGCAGCAATTGTTCAGTCTAATGTTGGTGCAACAAATGCATTTGCATTTGACTTGAGTGCAGCTTGCTCGGGATTTGTTTATGGTATGAGCGTTGCCTCTAGTTTGTTAACGACACGCTATCGTCGTGGCTTAGTCATTGGTGCTGAGGTACTTTCAAAGCTAGTTGACTGGCATGATCGAACGACAGCGGTATTGTTCGGTGATGGTGCAGCTGGCGTTTTGGTTGAGCGTACGCAGGAAAATGTTGGCTTGTTGGCAGAAGAACTAAGGACTTTTGGCGAAAAAGGTGACAATCTAGTTGCGGGTAGATTTGCAAATGATAATCCATTTTCAAAACAAATCAGTGAACTAGACCCTTATTTTCACCAGAATGGTCGTGAAGTATATAATTTTGCAACCCGCGAAGTACCTGAAGCACTTCAATCAGCATTAGAGCAGGCTAAAATATCGCCAGATGATGTTGATTATTATTTATTACATCAAGCTAATTCTCGTATTGTAGCTTCAATTGCAAAACGATTCAAACAACCGATGTCGAAATTTCCAATTAATATGGTACTAAATGGGAATACAAGTGCGGCAAGTATTGGTATTTTACTAAATGATCTAGTTGAGTCAGGCCAAGTACATGCTGGACAGACAATAGCTTTAGCTGGATTTGGTGGCGGTCTCACGGTTGGCGCACAAGTTTGGCAATTATAATTAATTCGGTGTAGTCGGCTGCACCGCAAAAATCTAACGACTATACACATATTTTACAGGAGAATAATTAACATGACAGACGCAGAAATTTTTGACAAGACAAAGGAAATTTTGGTTGACCAATTTGATTTGGAAGATGATGAAGTATCATTAACAACTGACTTAACAAATGATATTGATGCTGATTCATTAGATTTGTTTGAAGTTTTGAACCGTGTTGAAGATGACTTTGATATCAAACTTGCCGTGGCAGAAGACATCAAGACAGTTCAAGACTTGGTTGACAAGATCAAGGAACAGTTGGCTGCCTAATTGATGCGGGAAACCGCGTACATACTATAAGTTTAAGGATGAGAGCATGACAGTAAAAACAACAAACCCAATTTTCGAAAAATTAGGCATGAAATACCCTATTGTTGAGGGAGGCATGACGTGGGCTGGAACAGGTGTTTTAGCCGCAGCAGTTTCAGAAGCCGGTGGTCTTGGTATTATTGGTACTGGTTATTGGCATGGAGAAGATGTACGACGCGAAATTAAGCGTGCGAAAGCATTAACTGATAAGCCATTTGGTGTTAATGTGATGCTCTTGAGCCGCCATATCCGTGAAGTATTTGATGTTATTATAGAAGAAAAGGTTGCTGTGGTTGCCACTGGTGCTGGCGATCCATCACCATTTTTGGATGAGTTACATGCAGCAGGCATTATTGTTATGCCAGTTGTACCATCAGTTTCTTTGGCTAAAATGATGGAAAAAAAGGGTGTTGATGCCGTAGTTGCTGAAGGAATGGAATCAGGTGGACATATTGGTATGTTGACAACAATGGCTCTAGTACCTCAAGTAGTTGATGCAGTTGATATTCCAGTGATTGCGGCTGGAGGTATCGGTGATGGACGTGGTGTTGCAGCTGCATTTATGTTAGGCGCTGCTGGCGCTCAAATGGGGACACGCTTTTTAACAGCAGCTGAGTCAGAAGTCCATCCCAATTTTAAAGCTAAGATTCTAAAAGCTAAAGATATCGATACGATCGTAACAGGTAATTTACTTGGCAATCGTGCGCGTGTTTTGAAAAATAAAATGGCGAAGTCTTTTGTTAAAAACGAGGTTAATGAGCTTCAAAAAGAAAAGCCAGATGCCGAAGCAATTGAAAAATTGGAATCTGGTACGCTGAAGCGCGCTGTCCAAGAAGGTGACAAGGACGGCGGAGCCTTTATGGCTGGTCAAATCTCTGGTTTAATTCACGACGAAAAACCAGTGGCTGAAATTTTAGAAGACATTTGGGCACAAGCGACCGACTTAATGGGTGTTGAGAATACAACAAAATAGGACGATAACCCAATTTAATTGGGTTGTTTCTTATAAATATGGTATATGGGGTTTAACATGAAAATTGGTTTATTATTCAGTGGTCAAGGTGCCCAACAAGTGGGCATGGGTTCTGATTTGTATGAAGCTTTGCCGGTATATCGTGAGACAATTGATCAGGCCAGTGCAATATTGGGATATGATTTAGCAGCAGTTGTTCAAGACGAAACCAAGATCTTTCAAACACAGTTTGCGCAACCAGCTATATTGGCAATGAGTGTGGCAATCGCTAACGCATTAGGTGAGCGACTGCCACAACCAGTAGCCAGCTTAGGATTGAGTTTGGGTGAGTATTCAGCGCTGACTGTGGCAGGTGCATTTAGTTTTGAACAAGCTGTTGCTATTATCAAAGATCGTGGCGCTTATATGCAAGCCGTGGGTGACAAAAATCCAGGCAAAATGGTTGCAGTGATGGGAGATGATCAGCAATTGGTTGTTGATGTATTGACGGCAATGCAAGCAGATGGCAAACATGTTTATCCAGCTAACTTTAATACATTCTCTCAATTAGTAATCGGTGGGATTGCCAATGATGTTGATGAAGCGGTTGTCAAGTTGACAGATGCAGGAATTAAACGAACTGTTGAATTACCTGTAACAGGCGCCTTTCACACACCACTTTTGAAAGATGCCGCTTCACAGTTAGCAACGCGATTAGCAGATGAAGCGTTCAATTCATTGCAGTATTCTGTGTATTCTAATACCACAGCAAAACCATTTGAAGTTAATCAGTTACATGATATTTTGACAAAACAAATCACATCACCTACCTACTTTGCTCAAGATATTGAGCAGATGGTAGCTGATGGTGTTGATACATTTATAGAAATTGGGCCGTCAGAAACATTGGTTAAATTTGCTAAAAAAATTGCACCAAAGACAATCAAGCGTTATGCGATTACAGATTTGGCAAGTTTTAATGAAATCAGTGAATTATTGATGAAAGCAGAGGTGTAACATGTCAGACTTTACCGGTAAAACAGTATTGGTTACAGGATCTTCACGGGGAATTGGGTTAGCTATTGCTAAAGCTTTTGATGCTGCAGGGGCTAATTTGATTTTACATGCACGTTCAGAAATTCAAGCGGAAACATTGGCGGAATTTCAACATGATGTTCAAGTTTTACAGTTTGATATTGCCGATGCAACGGCAACTGAAGCAAGCTTAAAAGCCCTTTATAAACAGGAAAACTTTCAAGGAATTGATATTCTAGTCAACAATGCTGGTATTACGAAAGATCAGTTGGCGATGGGCCTAACACCTGAAGATTTTGCGCAAGTTGTGAATGTTAATCTTAATGGTACCTTTAATGTCACGCAGCCAGTATTTAAAAAGATGATTCGCCAGAAACATGGTGTGATTATCAATTTGAGTTCAGTGGTTGGCTTAATGGGTAACATGGGGCAAACTAATTATGCAGCCTCAAAAGCTGGTATTATTGGCTTGACAAAATCTTTGGCTAAAGAAGGCGCAAGACGTCATATTCGCGTTAATGCCATTGCACCTGGTATGATTGTGTCGGATATGACGGCTGCCTTGCCCGAGGCTACTCAAGCTGAGATTCTTAAAAATATCCCGTTGGCGCGGTTTGGACAAGTTGATGAAATCGCACAAACGGCATTGTTTTTAGCCGAAAACGACTACATTACTGGGCAAACAATTACAGTTGATGGCGGTTTATATATATAAACCACGTTATAGTAAATACAGAAAGGAAAGGCGTGTGCGGCAAGTTAACCGTGAGCGCTCAAAATATTATGACACGAGTAGTAGTGACAGGACTTGGCGCAGTAACGCCATTAGGTAACGATACACAATCTTTTTTGGATGGTATCTTCAATGAAAAAATTGGTATTAAGCCAATCACGAAATTTGATGCTTCAGAAACTGGCATCACCGTAGCAGGTCAAGTCGATGGATTTGATCCAGCATTACGTGTTGGTAAAAGAGATGCCCGTAAGATGGACCTATTTGCGCAATATGCCATTGATGCTGCAGACCAAGCTTTGGAAAATGCTGGTTTGAAAACGGACGCTGATGCCGATGTACCAACCACTGTGGCAGATCCAACACGTTTTGGTGTGATTTTGGGAAACGGTATTGGTGGTTTGACAACGATTCAAGAGCAAGTTATCAAAATGCATGATAAAGGGCCACAACGTGTTAGTCCATTATTTGTACCAGAATCAATTCCCAACATGGTTTCTGGAAATGTATCACTACGTTTTGGTGCTAAGGGTATTAACTCAACAATTGTGACCGCTTGTGCTTCCGCAACTAATGCAATTGGTGAAGCCTTCTGGCGTATTCAATCAGGTAAAGCTGATGTGATGTTGACTGGTGGTTCTGAAGCAACTGTTAACGAAATTGGTATTGCCGGTTTCGCAGCTTTGACAGCTTTGTCAAAAGAAGAAGATCCGACACAAGCTTCTAAACCATTTGATAAGAACCGTCATGGCTTCGTTCTAGGTGAAGGTTCTGGTATTTTGGTCATTGAAAGTTTAGAGCATGCACAAGCACGTGGTGCCCATATTTTGGCTGAGCTGGTTGGCTATGGCGCTTCTTCTGACGCTTATCACATGACGTCACCTTCTCCTGATGGTGAAGGTGCTGCACGAGCAATGCGTGATGCGCTAAATGATGCCAATTTAGATGCCAATCAAATTTCTTACATCAATGCACATGGTACAGCTACAGGTGCCAACGATTCTGGCGAAGCGCATGCGATTGCGACAGTATTTGGTGAAAATACGGTGCCTGTATCATCAACTAAGGGAATGACAGGACATTTGTTAGGTGCAGCCGGTGCAATTGAAGCATTGGTTTCTGTTGGGGCATTAACACGTGGTGAATTACCTGTTAACGTTGGTGTTGATGAACAAGATGATGATACAAAAGTGGTTAATTTAGTTGATGTTAATACGAAACATCAAGCACCTGAATATGTACTGAGTGCCAACTATGGTTTTGGCGGACACAATGCTGTCATTGTATTTAAAAAATGGCACGAAGAGGCTTAAAAATGAGTTTAGATATTGAAGAAATCCGACAACTAATTGCTGATTTAGAAAACAGTTCATTACGTGAATTTGAAGTGACTGATGGTGATTTTAATTTGCATTTGTCAAAAAATGAAGCTGCATCAATCATCAATCCAGTTGCAACAACACAAAACGCACCTCAAGCGCCAGCAGCTCCAGTTGATGCGCCACATGCATTGGCACAACCAGAAACAGCAGGTGTTGAAATTGTCGCGCCAATGGTAGGTACGGTTTATTTGCAGCCTAAGCCAGAAGCACCAATGTTTAAACAAGTTGGTGACAAGGTAACAGTTGGCGAAACAGTGGCTGTTATTGAGGCAATGAAGCTAATGACCGAAATTCACAGCGAAGTGTCAGGAACAATCAGTGAAATTTTGGTAGAAAATGAAGAAGTGGTTGATTATAATAAACCACTATACATTGTGAAGCCGGACTAACTGGCATTAGATATACTATAAATGTTTTTGACCATTAAATGATAAGGAGCCAGTCATGACAGTTCTAAATACACAACAAATTCAAGAAATTTTACCGCATCGTTATCCAATGTTAATGTTGGATACAGTTGAGGAATTAGTCCCTGGTGAAAAAGCAGTGGCTATTAAAAATATTAGTGTGAATGAAGAAATTTTTCAAGGACATTTTCCCGGTAACCCAACATTTCCTGGCGCACTGACGGTTGAAGCATTAGCACAAACCGGTGCAGTGGCATTGTTGTCAATGCCTGAATTCAAGGGGAAAACAGCCTATTTTGGTGGGATTAAAAAGGCTCGTTACCGTCAAATGGTGCGTCCTGGGGACCAATTGCGCTTAGAGGTAACACTTGATCGTTTGCGTGGTCCAATTGGTACAGGTAAAGGGATTGCTTGGATTGGGGACAAAAAAGCAACTACTGCTGAACTAACATTTATTATTGGAGAGTAACATGTTTAAAAAAGTGCTTGTTGCTAATCGTGGTGAAATTGCGGTTCGCATCATTCGAACGCTCAAAGAAATGGGGATTGCTTCAGTCGCTATTTACTCGACAGCCGATAAAGATAGTTTACACGTGCAAATCGCTGACGAAGCGATTGCTGTGGGGGGACCGAAACCTAAAGATTCGTACTTAAATATGAAAAATATTTTAAGTGCAGCCCTGCTGTCGGGGGCAGAGGCAATTCATCCAGGATATGGCTTTTTAGCTGAAAATACATTGTTTGCTGAAATGGTTGGCGAAGTTGGTATTAAATGGATTGGTCCTAGGCCAGAAACAATTGAGTTAATGGGTAACAAAGCTAACGCACGTGAAGAAATGCGGCGTGCCGGCGTACCAGTAATTCCGGGTTCAGAGGGATTTATCCGTGATTTTCATGAAGCAAAAACGGTTGCTGATAAAATTGGCTATCCTTTGTTGCTGAAAGCTGCCGCTGGTGGTGGCGGTAAAGGCATGCGTTTTGTTTACGGTGAGGATGAGTTATCAGATAAATTTGATGATGCTCAAAACGAAGCGCGTGCTTCGTTTGGCGATGATCACATGTATATTGAAAAAGTTATGTCACGTGTTCGCCACATTGAAATGCAAGTGTTCCGTGATGAGAATGGTCATGTTGTTTATTTGCCAGAACGAAATTGCTCATTGCAACGCAATAATCAAAAGGTGATTGAAGAATCACCAGCTACAGGTGTAACGCCTGAAATGCGTGCGCATCTTGGCGAAATTGTTACTAAAGCCGCAAAAGCATTGGCGTATGAAAATACTGGAACCATTGAATTTTTGCAAGATCGCGATGGTCATTTCTACTTTATGGAAATGAACACACGTATTCAAGTAGAACATCCAGTTTCTGAAATGGTAACGGGATTAGATTTAATTAAGTTACAAATTCAAGTTGCTGCAGGCTTAGATTTACCGGTGGTTCAAGATGACGTGAGCGTTAAAGGCCACTCTATCGAAGTACGTTTGACGGCTGAGCAGCCAGAAAAACACTTTGCACCTAGTGCTGGAACGATTGATTTTGTTTTTTTGCCAACTGGTGGACCGGGTGTTCGTATTGATTCAGCCTTATTTAATGGCGATAAAATTCAACCATTTTACGATTCTATGATTGGCAAATTAATTGTTAAGGCCGATGATCGTGAAACAGCCATGAGAAAGATTCAACGTGTGGTTGATGAAACTGTTGTACGTGGTGTAGCAACGAGCCGTAATTTTCAAAAAGCTCTGTTAGCTGATCCACAGGTTCAACGTGGCGAATTTGACACACGTTATTTGGAAACTGAATTTTTACCGAGATGGACACAAACATTGCCAGATAATCAATAAAATGACTACCGTATGCGTCTAACGTGTGCGGTATTGTTATAATGGAGAGAAAAATGGATTTATATGAAAATAAAAGTTCGAAGGAAAAAATCAAACGTGATGCGTCTGTGAATGATCGTATTCCAGATGGCCTTTTCCTTGCTTGCCCTTATTGCGGTGCCCAGATGTATAATAAACAACTTGGGGAATTTCGAGTATGTGCAAATTGCGGCTATGGTTTTCGTTTGCAAGCGCGCGAACGTGTCAGTTTGTTAACTGATAGTTTTGAAGAAATGGATGCCGATATTCAAATGACTAATCCAGAATTTCCGGGTTACGCTGAGAAGTTAGCGCGAGCACAATCACAAACAGAGCTAGGTGAATCTGTGCTGACTGGTCTGGCAACAATTCAACAACAAAAAGTAGCATTAGGTGTCATGGATTCATATTTCATGATGGGTTCACTGGGTTCGATGACTGGTGAAAAGATTACGCGTCTCTTTGAATATGCAACATCTCATCGTTTGCCAGTGGTACTATTCACGGCTTCAGGTGGGGCAAGAATGCAAGAGGGAATTCAGTCGTTGATGCAGATGGCCAAAGTCTCTGCTGCTGTTGCGCAACACCAAGAGGCCGGTTTATTGTATCTGGTGGTTTTGACAGATCCAACAACTGGTGGTGTGACGGCTAGTTTTGCCATGCAAGGTGACATTACTTTAGCTGAGCCTCATGCATTGGTAGGTTTTGCAGGCGCTCGCGTGATTGAATCTACAATTCATGAAAAATTACCTAAAGATTTCCAGCGTGTTGAAACATTATTAGAAAATGGTTTTGTGGATCAAATTGTGCCACGTGAGTCGTTGGCACCAATGATTGCTAAAATCGTTAAGTTGCATACAAGTCTAGAGGAATAATATGTCAGCAGATATTTTGAATAGTTTGAAAATTTTCAAGCGTGAATTGACGCCAGCCCAAGTTGTAAAAAAATCTCGAGAAGATCGCTTCATGGCACGTGAAATTATTGATGGTATATTCACTGATTTTGTTGAATTACATGGTGATCGATTGAGCGGGGATGATATGTCGGTTATTGGGGGGATTGCGGCTTTAAATGGTCAGCCAGTGACGATTATTGTCATTGACAAGGGAACTGATATCCATGATAAGTTGAGTAAACGCAATGGTTCGCCAGAGCCTTGGGGCTATCGCAAGGCGCAACGTTTAATGCAGCAAGCGGAACGGTTCCATCGACCAATTATCACGTTTATCAATACACCGGGTGCCTTTCCGGGCAAAGAGGCTGAAGCACAGGGACAAGGCGAAGCGATTGCCAAGTCTATACTTGAATCAATGAAGCTGACGGTGCCAATGATAGCCATTGTCTATGGTGAAGGTGGTTCGGGAGGTGCACTAGCGCTTGCCACTGCTAACCAAGTATGGATGTTTCAAAATGCCACGTATTCTATTTTGTCGCCAGAAGGATTTGCATCAATTCTTTGGAAAGATAGTAAGCGCAGTGATGAAGCTGCCGCCGTTATGGGGCTAACAGCAAAGGATTTGTTTGAAAAAGACATTATTGAGTATATTGTGCCGGAATCACACAATCATCCCCGTGTCTTTAATTTAATCAGAAAAAGACTGGATGATGAAATTAAAGCGCTGAACCAATTAACACCAAGTGAACTGGTCAAGCAGCGACGTGCGCGTTTTAGAGCTTTTTAAGCATGATTGACATTTAACCTGTGTTACAATTAATATAATGACAGTTTATAATAAATTGTTTATTATGTTTTGGGTCTGTTTTTTGGAATTCGACAGGCTGTTTAGAGCATTGGCTGCGTTTCGCCGTCCGGGCGTTAAACGGGCAGACATTTTAACTGCAAAAAACGAAAACTCTTACGCAATCGCTGCTTAAAAACCAGCAATACGTAGCTTAATCTTGGTTTCTGACGTCTGAGATTAGGCCATAAAAGGTCAGATCGCATTGTTGTTTACATCTGGAATGGCAATGTTAAATTTATCAGATTAGTTAATTTGATTAGCCGTGTGTTATGGCGTACAAATTGATGAAATTCAAATGATAGCACTATAAGCGTAGGCGCCAATGTATCGGACGGTTTGGACAGGGGTTCGACTCCCCTCAGATCCATTTTAGCTGTTTTATTGGAAATACCGGTAAAACAGCTTTTTTATTTAAAAACGTTGATATATCAATGATTTAGTAATATTTGTAGTGTAACTTAATGAAATTAAATATAACGGTAAATAACTTTTTAGTGCTACAAGTGCTACAAAAGTGCTACAAATTATTCAACATATCCATCGTCTTCTTGGTTTCAATATTACGTTTCGTCTTCAACAAATGAGCATACGTTCCTAATGTTATATTTACGTCGGCATGACCTAATCTCTCGCTAACGTATTGAATCGATATGTCTTTTGAAAGTAGGTAACTTGCGTGTGTGTGTCTCAAACCGTGGAAAGTAATTATTTTACAATCACCTCTTTTGAGATATCTTGCCAATTGTTTATTTGCGGCTGTGTTTGAAGGTGGATAACCAGTTATACTTTCAAAAGCGTAAGAGTCACCAAAATTCCAAGTCTGCGCTTTATTCATAAATGCATCAGGCATATCTATAATTCGGTTTGATGTTACAGTTTTAGTAGACTTAAATTTTTTATCGTTTTCTTGCCATGATTTATTTATTGAAATCGTGTTGTCAGAAAAGTTAAAATCTTCCCTAGTCAATCCTGCTATTTCTGAATATCTGGCTCCTGAATAGATTGCAGTTAGTATCATGTGTGAGGTAACGGAATCATTATCTTTAATAGATTTAATTAGATATTCCATCTCATCATTTTCGAGAAACTTTAACTCTTTTGCTTTGCTAGGAACGTTTGAGTAAGTTTTAATGTTTCGTGTAAAATCTTTGAATATGTATTCTTCATCTACAGCGTATCTAACAAAAGAAGAGATCATATTTTTTATGTGGGAAACAGAAGATTTAACATGGGTTTTTCCATAATCGTTGATTAACTTTTGAAAATCAGACGAAGTTACTTCTGATATTTTTTTATTTGGCCAATATAGTCTGATTGTGCTTGATGTTGTTCTGTACCAAGTTTTACTTTTCGTTTCTAAATGTGGTTCTTTGAAGACATCATACCAATCATCAAACAAATCGCTAATTAAGCCATCACTAATAGACACGGTGTTATTTATTTTTTTAGATTCAACACCCACAGCCCATTTGTTCGCCTCTGATTTTGTAGTGAACCCTGATTTTGTTTTTCGCTTTCTGGTATTACCTTGCAATATGAAAACGTTAGCCGTCCAAGTTTTACCACGTTTGTATATTGAAGCCATAATAAAAACCTCCTTTAAAAAGGGGGCTTATATCTGTTATAATCTAATAGAACGCCCCGTGCGTTTACAATATTTTGTTCAGCACACCCAAAGAACTTTTGCGAGTAAGGGGTGTGCTTTTTTTATTTGTTTTTAAATTTTGACCATAATAGATATAAAACACCAGCCAAAATAATCAAAGCGGTAATACTATAAATAGCAATAAACACCCACTTTAGTTGTAATTGGCTATACTTCAGAAAGTAATGCACATTATTCATCTCCTCTCATCGTGCTATTTTTTATGTACGCCCATAAGGGCATTGACTAATTCAAGTCTACGGTTATCTTGCTTTCATCAGAGAAAAGAGAACCGGTGTAAATTAATTGAAGCTTATCTGTTTTTACAGCTTGACCAATAAGCGTTCCAGTAACTGTTGCCCCCTTAGAAAGGTCACCATATTTCAATTCATCATTAACGATATTGTTTCCATTGTCGTCCATGACAAATTCAGTTAGATCGGTTTGATTTCCCTTGTCATCAATTTTGAAGTCAAGTGGGTTGTAACTAACTTTCGATTTATCAACGTTAGTAATTGTCACATTTACAATAACGTATGATTTTCCGCTGTCTGGTTGTGAAACAGAGCTGCCATCATTAAATTCAACTTTGTTGACTTTTAGAGTTACGCCGTTTGCCTTAATTGTGTCACCGACTTTAAAGGTTTCCTTACTTACATCTTTTGTGGATGACTTTGACTTTGCTGTTGAGCTAACTTTTGTCGCCTTATCACCACTACCTCCCATCGAACCGACAGCAATTATTACAATAATAACAACAAGCAGCCAAAACCATACGCGTTTGTAAATCGGCTTTTTCTGCACGTATGTTTTACCATCATCTCCAACGATTTTCTTACTCATGTCTCTAATCTCCAAAGCTTTTTAATGTGGACGCTCGGCACATAATAAATTTATTCTACTCTTGAAAGAACGATTGGTGTTAAAACATCTTGAACCATATCAATTAATTTTCCAGGTATGCCATTAATTTGCATGAATTCAACATAACTTCTAATGTGATCTACGTCAGCCGTTAAAAACTTTATCGCCCAGCGGTTTGCCTCTGCTTCGTTTTTAATGCTATTGCAACGATGGTCAGTATGAAGGACAAAGTGGGCTATTTCGTGAGCCATAACGTATACAAATTCTGGACTGTTTAGTATTTTCCCACTGACTAGTATTTTGTTGTTAATTGTTACAGCGCCTGCATGAAGATCGTTGTAGACCGTGACTGTCAGTCCCAATTTTTCAAGTATATTCCAAACCTTTTCTTCGTTGTTCATACATTATTTTTCCTCAAATAGCCGACGCAAAATTTCTTTGTCGTTGTCATCGAGCTCACGTCCGCCCCACGTCAAGGGAACAGAACGGTCAACTGCCTCGGATAAATCTACTCCACTCATCATTTTTTCTGTTTCAGTCATATAGTGGTTCGGTTCGTCTGTTCTACCTAGCAAATAGTCTGTTGATACATTAAGCACAGTAGCAACTTGTTCTAAATTTTCAGACTTTGGGCTGTTTCTATCCCAATTATAAATAGATTTATTACTTAAGCCAGCTTTTAATGCTAAGGTTTCCAAAGACATTCCTCGTAATTTCGCCATATCTTTTGTGCGTGAAAGTAGTGTCATATCAATATTTTTCCAGTTTCCGAAAAAGTTTAGTATAAAACTTTTACTAAAAGTGTTGACATAGTAAAAGTTTTAAACTATACTAATTCTTGTAAGTTAGTTACTAAGTTTTAAGCAAAACAAAAACACCTACAAATTTATCTATCTTGGCGGAGCGATAAGGTTAGTAGCCCTTTGTTTATGCTTGTTTACTATGTCATTATAGTATAAAACTTTTACCTTGTAAAGAAAAACTTACAACTAATTATATGAAACTTACTAAGTTTTGTAGGAAGGGAGGAAACATGACAGAACAAATGATTGTAGACGCTGCAAAGATGTTTAAAAAGAGCGTTAAAGATGGTCTGTTTGACCGAGAGATGACACAACGAGATTTAGCAAATGCAGTGGGTGTCACAGAAGCAGTATTGAGTTTAGCGATTAACACCTACGCAGTGAACAAACAGTCTCGTGAAGTTCGTGCAAAGGTTAGGCAGTTACTAGATATCCAAGATATTTAGAAAGGAGGCAAACAAATGTCATTTGATGCAACTAAAAACTATCAACAGTTTGAAATTCTTAAAGAGCTGAACGGAATTGCACCGATTACATTCAGAAAGCATTTCCGCAATGATAAGAATTTTCCCAAACCAATCTTAGATACACCACGTAAGAAGATTTGGGACGGACGAGCATTAGTGTGGTACTTCGATAAGAAGTCAGGAAGGTAAGTAATATGCAGGAAATTATCAAGATTAACCAAAACGAGCAAGGCGAAGCTCGAGTAAATGCTCGTGATTTGCATGACGCGTTAAATGTTAAAGCACGTTTCAATGATTGGATAACAAGAATGATTGAATACGGATTCACAGAAGGAATTGACTTTTACTCATTTTTGAGTAAAACCCAAAACGGTGGTCGTCCAAGTGTTGAATACAATTTAACAATCAGCATGGCCAAGGAAGTTGCAATGCTTCAACGTAACGAAAAAGGTAAAGAGGTTCGTAATTACTTTATCCAAGTCGAAGACCGTTACAAGAAGTTGGCCAACGATCCATCTTATCAAATGGCACTTGGTTTGAAAGCGTCACAGTTACTACTTGACCAGAAAGACCAAATCATTGCAGAAATGAAACCTAAAGCGTTGTTTGCGGACGCGGTAGATGCAAGTGATGGCAGCATCTTAGTCGGTCAGTTAGCTAAGACGTTGCGACAAAACGGCGTGAATATTGGTCAAAATCGACTGTTCAAGTGGTTGCGTGAACATGAATATCTGGGCAGCTGTGGAGAGCAGTACAATCTACCAACTCAAAAGAGTATGGACTTGCGTGTGATGGAAACGAAGACACGAACAGTCAATAATCCTGATGGGTCAATCAGAACGACACATACCACCAAGATTACAGGCAAGGGACAAATTTACTTTATTAACAAGTTTTTGTCAGAAAAGGAGAATGTAGCATGAATATTTCGGAATATGAGCGAGACAACCTACACATTGCACTAGGAAAAGTAGCGGAGGCAAAAAGGTTTCTAGTTAATACGGCAGCAATATCAGCTGACGTTGACTTAGTTTCTTCAGTTGATGCAATCACTGGCGAACTATCAGAAGCCGAAACAAGTTTGCTGATGACGCTATCGCACGAAGATTAGGAGGTTAGCATGTCAAAGAGTGCAGATTTAGAAGACATCAGGCAGTCGTTGCTTGATTACGCACAGGCAGCAATTAGCAAAGGTCGTGAGGCGATAGAGGGTGAGTTGTCTATCAGATACAGCCCGATTGACGAAGCCGAAAAGGCATTGAAATTGATGAAAGAGTTAGGTTAGTGAAATGAACTACGAAGAAATAGCAGCAGTAGCAGTTAAACCAGATTTGAAGCCGTTTGAAGCCTTTACTAAAATTGGGCCAGCTTCCTTGAATGGATATGTCGTCATACCCGATAATCTTCCACTTGATTATTTTGACAAGATTTATGACGAAATAGATCAAGCTCCTTTTGGAGGATTGACGTTTGGCGGGTATTTTACAGAAATAAATAAAGAATTATCTGCTGTATATCTTGACCAATCACCATTTTTCAAGGCGTCAGAACATTCTGATGAAGAATTAGCCTTGATTGAAAAAATCAAAGGAGTATCAGTTCGAGCACTTGGTTTTGATAATAACCATATTTGGGTAAACGAAATGGGAGCGACCGAAGGTGCAGAGTATCTTTCAAAGCAATTGAAAAAATTGAATGTTAGTGAGGTGTGAAATGGCATACGGAATAGTAGCAATCATTATCGTAGTTGTCGCGATCATCTACTTCTTCTATTCAGAGCGAAAGTTTGACGAGAAAGAAGCGTTGCGCGACATCAACGAACTAATGGATAGCGGCATGACTTGGAACCAAGCACAGCGACACATTGAGCATGCAACCGATAACACGCGTGCACTTGATGAAGCTAACAAGGTTCTGAAGCAAAAGAAAAACGCTTAGCACAATTGGAGTTGGCTAAGCGCAGTAGGTATAAATTGTCCTGGAAAATAATTTATATCTCGATTATAGCAAGAAACGAGGTAAAAGCAAATGGTAACAGATGTAAAAGACGTTACAGAACGTCATGAACAAATTGACCGTGACAACTTCAACTATGATGATAAGCCAACTTTGAGCGTTTATCTATTTGGAGAAATGAAACGGTCAGAAGTTGCAAAAGCAAACAATGCAGAGCGTGTATTCTTTCTGAAACCAGAAGATAAACGTGGCGATTATGTGCTAGACACCGATTTAGCAGACTACTTGGAAAAGTACAGTGGTTGCCTTATCACGGTTGAGATGCACGAATTAGAAGATATTGATTGGGGAGATTAAGCATGGCAAACGAAATAACATTAGCAAAGCAATTAAGTAGTGACAAAGTCGTGGATCAGTTCGCTGCAACAGCTGGAGAAAGCGCCAAGTCATTTGCAAAAGAAGTGGCATTGACCATTTCTGGTAATCCGGCATTGCAGCATGCAAAACTAGGCACCGTCATCGTTGAAGCAACCAAAGCTAGCGCATTGGGTCTGTCTCTATTGCCAACGGTAGGGGAAGCCTATTTAGTTCCTTACAAAGGTGATGCGCAATTCCAACTTGGCTATAAAGGCATTGTTCAATTGGCAATGCGAAGCGGACAGATGAAATCATTCGGAGCTGAAAGTGTATATGAGGGTGAAAATCCAAAATGGGACAAGTACAACCAAGAGCTGGTGACTGACGGCGAAGAAACAGGAAAAATCATTGGCTATTATGCTTTCTTCACGTTAGTTAACGGATTCAAAATGGCAGCATACTGGCCAAAAGAAAAAGTTGAAGCCCATCGTGATCGCTTCAGTAAATCTAAAAAGGGTCCTTGGTCGACTGATTTTGATGCAATGGCTAAAAAAACGGTGCTTAAATCTATTTTACAGTATGCACCAAAGTCTAGTGAAATGAAACGAGCGTTAGCAGAAGATACACAAGCTGAATTTGTTCAAGCTGGTATTCAAGATGTCACACCAGAACCAGCGAATATTGAGGCACCGGTTGAAACGGCAAATGAACCAGAAATGAATGCTGAGGAAGCGAGTCTATTCGGTGAATTAAGTGATGTTGAAAAAGAGACTGCGCCCAATCCGTTCGCTCAAAATCTTGGAGGTGACAATTGATGTTAGAGACTAAACCAGCATTGAGTTTTGAAAATGGTGTGATGGTTAATTACAGTGATTTGTTAGCAATCGCCGAAGAATATAAATCATTGCCAGAAACTATTGTAACTGCTGCTCAAGGGTCACGTGCCAACGCTGTTAAAAGTGATTTGAAAAAGAATGCTGACCTGATTAAGAAAGAACTTAAAGCAGAGGATAAGCGACGCAGTGAAGCGTTCTATGAAGAAAATCATGGTGCAGTAGCTGCTTTAGATACTTTGTTAAGTGTCCGTGAAGATTTGGTTGAGCGCACTAATACGTGGGAGAAAACACGTTTAGACGCTAACATGCCTATTCTGGAAGCGTTTATTGATGAACAAAATGAGTTACACCAATTGGATAATCAGCATCAATTAAGCGCTAACGATTGGCGAAAATTAGGGACATTTACACCAACAGGAAAGATTGTTGGTAAGGTTCAAAACGAAATCGTTAGTCAAGCAAGATTAGCAGAATACGACCAAAACAAACAACCAGAATTGACGCCTTTGGATTTGTTAAAGCGTGATCTAAATCGTGCCTTTTCTGAATTGTACTCAAACTACGAAGATGAAGGCATTTATGGCGGTAAAGACATTAAAGATGATTTAGCTAAAATTGCACAATTACTGCAATAGGAACACCACCAGCTCAATGTGGTAAAACCGAGCACCAGTGGAGTTTAGATTACAAGCTAGCGCAAGTAGTCATTGTAACGCACTGCATTCACAGCGATATGGCGCAACCATACAAATGGGTGTGATGCCCTAGGAGGTAACAAGTGGCAGATAACAAAAAATATTATTATATACGTCTCAAGGAAAACTTCTTTGATAGTGATGAAATCAAATTGTTGGAGAGTATTCCAAATGACGGCTATAAATTCTCAAATATATTATTAAAAATGTATCTCAAAAGTCTCAAATATGACGGACGTTTAATGTTCAACGAACGGATTCCTTTCAATGCTGAAATGTTGGCAACGGTTACTGGTCATAGTTTGGGTGATGTCACGAGAGCGATTGACATGTTCAAAAAGTTTGGACTGATTGAGGTTTTGGAAACTGGTGAAATCTATATGTTAGACATTCAAAGTTTTATAGGTAAAACCTCGACCGAAGCAGACAGAAAACGTCGTTATCGTTCGGAAATAGATGAAAAAAAGTCAATTGGGACAAATGTCCGACAAAATTCCGACAAAAGTACACCAGAGATAGAGTTAGAGATAGAGAAAGAGATAGATATAGAGACAGACATAAATAAAGAGCCAACAGCATATCAAAAGATTGTGGCTGTTTATGAAAAAAATGGTTTTGGTTTGGTCAGTCCAATCGTCTCAGAAAAAATCAATGATGAACTGAAAGATTTTGCTAGCGAATCTAACGAAGATGAAGCAGTAAGCATCATAACCAAAGCAATGGAGATTGCAGCACTTAATAGTGCCAATAATTTTAACTACGTATTGGCTATCACTAAAAAATGGTACAACAAAAAACTGTTCACTCTGAAAGCGGTTGAAGCTGATGAATTAAAGAGTAAATCTCAAAAGGCTTCAAGGTATGGCGGTAGAAGAAATATTATCGAGCCACGGTTAGCTAGTGTTTCAGAGCCAGTTGATGAGCCAGAAAGGGAGTTACCAGAATGGCTGACGGACGCGGCAAAGGACCTTTAGATTTTGTACTCCTAGCAATCAGATTAAAGGCAATGGGAATACCGACATCTAGTAACAGTCAATCATTTCCAGCGGTTAATTTTGAAGAGTTAGGTAGACGATTAAAAGAAAATGGATCACTCACAAAAATGGTTAAATGCGCCAGTGCTAATTACGTATCGATTTTAGAAGTTTGGCAGAGTGCACCAGAAGCGATTGCCGTATTGCAAGAGATGAGAAAGGAAGCAAGCGAAAATGCAAGCTAATGAATATCGGGATTTGATTGGTAAGTATCGTGAATTGAAAAAACAAAATAATGATCTGATTTCGTCAATTGAAGATATTAAAAAGATTATTTCTGATGATAAATATCAACAGGTTGAGATCATGATGACAAGTGGTTGGGATAGAGATGGATACCATAAAAGCACTCAAACTATTTATGTCAATGCAAAAAATGTTTTGAAATTTTATGAAAGTGAATTACCATTTCACGAACATGCGCTTAAGATACTCAAAAATAGAATTGACAATGGGGTAATTGATGATTGACAGAGCTATTCGCAAAACTGAATAAGATTGACCCAAACAAAGGTCTAATCACGTTGCAGTTGAGCACTGATGATATCCACATGCTAGAGAAGTATCACGCCAACGGACAGCAACAGGTGGTGTCATTGATAGCGAGTGATGAAAACGGTGTGTCAGCACAACAGCGAAAGTTTGCGTTCGCTTTGTTACATGACATCTGGTGGTCGCAAGTGGGCGGCTACTGGATCGAAACCCCTGAAACGGTGAAACAGCACTTCTATGCCATGTATGAGTATTACAACAGCCTAGACTTTGGAGAATTTAGTTTGAGTGCTGCTAAGGGTACTAAGACTGATACAAACCAGTTCATCAACATGTTGCTAGATTATGCAGTGATACATGACATTAGTTTGAGTGTGAAGCCGTTGAATGAGTTAGAGCCGCAGGAAATTGCACGGTGGGAGTATAGGTGTTTGCTAGACAAGCGCTGCGTGATTTGCGGTAAGTCTCACGCCGATTTGGCACACGTTGATAGCGTGGGTGCGAATGGCGGTAATCGTCAGAAGATAAACCATTTAGGGTTGCGAGCAATGAGCCTGTGCCGTGAACATCATCAAGAGCAGCACAAGATAGGCATTCAGTCATTCATGAATAAGTACCACCTGAATGGCATCAAGATTGACGAAAAAATAGCTTTGGCACATGGACTGAATATGAGGTGAACAAACTGAGTAAAGTAATTTTAGATTTAACGTTTCTTAAACAGGTGACGCTAAACAAATATATTGACGCAGAACGAAAAAATAGGTATGCAGGAGCACGTTTAAAACGTCTCGCTACTACTTACACCAGAAACGTTTTTTCACAGGCTATGGTCGATAATATAGCTTTTGAATGGCCGTGCAAATTGAAACTTGATTGGTATTTACCAGATGGCAGAATAGATCCAGATAATTGGGCGTTTCTCAAGAAGTTTATTTTTGACGGTATGCAAACTGCCAAGGTGCGAGGCAACATATTTTTACAAAATGACAATATTAAACACATCAAGGGGTTTGACGAAGATTTTTATATCGATAAATCAAATCCAAGATTGGAAATATACGAGCTAATTGTAACAAAAAAGCCATCAGACAAAAATGAACACTGTGGCTAGAAGAAAAATTATGATTGCTTGCCAACATAGCCCGATGGCGGACCAAAAAATTATGTGGCTGTTTTTAATGACAATACCTATAATTAGCACTAAAAAAATAATGATTGCAAATGAAATGACATAGGTCATACGATTCCCCCAAATTTTATACAAAATATTATTCTAACAAAAAAGGAGATAAATGCAAATTGATGATTGAAATAGGACACAACTTACAGCATGCGATTGAGTCTGGCATGTTATTGTCAGCAATGGTCGCAGTTACTTATATTGTATTGAAATATCTAAAACAAAAAAAGGAGAATTAAATTATGTTTTATATCACACCAACACCAATGTCTTGGATTATCTGGCTCGTACTATTCGTTGTACCAATTGCTATTATTATTGCCGGTATGACTTTCGCATATTACGAAAAGATAAAGATAGGAATCGTTATTGGATCAATAGGAGCGGTTTTTCTGCTTGTGAGTTTAGTTTTGGGTGGTTCGTCTGCTTATCACAACTACACACACTCATCTAGCTATGTAAAAGCTAAAAAGTCCTACAAATTAGAGTATGACAATAAGCAAAAACGAGAAATAGTAATCAAAGATTATACCGGAAAAGATATTTACAAATACACTGGTAAATTTAGTTTTGATCGTAAAGGACAGGGGCTAAATTTGGTTGACAATGTCACTGGTAAGAAAATGTCAATCTACATCGGTGATAATGATTCTGTAATTGTTACTGACGAATAGTTAAAGGAGCAAAGCGTGGCGGATAGAATTGATACACCTGTATTAGATATGACTGCCGGAAGTCGAATGATGTGGTTTGATAAGCAAAACAATCGTGCGACATTTGTCGATAAGCGACAGTTACATGAACAATTATCATCAGGTCACGTGATTGATGTGGACCCTGATGTATTAGCAGATTGGACGTTAGGACTACCGTTTGATAACGAAACGTTTAACTTAGTGCTGTTTGACCCACCACATTTAATCCATGCTGGTGATAATAGTTGGTTGGCCAAAAAATATGGAACACTCAATGCGGATAATTGGCAAAAAATAATCAAACTAGGCTTTGATGAGGGAATGCGAGTGCTTAAGCGGAACGGAACACTGATATTCAAGTGGAATGATAGTCAAATACCACTGCGAGAAATATTAGATGTCATTAGAGTTGAACCATTGTTTGGGCAAAAGCGTCAGAAAACACATTGGCTAGTGTTTATGAAAGTTTAGGTGAGAATGTTGGCGGACAGGATAGATAGCATTTTGAGAGACTACTTCTCTGGTCGTCTCAATTTAAGAATTAAACAGCGTGAAGAAACGATACGGTATGACAGCCAAGAAGTTGATGAGAATATCGGTGGCGGTCGTGCGCAGAACAAGCACACACGTCCAGTTGATGACATGGTGATACGTATTGATGAAGACAGATACCTTAACGGTCTCAAAAAGCAAAAGGAAGACGTTGAACGTTGGATAGCCACGTTTGAGCCAGACAAGCAGAAAGTAGTTGCGTATTATTATGCAAGTAAGTCTGTCACATGGGTTAAGGTAGCGTAGCAGTTTCACATATCTGAAAGTACAGCTAGGTCATACCGTACAGAGATTAAACATATTCTTGGTGCTGTGTTGTGACAGTGTGTATAAACAAACGTTTTTCTGACGTTTTATGCAAATAAACGGTGCTATATTTGTATCATCAGATAATTTGAAACAGGGTTATTGCTCATCCATTAAAAGCAACGTTACACACGCTTCGGAAAAAGCCACTGTGTATGTAAAAATACGATAGGTTGGAATATCTATCATTACGTGAATGTATGTGAGCCACGATTTG
Organism: Leuconostoc sp. UCMA20149; assembly: GCF_030400235.1. Lineage (NCBI taxonomy): Bacteria > Bacillati > Bacillota > Bacilli > Lactobacillales > Lactobacillaceae > Leuconostoc > Leuconostoc sp. UCMA20149. The sequence continues at coordinate 137,950 of NZ_VJYC01000001.1, forward strand.
CTCCGGAGTACAAGGCGTTCGAGTCGCCTCATTCACATTGCGGTACGTCCGCACAACTTATATTTTAAGTGCTATAATTGTCCTAAAAATTAGGAGAATTATTATGGATTTTGGTAAGTTGAAGGAAGCAGTGGATGAAAGTAAAGAAGTCGCGATGTACATGGTTCATATCGGCCCTACAAAATTAACGACCATATCACCAACTATTGAACCTAAACTTCGGGGTGACATAAAACAAATAATATATAGTAACCTAGAAAAATACAGTCATTGTACTGCTGAAAATTATAATTTGATTGGCTCTGATGACGAGATAATTGAAAATACTACGGTGCAAATGTACAAAGATAACATTGACAGCATCGTTGATTCGTTTTCAGATACCAAGACTATGCCAACCCGATTCGGGAACAATAAATTTAGTTACTTTGTTTATGACATTGAATATAATGACAAATCGAGTAATGAGAAGAAATCAATATATTTTTTTCGTAGAGCAAAAAAATTGAGTACCTTTAAAAGAGGATTTTACGGTCATTTAGTCGATGGTCATTTTAAATCTCTACAGGATACAGATTTTTTGGGAGTTGATGATCATATAGATTTCGTCATCTTTGGAGATGATATTTGTATATTTGAACATATTTCCTTCGAGAGAATCCTAAAACTTAAAAATGAGTTTACTGATGGAGCCAAAAAAGTATTTGAAAATAAATTGATACAAGAAAAAATTGTAAATTATGAACAGTTTCGCGATGCAGCACTGGCACATGGAAACTTTGTTAAAAGACTATACAAAATTCACCAAAATGGAGACGAAGTATTATTTCTAAAAAATATTAAAAAAACAAATGAAGTGATCAATAAATTTAATTTACAAATAAAAACCAAATCGGGAAAGTTTATTTATGATGATTCGGCTCAAATAGGAGATTACATAAATTTAATGCAAGATGCTTATTACACTACTCTAATTGCGGGTATGGATGGGGTTGATACAGGGAGGTAAATCAATGATTAAAATCTTGTTAAAATGGACTTTGTTTTTTTCATCAAATGTTCCAGTTTTTTTCATGATTTATTTGAAATCACTTAAAAAATTTACCAGCAAAGAAATGATGATAACATGGCAAATGAATCCCATTTTCTGGAGTTCACTAGTGATTATATCCATTTTTTCAATTGCTGTGTTGATTTTTTGGCTAATTATAATAAAAAAAGATGCAAGTATGAATCGGCCCAGTTATCGTCCGATTAAGATAGAATCTTACGACTCGCAAATTTTAAACTTTTTTGTCACATTTATTATACCGATTCTCTCTCTAGACCCTGAAAGTTGGCCATCAATTATCATGAATATTATTTTGTTGCTAATCGAAGGTGCTTTCTTTGTTAGTAACAACACGCTCTACTTTAATATTGTCTTACTTATTTTTGGGTATCATATATACAGTATAGGCGAGGACAAAATTTTAATTACTAAACGCAAAAAATCCTCTTTTTTTCCTGAAGAATCAGAAACTCATCAAGTTGGAACGACGGGCATATACTTCATTTGACATATTATTATAGATTATCATAAACAAATTATATAAATTAATCGCCAATCACAAGGATTTATTTTGTTTTGAACACGCACCTTAACAGGTGCTTTTTATTTGAAAAGAGAAACTATGAAAACATTAGAAAGTTTAAGCAACAAATTATTTGAATATACGATAATTCACCATGACACGATAGACATATTAGCTTTAAAGATTGGTATTCCAGTTAATGCTTTAGCAAGAATACAGAGCGAAAATAAATTTGTAAATCCTAAATCTATTTTGTTGGTGCAAAAGTTCTTTGACGAAAAGGATGAGTTATGAAAATAGATGACGATTATCGACTTGTCGCCAGTGATGATGAATTAAACATCTACCGTAGGTTAGACAGGCAACAAAAATATAATAAGAAACACAAGAAGGCATCTAAACGCAAGTCGAATACAGACAAGCGCAAAGATGCCTTTTATGATGATAGGAAGTGGCGATAATGGGCTACACAAAATGGACTGATGAACATAAGAATAGAGTTGCAGAGCTAGGTAAGCAAGGTTTGTCATCTAGGAAGATAGCACAACGATTGTTTGATGAATTTGGTGAAAACTTTAGCAGGAGAACAGTATCACAATATCTTAGCACGGGTTCAACTAATGGGCGTGTTAGAACAAAATATAATCAACAATCAGACAACAAAGTCAAAGATGTGAAGCGTGGTACTGAAATTGTCATCAACAAGGACGGCAGCACAACATCATCTACCACTATGCAGATGACTTCTGAACAGGCTAAAGACCCAGAGTTCGTATTGAGAGCACACGGCTTTAATCCTGATGATTGGGATATCGTATCAGCACGCAATAACTTCTGGCAACAGAACAGTGTTGAGAATGGCTTGATTGATTTGTACCAGTCTAAGATTACGGTTAAGCCTAAAGTTGATAACGATATCAAACGAGCAGTTGAAGTATTAACACATGATATTAAACCAATCAAGGTCAAGCAAGTTATCAAACCAGAACGTCAGCATAATCTTGTGATACCAATTACCGATATGCACTGGGGTGTTACACAATTAGCAGATGTTCAAGACAAGTTAGCTGAATTGATTGATGTTATCAAAAAAGGTTATCGCACTATCTCAATAGAAATGATTGGTGATATGCTTCATTCTGACAAAATCAACACCACGGAAACAGTTAAGTCAACAATTTTGAAAGATGTTGAAATGCCACGTGCTGTTGATGAAGCTATGCAGTTTTTACAAGCTGTTGTGGTTGCTTCACTAGAGAACGCCAATACAGTGATGATCAAATCAGTAGGCGGTAATCATGACTTTGATTTGGCTTATATGTTCATGCTTTGGGTTAAAGAACGCTTTCAACAAGCACAGGTAGATGTTAACAACAAATATAGGACAGCCTATCTGTTGGGACATGTGTTGATTTCGATACAGCATGGTGATGTCAATAAACGCAATCCAGGTCAAACATTGGCAAGTGAGCAACGCCATCTATGGGGTATCGCAAGCACTACCGAAATACACGTTGGTCATCTTCACTTTGAGAAGACAGAGGATAAGCAAGGCGTGATTATCAGGCAATTCTCAACCCCTAAGAAGACAGACGAGTGGGAAGAGATGAATGGCTTTGTTGGTGCCAACAAGTTGATGTATGCACTAGAGTACAATGACGACCGCTTGAAAGTTGAACACTTTATTTAGTTGCCGAGTGGCACGTTTAAACCATTAGTGAAAGGATATTTTTATGTATAAGTTTTATAAAGTGTTTCTGCATGATTGGAGCAATTACTCGTGGTACCGCAAAGGAAATCGGCGACGACACCATAAACGACTAGTGATGGCTCAAAAGGAATGGAAATCAGAAAGACGTTCCACAAGATATTATGATTGTCATCAACCGGCTACTTGGGACAAGAGCTGGCGAAAAGTAGAATGGGCCGACAAATCTAAAGATGGTCATCAGTGGCACGTTTAACTAAAAGTAGTGAGTCATCTCATCAATGCTTTCAAAAAAGTGGTTAATGAATTCTAAAGCGCCGCCTGAAACTAATTCAAATACCATGAAAAGCAAGGCGACTAATAACAACAGCATTATCCATGTTTTTTGAGCATTAGTGAATGATGCACGAGCAGGATAAAATGATATAACGGTTCCTATAGCGGTTACGATGATGAGCACTTTTAATAAGTCAATAATTATATTGATCATGATTTAAATTCCTTAATTTAGATTGTGTTACTTATATTTTAATCCAAAAAAATTAGGTTAATATAAATAACGCTTGAAAAATATACAATCCGCAATTTCTAATCCAACCCACGTCTCTCTAGTAGTATAATTACTGCTATTGGAGGTTGGAGATGAAAGATTGGATTAAGCCATTAATCTTTGGAATAATAGGTGGACTAATGGGTGGCATGTTATGCTTGGCTATTTTGGCAATTACGTACCGTAACTCAGAGGTTTTTGGTAATGTGGCGGATTGGGTAAGCGGGTTAGGATCGGTAACTGCTATTTATTTTGTATACCGACAAATAAAGCAGCAAACAGACCAACATAACGAAGAAAAAGGACGTTATTTGGAAATAGCCATCGGTGAAAGAATGATTAGGCGTCAAGATAATAAAACCGGAGGCGTTACTTTAAGTGGTGAAACAGAAGTTTTCTTTTTTGGTACCAACAGTGGAATGATGCCCAGCTCTTTTAAATATATAGGTATTTGCAATTCAAAAGATTATAAAATTTTGAAAGAAAATCATGATAAAAGTCTAACTGACCATAAAAATTACAAAGATCCAGAAATATCAAGTTTTGACTTTAGTTACGATTTAGGTGCAAAACAACGAAAATTTGAGAGAGTCCTTCCGGGAGACGTATCTGAAGAGGTAGCCGTTCCCATGATCTCGATTCAACGTAATTTCAAGGGAAACTGTGATAATTTATATTTGGTATACATGGACGTGCTAGGCGTCATTTACGGACGAAGTTTTGGAGTTCCTGAATTAGATGAAAAAAGCAACTAAGCGCATAAGCGCTTTTTATTTTGCAGTGAATTTGAAAGGAGGTGACACAATGACATGAAATTAACGCCAAAGCAGAAGAAGTTTGCTGATGAATATATCAAGACCGGAAACGCTACGCAGTCAGCGATTGAAGCTGGTTATAGCAAGAAAACTGCAAGGAGCGTTGGTAGTGAAAACCTGACAAAACCTGACATATCTGAATACATAGCAAAGCGATTGGAAAAGATTGATAAAGAGAAGATTGCAGAGCAAAAAGAGATATTGGAGTTTATGACTCGTGTCATGCGTCGCCAAGAAACGGAGCAAGTTACTAATGTATTGAAGAAACCTACCGTCTTAACAGTGCACGGTTCCGGTGATGACAATACATACGAAAAAGTGGTAAACGAAGAGGTTGTTGAGGTTTCTGAAATTGCAGGTAGTGTCGGTGACGCAGTTAGAGCAGCAGACTTACTCTCAAAGTTGATTAAACCAAGTAAGGAAGAAACATCATACGAAGATGATAAAGCACGTAAGATGAAAGCTGATGCTGATATTGCTCAAAAGAAATCAGAATTGTTAGACGGTGGCAACGGTGACATTACTATTAACATCAATCCATTTGAGGAGGACAGCTAATGCCTACAATCAATTGGAATCTACCTAAAATGGTCAGTAAGGCTTATGCACCTTTGTTTAACAGTAAAGCACGCTATATAGCGTATAAAGGTAGCCGTGGTAGCGGTAAGAGCGAGGGAGTAGCCACTAAGGTCATTCTTGATATTGTGACCAAACCATACGTGAACTGGCTTGTATTGAGACGATACGCAAACACTAACAGACAATCAACATTCACATTGTTACAAAAGGTTGCTAATCGCATGGGCGTTGGTAGCCTTTTTCAATTCAATGGCTCACTGCCTGAAATAACATATAAGCCAACAGGACAAAAGATATTGTTTCGTGGTGCCGATAAACCATTGTCTATCACGTCAATATCTGTTGAGACTGGTAACTTGTGTCGCTTGTGGGTTGAAGAAGCCTATCAAATGGAGTTAGAAGAATCATTTGAAACGGTTGATGAATCTATGCGTGGTGTGATTGATGATCCAAACGGTTTTTATCAAACTGTGTTAACGTTTAATCCCTGGAACGAACGTCATTGGCTGAAACCTAAATTTTTTGACGAAGATACTAGAGTTGATAACTCGTTAGCCATAACAACCACCTACAAAGACAATCCGTTTCTTGATGAAGATTATGTTAATCGCCTTTTAGAGATGAAAGAACGCAATCCTAGACGTGCAAGAGTTGCCGTTGATGGTGAATGGGGCGTTGCAGAGGGGCTGATATATGAGAACACTGTCGTTGAGAAGTTTGACGTTAGAGAAATTGTTAAAGACGCTCGTATTGTACGCGGAATGGATTGGGGGTATGGACCAGACCCGACAGCATTTATCGAATATGCAATCAATACTAGAACAAATGATGTTTATATCTACAAAGAAATGTATAAGCAACACATGCTAACTGATGAAATATTTAGATGGCTTTATGTTCATGGCTATCGGCAAGGCGATATTAGAGCTGATTATGCTAACGGTGGTGACCGCATGATACAGGAATTGAAAAACAAAGGTATATCAGGCATGAAACGTGCACACAAGTACGAAATCATGTTTGGTGTTACTTATTTACAGGATTTCAAAATACATGTGTTACCAGCACTTGAACACACCATAGAAGAACTTAACTCGTATGTTTATGATACCGACAAAGACGGTGGTTGGGTTGGTAAGGCTGTCGATAAAAACAACCACTTGATGGACGCTATGAGATATGCAGCAGAGCCACTAATTATGACTAGAAAGAGCACCAATGATCGCATGGAAGCATTTAAGCAATTAGGATTAGGAAGGTAATTATGACAATAGATTTTTTAACTAAAACAAGGTTTGGACCGCAAGCAAATGAAGTGTTTAAAATGTCGGCTAATGACTTTGAAAATATTGTTGACATGGGTTCGAATGGATTTATTGAAAAAGTCAATGATTACATCAAGTTATTTCAGTCTAGGCAGCTACCACGATTACAAGAGTTGAAACGCTATTATTTGGCTGATAACAACATCAAGTATCGTGATACAGGACGAGACAAAGACCGTGCCGACAATCGCATTGCTAGTGATTGGGCTAAATACATCACGGTATTCATGCAAGGGTACATGTTGGGTAATCCAATTACCTATGACAGCGAAAGCGAAAACTTGCTCGATAAGATTAACGACTTTTCAAAGCAAAACGGTGCTGATTATCATGACGGATTACTTGAAACTGATTTGAGTATATACGGACGTGCATACGAACTTGTCTATTCAGATACCAACGCACAAGAGCGCATTACTAAACTTGAACCAGAGCAAACATTTGTCGTTTATGATGATACGATTGCTGCTAATTCATTGTTTGGTGTGCGCTTTTATCAAATTAGTTATAGTGACAGCGATACAAACAGCTTTGTTGAAGTCTACACAGCAGACAAGATATATTTCTACAAGTCTGAATCATCTTCTTTTAGTAGCATGACATTTGTTGATGTTGCCGAACACGCTTACAATGGTGTGCCAATCAATGAGTACAAGAACAATGAGGAACGATTAGGCGACTTTGAGAGCGTACTAGATGGAATTGATGCCTATGATCTGTCACAGTCAGAATTGGCTAACTTTCAACAAGATATGAACGACGCCTACCTTGTGTTGATTGGTAATCCAGTAACTGGAACAGCAGAGCCAGAGTATCAATTAGACGCTGATGGTGAACCGTTGCTTGATGATTTCGGTAAACCAATACCGACTGCAAATTCTAGTACATCTGTATTTGAGTCAATGAAAAAAGCTAGAATGCTGATAATGGATAACAATAGCGATCCAGACGGACCCAATCCGAATGCTTTCTATTTGACCAAAGAATATGATTCCACCGGTGCTGAAGCCTATAAGAAGCGGTTGGTTGATGACATTCTACGCTTCACGTTCACACCAGATACTAATGACAAGAACTTTGCTGGTACACAGTCTGGTGAAGCTATGAAATATAAGCTCATGGGTAACGATAATCTTCGCAAGACCAAAGAACGTCTGATGACACGCGGGATTATGCGCCGTTTGCGTTTGCTTGGTAATGTGTGGGCTATCAAGAACAGCGTATCAACAACAGGTAAGCAAGAGGGCTTGTATGACTTGATTAACGATATTCAAGTTAAGTTCACGCCAAACGTGCCACAGAATGATGAAGAACGTGTCTCGCAGCTTAAACAGCTATATGGTGTTATCAGTGATGAAACATTATTCTCACTGCTTGAAACATTTACAGGCGTTAACGCTGATACAGAGATGAAACGGTTAGCTGATGAAAAACAACAAGATGTTGATAACTTTCAAACGCAAACTGGCTACTCACAGTTGAAACCTGATGATGGTGGTGTAAATGGCTGATAATTATTGGGAAAAACGTACAAAGGAAATTATGGACTTGCTAGATGTCAAAGACACAGAGCTGACTAATGCCGTGTTGAAAGAATATCAAGCTGCGTCAGATGATATTTCACGCAAGATAGATGATTTCTATGAGAAGTATGCAGATAAGAATACAATTTCGTATGATGAAGCTATAAAGCGTGTGAGAGCTGTTGACCTTGACGACTATGTGAAACGTGCAAATGCTTATCGAATGTCAAACAAGGACAATCCAGAGCTGTTAAAGCGATTGAATGCACAGTACATGACATCTAAGATTAGTCGATTAGAACTGTTGAAACTAGAGATTGATTTTAGGATATTGCAGGCAAGCAACGCTCAATCAGAAACGTTTACCGCATATCTTGCTAAAGAAGGTGCATATATATACAGTGCTTTGTCGTTTGGTAATGCAATAAAGACATTGAATGAACGTGAAATTGAATCAATCTTACAAATGGAATGGAGCGGTGCTAGCTATTCACAGCGAATATGGCGTGATAATGATGTTCTAGCTAACAAGTTAAAAGACGAGTTAGTTAAAGCTGCTATTAACGGCACTAATCCACGTGTCACAGCTAAGAAGTTGCGTGATACTTTTGGTGGCACTAAGCCAAATACAGAACGCCTAGTTCGTACCGAATCTACGTATGTTGCTAATGCTTCAACTGCGAAACGATATGACAATATGGGCGTTAAAGAATATGATTTTGTGGCTGTTTTGGATAGACGTACATCATCAATCTGTCGTGAAATGAATGGCCAAACATTCCCGTTGAGCGAGTTTATGCCTGGAACGAATGCACCAGCAATGCACCCTAACTGTCGAAGTACAATCGTACCAGCGGCAAGTAATCTAACTAAATACAATAAATATCTCGATTCAGACACGGTAGATGATTTACCGGACATGGATTGGGATTTTTAATTGCAATCGTTCGACCTGAACACGTCGTTAAATCTATTCAAATAAGTGTGTATGGGCTGTTGCGAACGTTGTGTGTGGGCTTAGTTGTGTGCATGGGACATTAGAGTAGTAGCAGTGTGTATGGGCTACAAATACAGGAGATTTTAATATGGCTGATGAAGTTAACACAGAAGAAACAGACACAGGCACTGAAACAACTGACAATCAAGAGCAAACAGAAACTCAAGATGACAAGTTGACGTTTACGCCAAAGGAATTTGATTCCGAAGTAGATAAGCGTATTGCCAATGCTTTGCAGACTGCTAAAGCAAAGTGGGACGAGGAAAAGCAAACAGAAATTAGTAATGCTGAAAAGCTTGCTAAGATGTCTGCTGCCGAACGCAAGGAAGCGGAAGACAAAGCTAAGCAAGAGACGTTGGATAAACGTGAAAAAGAGCTTAACATGCGTGAGTATCGCTATGAGGCTAAACACCAACTTGAAGAAAACGGTCTGCCTGATTCGTTTGTTGACATGGTGCTATCAGAAGACGCTGAAACAACAAAAAACAACATTGGTGCCATTAAAGCAGAATTTGACAAGGCTATTGAAGCTGCTGTCAATGAAAAACTTAAAGGCAACAATCCAAAAGCAGGTGGTCGAACTGGAGCATTAACCAAAGGCGAAATTTTGAAAGTAGCCGATACAGTTGAACGCCAAAGACTGATTGCCGAAAACATTAATTTATTTAAATAAGGAGAACTACAAATATGGCTGAAAATAATTTAAACGTGATGGCTGATTTGGGGACAATTAAGTCAATTGACTTCGTTAACAAATTCGGAACATCAATCAATGATCTATTAACCCTATTGGGTGTAACTCGAAAAGAACCAATGACGGCTGACATGCAAATTAATTTGTACAAGTGGGCTGTTGATATGGATACAGCGGCCACAGTTGGTGAAGGTGAAACAATTCCTTTGTCAAAGGTAACTCGTGCGCTTGACCGTACGGTAAAAGTTGAATGGTTAAAAAAGCGCCGCGCTGTTTCTGCTGAAGCTGTGGCGCGTCATGGTGCAAATATTGCTATTGACCAAGCAGACAAGCGCTTGATGCGTGAAATTCAATCAGGCGTTAAGACTGACTTTGTATCATCTCTGGGTGAAACTAAAACTAAAATTGACTCAAATGACCTTCAAGTTGCTTTGTCGCAGTCTTGGGGTAAATTGCAATTAATTCCGGAATTTGAAGGGGAATCATTTGTTTCGTTCGTTAATCCAATGGATGTTGCTAATTTCATGTCCGGTAAGCCAATTCAAGCTGACGCATCAAACGCATACGGAATGACGTTGTTGCAAAACTTTATTGGTGCAGACCGCGTGATTGGATTGGGTTCAATTCCACAAGGTAAGGTATATACTACCGCCGTTGATAACATTGTGTTGGCATACCTTGACATGGCTAATTCACCATTGAAAGGTTCATTTGTAGATTACACAGATGAAACAGGTTTGTTGGCCGTTGTTTCTGACAAGACTGTGTCTAACTTGACATTAGAATCAGTATTCACCGGTGCATTCAAGTTGTTTACTGAAATTCCAGATGGTGTTATTGAGGCTACGTTGGTTGGTGACAATATTTCTGTTACTGGTGTAACGATGTCACAGAAGACGGCAACAATTAAAGTTGGTGACTCACGCCAAGTAACCGGAACGGTTGCCCCTGAAAATGCCAGTGACAAATCAGTTACCTATGCTTCGTCAGATGAAACAGTCGCTACAGTGGCTCAAGATGGAACAATAACGGCTGTTAAAGTTGGTACCGCGGACGTTATCGTGACAACTAAAGATGGTGGCAAGAGTGACAAGGTTGTTGTGACTGTAACAGCAGCCTCTTAAATTTACATTAACGACACAGACGCTTAATCTGTCGAATGGGGTGTGAAGCCCATTAAGGAGGAACTATGGCAGATGAAACTAATAATTTAACTAAAGTCAAACTGCTTGTTTCAATTACAGATACCAAGCAAGATGATCTATTAAATCTGCTGCTGGACGATAGTGAAGCTAGGTTGTTGAGCTACATCAATCAGGATGGAAACAATGCCACGGCGTTTCCTGATGAGATGTCATGGTTGTTGCGTGAAATTACAATCAGGCGCTTTAACCGCATTGGTGATGAGGGTAAAAAGTCATCTGGAGAGAGTGATGTAACTGCTACGTGGTCTGATGATGATGTGGCGGATTATGCTGCTTATCTATCCAAGTATCGCAAGAAAAAGGGTAGTAATGGCATAGCGAGGTTTGTCTGATGAGATATAACGACCGCGTTAAAATCATTACTAATCAGAAAGCCGACAATGACGGTTGGGACGATGAAGTAAAGCCAATTACATCCGATTGGTTGCCTTGCCGAATTACTGGAGTTGGTGATGAACTAAATATGGGCGTGTTTGGTAAGTACGAATCAGGTGCTCAAGAAATTCATTTCAAGAACAAGGTTCCTAATATGGACTATGTATTGATAGATGAGACTATCAAACGCAAGCCAACAGTAATCAAGCAAGCACGAAAAAATACGGTCGTCATCATAGGTTCGGTGTAATATGGCTAAATCAAAAATGACAATCACGTTTGATGGTGCCGATGTTTTGATTAAGAAGTTTAACAGTCAACCAGCAATTATCCAGAAAGAAGCTAGTGACATCATCTTGAACACAGCTAATCGCGTCGAAGCACGAGCTAAACAGTTTGCACCAGTTGATACAGGTTATTTGAGACAACACATAGCCTCTGAAAAAACTGGAGCGTTAAGCGCAGATGTTACTTCGAGTGCTGAATATTCTGTTTATCAGGAATTTGGTACACGTAAGATGGCAGGTAAGTCATTTATGCGACCGGCTATGGAACAAGAGTCACCGTTTCTATTTCAAAAGCTTCAAAACCTGCTGAAAGGAGGGCTTAGATGACATCACCAATGAATATGTTGCTTAACAGTATTCGTGACAGCCTGAAAACAGGTGACATTCCAGTTAAGTCACGGCTGCCTGATACAACAGTACCCGAACCATTTATTGTTATTGGCACTCACTTTGATGATGACGCGCCCTCTGGTAAGAACGGTTATGAGGTACTAACAACAGATTTACAAATTGATCTATTCTACTCAATTGACAGTAGAACGGCGCTGGAAGAAGCGATTTACAGCGTTAAAGCACAAATTAAACACGCCACACCACAAATCACACGAGTGACATCTAACACCATTACCGACGATTCGGTAGGACGAGATGTCTATCATGTGATTTTTATTGTGACAGCAATTATTTAAAAGGAGATACATACATGGCAGATTATATTGACAACGGTGTAGAAGACCCAACAATTGGAACACCAACACTCGGTAAAAAGATTTGGTACTTTATTCAAGATACGGCAGCACCTGTTAATTCAAAGGCTATTTTACCAGCAGCACAAACTGACGGTTCAACAAGCATTGAGGGTGATTCCATTGATGAACAAACAAAGTTTGGTCGCGTTGTTTTGCCCTCAACCAATGAGGATTCGATTGAATTAACAACCTATGTTGTACCCGGGGACCAATCCGTCGACATCATCAAGAAAGCTAAGCATGACGGAACACAAGTGAAAATTTGGCGCGTGATCGTTGACAAGCGTTTTGCAGTCCAAGAAAAAGACGACGCAGACCCAGCAAAGACACATCAAGTATTTCCGTCAATGTTTGGCTATGGTGTCGTAGATAGTTTGGATATTGATGACGGTGACGACCTAGTGAGCGCCGACTACACTTTGAACATTATTGGTAAGTTGACTGATGGTACGTTCCCGCTGACAGATGAACAATTAAGCGCACTAGAAGAGCTTTCAAAGTTCGAACGGCCAGGTGAAACTACTGGTGACTTTGGAACAACAGTTTCAGGACAATAAGGGCTATTGCCCTCTACATAAAAATTAGGAGATTAACTCATGGAAGTAACAATTAACAAAAAGTCAGTACCTTTGAAATTTAACTTTAAGGCGTTGTTTGAAGCTAACAAGAAGTTCAGCTCAAAAGATGAAAATGGTAATAACCTTGGTGACGGTGCTACAAACCTATTCACACGATTAGTCATGAGTGATGAATTAGTTATACCAGACATTATCACGGTTGCTGGAAACGTTGGTAAAGCAACCGAAGATGACTTGTTTGCTGCCGTTGATGAATTAACAGATAACGGTGAAAAGATTGATGATGTTTTGTCTGAATTGAAAGATGAGTTGAAAAATAGTGGTTTTTTCGTGAAGTCAATCAAGACACAACAGAAGAATTTGGAGGAAGCACTACCAATTCTGGAGAAGAAGGCAGACACGGACGAGAAGAAACAACAAGTCGAGTCCGTAAAGCGTATTCAGAAGTTGCTGAACGACAATCTTTAATCGAGACTTGCGCAAGATTTGGCATATATGACATTGAATGGGTATTGAGCCTTTATCGTTGGGAATTAGACGCAACGTTAAAAGGTATACAAATGGGGATTATTGATGAACGTGAACGATTGGCAGTTCTTGCCAATAGTATTGCGTACTTTAGTAATGCTAAAAGCCCCAAGTTCAAAAAAGTATTTGATCGCGCAAAGGAGGAGAGACAGATAGAACAGGCTTACAAGCCAGAAGAAGCACAAACTGTCAAACAAAAGCGTATTGAGCTATACAGCAAGGTAGCCGCAGCGTTTGGTGGGGAAAGGAGTGACAATGGCAACATATAATGGTGGAGAAGTTATAGCCCATGTTGGTGCTGATATATCAGATTATCAATCAGCTATGAAATCTGTCTCTAGTTCAACCAGTAGCGCAATGGGTAGTGCAAGTACAGCGGTTGGTAACATCGGAAAAACACTAGCCGTTGCTGGTGCTGCGGTAACTGCTGTTGGGATAAAAAGTGTCAATAGTTTTGGTACGTTCCAGGCTTCATTGAACAAAGCAGCGGTTATTGCTGGTGGAACATCAAAAGACATTCAAGGTTTAGCTGATGTAGCCAACCACATGGGTGCTGTATTACCGTTGAGTGCTCAAGACGCAGCGGACGCAATGGTTGCAATGGCTCGTGATGGTGCTTCAATTGGAACAATTAAGAAAGAGTTTCCAGCTATTGCCGAAGCAGCCACAGCTGCCGGTGCTGATTTGCAAACGACAGCAAGCGTTGTTCAGCAATCTATGAACATATGGGGTGATTCGCTAAAAAGTCCTCAAAGAGCTGCTGCTATTTTGACTCAAACAGCCAACTTATCGAATGCCTCAATCGAAGACATGCAACAAGCATTAGCTACTATCGGTGGTACTGCTTCAAACGCCGGTATCGACATGGAAACAACATCAACCGCTATTGGCTTGTTGACTAACAAAGGATTTAGTGCAGCACAGGCTTCACAAGACCTTAACCACGCGTTGCTGCTTATGCAAGCGCCATCTAAGATGGGTAAGGCTGTTATGGACGACTTAGGCGTTTCAATGACGGACGCACAAGGGAACATGAAACCCCTACCAACCATTTTGAATGAATTATCTGATTCAATGTCAAACATGACATCGTCTCAAAAGGCTGCAGCTTTGAAAACAATGTTCGGTACATCTGGAATGGCCGCTATCCTGCCTTTGATGAAATCTGTTAAGGATAAGACAGATAACGCAACAACAAGCTGGGACGCTTTCACAAAGCAGATGAACACGGCTTCATCAAGCACACAGACCGCTACTAAGTTTTTGCAAGACCAAGCATCAGAAATGCAGAAAAACTTGGGTTCAAGTATTGAACAAGTTGGTGGTAACTGGGAGGCGTTAAGAAACGCCGCTATGGCTGGTAGTGCTGGCGTAATTGGTTCAATCATAGACATGATTAATAACGCATTAGAGTGGGCTACAACTACCAAGAGCGCTTTTGGCAATAGTATTCGAACAATATTAGGATTAACACCTGTTATCGGTGCTGCAACATTGGCTACCGGAACATTCCTAACGGCTGCCACAAAAATCGGAAGTGTTATGAGCACCGTTGGAACAGCATTAAAGGCGCTATTTATCAGTCCTATGGGATTGGCAATCGTTGCGATATCGGCATTGGTAGCTGCGTTTGCATATGCTTATAAAACGTCAGCTTTCTTTAGACAGACCATTAGTGATATTGGGAATGCTATTAGTCAAGCTTTTGGACCGGTTTTAAAAAATGCAATCAACTATATTAAAAACTTTGTTGGTCAGGGAATTAGTTTATTTTCAAACTTTGGAAATAAAGTAGCTGATCTGTTACAAGGTAAAATGATGAATGTTAATTTTAATTCAATCGCCATTGCGCTTTCTAATACCTTTAACCAGGTTATGAATGTTGTAGTGATACTAAAAAACGCTGTCGTTGATTTAATATCTGGATTTATGAAAACCGGTGCAATCAAGTCGTCTTGGTCGGCGATTATATCTGTTGTAGGTGCCATTTACAACGTTGTTCAATCCGTGATTACAGCAGTCGGTAATTTGTTAGGGTCTTTCTATCAAACAAAAGATGCTACCAGTATTTTTGAAACTATTGGTACTGTAATAGGCAAAATCGTTAACGTTATTGCAAACGTAATCACTTATGTTGCCAATCTAGTAAGCGCAATATTGTCAGTAAAAGGTGCGAGTGATGTTTTAGTTTCAATCGCTGTCGGTGTTGGCGGTATAGCACTAGGATTCAAAGTAATTTCAACCACTGTTAAAATTGCTCAATCAGCAATATCAGTATTTTCGGCAGGTGTCAAGGTTGCAAGAGGTGCGATGATAGCTTTCAACGTAGCTATGAATGCTAACCCTATATCACTATTAGTCATAGCCATAACAGCCGTCGTTGCCGCTATGGCTTATTTCTTTACGCAGACAGCAACTGGAAAAAAACTGTGGTCAGAGTTTGTCAAATTTACAGTTGATAAGTGGAACAGTCTAGTTTCTACAATTAAATCGGTTGGTGACGCTATTGTCGGAGCGTGGAATAACACAGTAACTGCCGTAAAAAATATTTGGGAATCCATTCCGGGATTCTTTTCTGGTATTTGGTCCCAAATAACGGCTGGTGTTAGTTCGACCGGACAAGGTATTGCTGATGTTTGGAATTCTGCTGTTAATTACGTTATGGGCGTCTGGAGTAATATAGTTACATTCTTTTCTGCGCTTTGGAGTGGAATAATTTCAACATTGCAACCATTATTTACTGCTTTAACAGATGGTTGGAACAATGCTAAGACAAATTTAAGCGGCATTTGGAACGGTATAGTTACGATAGCTGGTTCTGTTTGGAATCTTTTGAAAGATGCCATCATGGGTCCTATTTTGCTGGTGTTAGATTTAATAATGGGTGACTTCACACAGCTTGGTATAGATGCTGCTAATATATGGAACAACATTGTTTCAAGTTTGGGTTCTATATGGACCGGATTGGTTCAAATCGCTAGTACAACCTTTAATATCGCTATGATGGCAATTATTAATATTTGGAATACAGTTTCTTCTACAACTGTAAGCATTTGGAATTCTATTTTATCGACAGTAAACGGTATTTGGAATACCTTTGTTTCTGCAGCTACAAAATTCGCAAGCGACTTATTCAATGGCGTACTTAATATTTGGAACGCAATACCAGGATGGGCTTTGGGATTATGGAATACTGTAAAATCGAACGTTTCTAATACATGGAACGGCATGGTCAGTGGTGGTTCAAGCTTTGCTAATAATACCTTTAACTCAATTAAAGGAGTTTGGAATAGCATTCCAGGATGGGCGTCATCATTGTGGAACAGCGTTAAAAGCATAACGTCTAGTATTTGGTCGGGTATCTACAACGTAACCTATAACATGGCCGTTGCATTAGTTCGTGGCATACGTGGTGCTTGGTCTGGTGTAACAGGATGGGCTTCAAGCGTTTGGAACGGCGTACAGTCGGCAATTAGAGGAGCCATGAATTTTGATTTGTGGGGTGCTGGTCAAGCAATCATGAACAGTTTTTTCAATGGTTTAATTTCTGCTTGGGGTAAAGTTAAGTCATTCGTAGGTGGAATTGCTTCGTGGATTCGTGAACACAAGGGTCCTATAAGTTACGACCGTAAATTGTTGATCCCTGCTGGTGCTGCGATTATGGGCGGATTTGGAAGTTCATTAAATGCAAACTTTGCTGACGTTAAAAAGTCGGTTTCATCTTATGCAGGACAGATTGCAGATGAGTTTGGCCAACAGAGGTATGTAGCTAGCGCTCAATTAACAGCGAGCAGCACAGGTGTTGCCGGACAGATTAACGGTGGGTTAGCTTCATTGAGTGATGAAGTTGCTGAACAGTCATCCCAAACACCGGTTTATGAAATCCACAATGAAATGGTTGGCGACAAGATTACAACAACAGTGAACAGCAAGAACGCACGTAGACAAGCAACAACTAGATTGGTAACAGGAGGTATCTAATGGATCTATTGATTACAAAAGGCGCGACAAGTGCTAAATTAAGCGATAAGGGCATAGTTACCACTGATTTTGATGAAAGCACACCTAGTTTGTCACTTAACACTAAGTTGTTTACAGGTCGCAATGGCAAGTTAAACTTTGGTGGTAATTATAGTGAGAAAAAGTTGACATACACAGGTTATATGCAAGCAAGTAGTCAGTCTGATTATGAAGCCAAACGTAACTGGTTGTATCAACTTTTAGGAAGTGCAACGCCTTATTACATCACACCAATTTATTCAGATTCAGGGCAGTATGACTTTGAGCGACCAGGGCAGTCAACAGGCAACAGGTTAGGACAAATAGGTGGCACGGAAAGCAACAAACGCTTTCTTGTCACGCTTGATGACACGTTTGCACCAGAATTTTCTGGGAGTGTTAATAGCAAGCAAAACTATAAACTGAGTATTAGTTTTGTGACGGCTGTGCTACCATTTGGCGAAACGAAGCTTAAAACAGCAACAATTACTAGTACAATTCCATACGCAGGTACGGTTACGGCATCTCAACTAGAGGTGCCTTTTTACATACTGCTGACCGCTAAGCAAACAGCGAGCGCTATTTCATTGACAATAGGCTCAAAAACTTGGACGTATAGCGGAACAGTAGCGAGCGGTGATGTATTCAAAATAGGGGGTGTGTACAACCTAAAAAACACGCTGTCTATCAATGATAATACTAATCTTGAATACTTTGTACTAGAGCCGTCAATAAGCGGTACAGTGGCTGTTACGTGCTCAATTACGGCAACGCTTGAAATTCACGATTACAAGGAGTTATACCTATGATTACATTTAAAAATATCGCTGGTAATAAGTTTCTTGCAGTCGGGACCATTCAGCGTAAATCAGCATTGAACGGTGAGAAATCACTTACTGGAACTTTGTATGATGGTAAAGACGTTCCGAATAAGATTGATAAAGGTTGGTCACTTGAGTTTGATGGTGAGCCATACATTGTGACTTATTTTGAACGAAATGATAATGACAACAGTGTTTCGTTTGATGCAATTCATAAATTCTTCTGGGATATGACTAAGAAAGTGCTGTACTCTAGCACTGAAATAAGCGGTAGTCACACTATCAAATGGTATTTAGATCAGATATTTGCTAACACCGGTTACACTTACGCGCTTAACTTTAGTCCAGCTGCTATTGAGAAAGATAATTGGGGTAATAAAACCAGATTATCGTTGTTCAATGATTTAATCACAAGCATTGCTGGAGAGTTTGAAATCAACGGGACACTAATTTCTATCTTTCAAAATATTGGAACCGATTTATCAACGATTGTTCGATATGGTTTCAACTTGTCTGATATGACATTAGAAAATGACGCGACTAGTTTCGTCACATATGGCGAGGGCTTTGGTGCTTATTCAGACCAAGAAAACCAAACCGGCGACAGAGTTCACGTGACTTACACAAGCCCTCTAGCTGGTGTATATGGTATCTTACAAGCAGAACCAATTGATGACCAACGTTATACGTCACAAGCTCATCTACAAGCCGCTGTTAAAGCACAAGTTGACGCTAGTTTTTCTGTTTCGGTACAACTTTCTTTGTACGATTTAACCGCAGCGGGTTATCCATATAAAATGGCTAATGTTGGTGATTGGTTAACAGCGGTCGATGAGAATTTGGATTTCAAGCAGCGAATACGCATTATCAGTATTGATGATGAATTTTCGGCAGATGGTACAAGGATTAGTTACACGGTAACGGCTGGTGATGTTGGTTTAACCAAAAAGTACCAAGACGCTAACGCTTCAATGGCTTCACAGATTGCTAATGCTGTGGCTTCTGCTAGTCAAGCTGCAACTGACGCTAATAATGCGCTTATAAGTGCTAATGGCAAGAACACGTCTTACTATCTAAACAGTGTTGATGACCTACCAACAAAGGCAAACGAGGGTGACCTTGCTTGGGTTAAAAGTGGTGATGGAACAGTCATGTACATCTACACTAAAAAAGCTGACGGATCATATTATTGGGAAAAGCGGATTGACCCAGAAATGGGCGACCAGATAGCAGCCGGTGTCACTGACGCAGTCGCACAAGCCAACGCACACACTGATGCAGTGAAGCAAGGTCTTTCAACTGATATTAGTACAGCAAAGTCACAGGCAGCTTCACAAGCTAGTACAGCAGAGGCGAATGCTAAGAGTGCTGCAACGTCTCAATTTAATCAAGCACAAAACGATTTAGCGCAAGCAAAGACAGATATTACAAGCGCTTATAAAACAGCTGATGGTGTTGTCAATAAAAAGATTGATGACACAGCAAGTAGTATCACGACAACAATTAACCAGAATAAGCAAGACGCAGATGGCAAGATTAGTACCGCTCAAACAACAGCAACCACTGCATTGAATGGTTTATCAAGTAAGGTTAGCCAAGCTGATTACGACACTAAAACAGGCCAGCTCACGACTAGTGTTAGCAAGGCGCAACAGACGGCCGATGCGGCCACAACATCATTAGCTAATTACAAGACTGACGCAGATGGACGAATTAGTGCTAATAGCGCAGACATTATTACGAACGCTAATGCGATTAAGCAGAAAGTTGCGCAGAGCGATTATGACGCTAACAACACAAAGTTAACTTCAAGACTAACAACGGTCGAGACGACAGCCAGTGGAACTGCTACCACGGTGTCTAATTTGCAACAGACAGTAAACGCTCTAGGGCAAGTCAATCAGTTATTCAACACCGAATTTAGTCCTGATTTTTCCGGTTGGTTTATCAGAGGTGCTTATGGTCAAGATATCTCAAAAGGCGGATGGGTAAGAGGTTATCCAGTAAATGGTCATGGTAGCATATCTCACGTCAAACAAACGTCAACAGGCTATCTGAACTCACCATTAATCAACGCAACCGGCGCCGGCAAAATTAGTATATCAGCAGTAGTGTCAGTATATTCTGATGATGGCGTTGGAAATTCATATATCACTTTGGATGCGTTCAATCAAGACGGTACATTTGTTTCTCAAATAACAGCAGTATTTATTCAAAATGGAGCTAGTGACAAATATATCAAACTAGAAAATATAACGATACCCAGCAATGTATCTTATGTTTCATTGGGAATGTTAACACCATCGTCGACAGTTACGTATAAATTAAGTCAAACTATGTTAGTATTTGCTCCAACTGTCGGCACATATGTACAAGGTAATTACAATAACAACGCAGCCCTTGCACAAGTGAAAATAACGGCAGACAGCATATCTAACTTCGTGCGTGATTCAAGTGGTAACATCTCATCTGACTTCCAAACAGCGTTGGGCAAAACGTCTATCATCACAGGTAGCACGTTAGCCACAAGCATTCAGACACAGACAGCCACACAGATAACATCTGCGCTGACGGATAACAACGGTAAGATTATTAGTTTAATCAATCAGGATACATCTGGTGTTCAAATTGCTGGTAAGAATATCGTGCTAAACGGTGATACAACAGTCACTGGTGCGTTTAAAGTCAGCCAAGCTAATATCGCTAACGGTGCTATTGGAACAGCACAGATTGGTGACGCGGCAATAACCAACGCTAAAATAGCTGACTTAGACGTTTCTAAAATTACTGGAAATGTGACTAATTTCATTCAATCGTATTGGAATGGTGTCTATGGTTCAACAACTATGAATGCTAATGGTCTTTCGGTACAATCTGGTTCAATGACAACTTTATTCGACTCAAGTGGTGCTCATTTTGCACAAGGTACTAGAACAGCACAATATTCATTTGGGAACTGGATTGATAACACTGGCGCAGCTACTTCCGCGGTTGGTTTGTATATGGGATTAAGAGGTGATAACAACTCATTCCTTGATATTGTTGGGCCATCTGGAGCGGCGGTTGCTGTAATCGCTGGATCAGATATGGCTGACGGGGCTAATACAAACAATGTTAGAGGGGCAATTAACTTATTCGCTGATACCAACATTAGGTCAAAACTTTTGTTCAAGGGAAATGACACAGTAACGTCAACGTACATTGAAGCCAATGAAATTGCAAGAACAATGAATTTCTACACAGATAACGCTAAAGACGGCAATGGTAACTGGTTCTGGTTTAATCACAAGGTTTTGTCAGAAGGTACATTCTCATCAACATCATTGCTTTCAAAGAAAAATGTAATAGCAGATTATGAAGAGGACGCTCTTAGTGAAATCTCTAAAACTGATATTGTCGAATTCGAGTATAAGAACAACGTGGGTGAAAAACATATATCACCGATCATTGATGATGTTAACGATGAAAAAGATTATTACATTCCCAAAACAATATTGGGTGAAAACAGTCAATATGTAGACATGTATTCCATGATCAGTATGGCGTGGAAGGCAATAAAACAATTAAATGAAAAAACAGGAGACAAATAATGCAACCTAAAATAGATTCAGTCGTGCAGACACTGCTACAAGAAAACGCAAACTTGACCTTGCAAAATGCGCAGTATAAGTCTGTGTTAGAGCAATACGAAAAGAGATTCGGTGCTCAAATCGCTGAAGAACAAGCCAAAGAAGAGGAGAAATAATCATGAATATGACAGTTGGAGATTTACAATTTAATTTCGTTGACGGTAAGTTGACATTGAAGTACGCGTCAGTTTCATTTAACGCAGGCACGTTTCCAAACAGCTTGAATGGTAATTTGCAGGTGACACCAGAAGACGGCGTTAGCATGACATCAACAGAAGATGACATCAAAGCAGCAGCTAAGACGAAAATTCAAGCGCTTATAGCAGAAGCTCCAGCAGAGACGGAGGGATAATATGGCATTTCCACACGATATTGTCGGGTGGATAACAGTGGGCGGAGCGGTAACAACAATACTAACTGTGGTGGTTAAAGTATTGATAGTGACTCCTTTGAGTACGCAAATTCGTGAACTAAACGGAAACTTTGGAACATTGAATAGCACGCTGGATAAAATCCGATCTGATTTTAAAAAACTAGAAGACCGTGTAGATGGCCATGATGTCACGCTCACCAAACACGATGAACAAATCAAAACGCTATTTCACAAGGAGGAAAGATAATTGAATAAATTAAAACGATGGGTGATTGCTTCGGTTGGAACGGTTGCCTTTTTAGTTGCCACGATTTCAGGTGTATCTGCCAATACATTGGGTATTGACGTTGCTAGTTATCAGGGCACAACCACAAGCTATTTCAGCCAGTTTAAGAGTTATGGTGATAAGTTCACTATGGTTAAGCTAGGCGGACGAGGTGGCGGTGAGGGTAGTCATTACGTGAACCCCAAAGCATACGCACAAATTCATAACGCTGATGCCGTTGGTATGCAAACAGGTGGTTATTTCTGGGGTGAGTTTGGTGATTCAGTTAGTGAAGCGAGTTACCACGCCCAGTTAGCTGTACAAGACGCGCAGAACGCTGGATTAGCTAAGGGCAGTTACATTGCATTGGATTATGAAGCAGGCGCTGGTGCTAACAAGGCTAATAACACGACAGCTATTTTGACGTTCATGGATCAGATTTACGCTGCTGGCTATAAGCCAATGTTTTATAGCTACACAAGCTACGTCAATTCATACGTTGATTTAAGCCGTATCAATGCACGTTATCCAAACACTCTGTGGTTAGCATGGTACTTGACCACCGCACATCAAGCAACGCCACCTATGCAATACTTCCCAAATTATTCCAACGTGAAGATTTGGCAATATGCAGATAATCATTTTGGTGTTGACGGTAACGTTATGGTGGTTGGTTCATTGGATAACGATAAGCCATCCGAGCAAACCGCTTCTAAGCCATCACAATCAACTAACACACCAAGTACACCAGCAAAGACACGTTATGCAACCTTTAGTGGTGTCTACGTGGCCGACTACTGGACTAAGTACAATAACAAAATGTACGGCGTCAACATTGATATGAGTATTCCAGTGATTGATTACAACAACTATATTCCTATTTCAGCCCTGACTTTGACTGACCGATATGGTAATAAGTTGAAAAATCAATACATTCAAGGCAACAACGGACGTGTGGAATACTTCACTTTGAACGGTAAGTACAAGGTTATTTCACAGACAGCAACAACGGTTAATGTTGAAATAGGTGGTGAGCCAGTCTCAATGATGAAGTCGTTTGCAACAATCAAATAAGGAGATCACATGACATTTAATATTGATTCAAACATTGCAATTTTGGTTGTAACTTGGCTCATTGTGCAAGTATTGAAACCAACGAAAATTAACAATCATTTATTGCCTTTGTTAGCAGTAGTAATTGGTGCTGTGGTAGCCGCTGGATTGTCATTCTACACAAATGACAACAAGTTAGTACAGGACCTTGTACTAGGCGTCTGGGCTGGATTTGCTTCAACCGGATTGAACGAAACGGCTACGAAGTCAATTACATCAATTATTGATGGTTTCGCCAACGGTTTTGGTAAAACGGAAGATAAGAAAACTGAATAACACAAAAGCACCCAATTTGATTAATTTCAGGTTGGGTGTTTTTTATTTTCCTTAGACCTAGATAAGTGATACCATTAAATAGCCCAACAACATCAGGATGAGTTACTTCCAATTTCGAATCTGATATGCTTGTTGGGTTTTTGTTTGCAATTATAAGGTGATGTAGTAGAATAATAACAGGCTCAACATCTTGCTGTTCGCAGCATACCGTTTACAGGTTGTTGGGTTTTAATTTGCTATTTTAAAGTAAGTCCGATACAATGTAATACGTAGCTTCTCCGAAAACTGCTACATTTCTTTTATGTTTAAGGAGCACATCTGATGTGTTTCTTTTTTATTTGCTTTCAAAAAGTAAGAGTGATAACATATAGTCAGCCCAACAATCGCTATCAAAGTTTATCGTCCATTCTTCTGATATCAGCGCTGGTTGTTGGGTTTTAATTTGCTTAAAATAGGAAAAAGTAATAGACTGGGAATATCATAATACTCCGGAGTATTGATGATCCATACATTGACCCGCTAACTGGTGCGGGTCTTTTTATTTGCTATATATTAGTAAGTCATATATAATGATTCATGTAGTTTTTTTATAAAACTACTCCCTAAATGCTCAATCGGTTAGTTCGACATCTAACCGATTTTTTATTTGATAACTATTATTAAGTAAGTTAAAATAATATATGTGCTTTCTTCCCCAAAGAAAATACATTAATAAGATAGAAAACGCTCAACCGGATAAAATTCTAGTTGAGCGTTTTTTGTTTGTTATGAAATTATGCAGTGCTACAATAGTGCTACAAACATCTATCAAAGCCTTGATACTGCGTTACTTCGACTCCCCTCAGATCCACTAGTGTATTTTTTGGTGTTGCACAAGGTTTCAAAAACCTTGATGTAGCGCCTTTTCTTTTGAAATACTGATGGCAGTGTCGATAAAATGACCAAAAATCAATAAGTTGATAGGCGTTTGTATGGCTTTGTCAAAGAAAAAATTAATGATTGTTATTATTGAGTGATTTAGAGGAGAGAAAGATGATGTGGCAGGTGATTTATTGGGTTATTATTGTTTTAATTGTACTAGTTGGCTGTTATTTGGTGTACAGAAGCTACAAGTATAGTGAAATTGAGCTGGTTTGGTGGGATTATTTGCTATATATATCTGTATTTGTATCATGGATTATGGTCGGACAAACAATGGATACTACAGGTTTTGTTTCTCTGGGCACCACTTTGGTAGTACTATGCTTAATGTTAATGACACAAAAGAAAAACCAATAAAAAGTCAAGTACTGAGCGCATTTAGTACTTGACTTTTTGGTAAGCGAAAAAATGATGTTGTATTTTCGGATGCTTTACCATCTTTTTGAGTCGGAGGTGCATTTTGATATATGTTGCTTAGTTCAATTTGAAAGTGATTTTGCCCTTGGTGGGATTAATATCTTGCTGATAAATTATTTTTAGATGGTGATTTGTATTGCCTTTGGCGACTAAATTTCCCGTAATTGAATCGCCTACGCCTAACGTTCCACTATCTATGTCATGATCTACGTTTGGATAGGCTTCTGTTGTATCAGTAAGTTTACCGTTATCATCTAATTGAAAGAAATAAGCATCATAATCAAATTTTTGTTTGCTAAGATTTGTAATCGTGATATTGACCACAACAAGTTGGTTATCAATGCCTAATTTATTAGTAATTGAATCACCTCTAATAGCATTACTATCTTTAAAGTCAAAATTATTGACTCTAAAGTGAATATTTTTATATACTGCCGTTTCGCCAACTTTGACAGTCGACTGTGATGTTAAAAATGATTTAGATTGTGTTTTAACTACTTTTTTGACTGAGTCATTAGTGTTAAAGTGATAAATAACGTATATAAAGGTGATGATTAAAAATATGCCAATCGTGAAAATTTGATGTTTCTTGTTGTATTTTTGTTTATGTCGTCCTTTCATAGTTGCTCCTTGATTTTACGCTAAAACGCATTGAGTTATCTTAATTTCTTGATAGGTTACCAATTTGTGATGAAGGTGATTGAAACGTTGAAAATACTTATTATCGTGACAAATTACATAACTAGTTGATGAATATTTCAAGTTAATAATGTTTTTTCTGTTGTGAGCGTGATTAACGTTGCTTTGCAAACCAGTCATCTTGAAAGATGGCATAGTAATCAATGTCAACCCATTTGCCATCATAAAAAATTTCATCTTTTGTGGTACCTTCCTTGACAAAACCGACCTTTGTGTATGCTTTTACGGCACCAGTATTGAATGGATAGACGGATAACTTGATTTTATGCATATTAAGGTTATTAAAACCATAATCAAGAATCAGTTTCATTGCTTCTGTACCATAGCCTTTGGAACGGTCTTGAGCTTTAGGAAAACCAATCCCCAATTCGCAGGAGTGATTACGAACGCTAATGTCGGTTAGCGTCACATAACCAACCAAATTATCATCATTTGTTTTTCTGATTGTGAACGCCACATTTTCAGAACTGTCAGTGTTTTCTAAAAATATTTTTTCCCAGTCATTAGCTGTGTAAGGATGAATCATATCACTAGTTAATGTGGACAGGAAGTTTTCATCCCATTGCCAGTTTGCTAAGTTTTCACCATCTGTTTCATGATAATGTGATAGTTTTACATTTTTTCCAATAAACATGTTTTAATTCTCCTGTTTTGAATAAAAATTAACATCTATAAAAACTGTTTTCGCACTTGCCTATGATTGCCGTTGTGTCGGACAATGACGTTATAGATTTTTAGACTCTCGTATGAGTGCTAATATTTCTTTGTTTGCTTCATGCTCAAACAGAAATTCGGCACATTTTATAGCCCCATCGTTAGTTTCTGATAAGCCTAAATTATATGTGAACATAGAAGCATTCATCAGCATAGCAAGCCGCCAAGCCAGACTCACTAAATTTCATGTGACTTAACATCAAACCAGCGTTTTTAACGGTTCTTTTCAATTTTGTTTTCATGTAATATCCCCCTATATCTTTATGTACGCACTCTGTGAGTGCTTTTTTACTTGTATAGTATTAGAGCAGAGTAGCTAAAAAAAGAATCAGTATACTGGACTTCAATAATTTTGTGACCGTCTGTTTCCAATTCAGCTAAAGTACCGTTTAATCTTTCAACGAAACTTTTAGCAGTCCAAAAACCAGTTATAATTTGTGTTTTCATATTTCATCCCCAATAATGCTTTTAACGTGGTTCTGCACGTAAGTTTTATGAGCGCTTTTACAAAATAATAAAT
The DNA here is from genome assembly GCF_030400235.1 of Leuconostoc sp. UCMA20149. Taxonomy (NCBI): domain Bacteria; kingdom Bacillati; phylum Bacillota; class Bacilli; order Lactobacillales; family Lactobacillaceae; genus Leuconostoc; species Leuconostoc sp. UCMA20149. The sequence goes on from NZ_VJYC01000001.1 coordinate 165,184, forward strand.
TGTCTTATAAGCAAAATAGTTACCCAATTTTTCTATATCTGTTAGTAAACCAGCCGACTAAGCTAAAAATGGTTACAACTAATGAAGTTGCTAAACAAGATACGTAGTATGTTTTGTTTATGCCATAGAATCCAAATTTAATCCCAAAAACGTAGTCAGGATGAAGCAATAAGAAGTACCCAGATATAATGACTAAAATAATTGTTAATATGGAGCAAAATGTGTTTGTTTTCATGATGGAAATGCTTCTAATTGAATCTCTGCTATTATGCACTCTATGAGTGCTTTTTGTTGTCAGTATGTATACAGTTCATTTGCTATTAGATGTTTGAGTCAATTGAAATGAAGACGAATCTATAAACATCAAATCTTCATCATAGTATTGCTGGCCATCATACAGTGATTTGGGTTCACAACCGTATGTTTGAAAACCTAATTTGGTGTACAATTTTTGGGCTGATGTATTTTGGCTTAAAACAGTTAATTTAATAATATTCAGGTCAGGCAGGCTAAAGGCCTTTTTTAATACTTCAATTAGTAACTGGGTTGTTAGTCCTTGCTTACGGTAGTGATTCATGCAGTACACAGAGGTAATTTCTCCCTTGTGTGATTCTTTCAAAGAGTTATCGCGTGTGAACACTGCAATACTAACTAATTTATCGGAATCATATAGTCCCATGACAAAATGTTGTGGTGTCATTGTCACTTTGTTTTTAAAATATTCATTTGGTCTTTTCGTTTCTTCCTCAAGGGTCGAACCGAAGGACAAGGTATCTGTTATTAAAGCTTCGAGCCTAATTGTTTTGTAGGCTAGATAATCCTGGGTATTCAGTGTTTTAATGTGCATTCTTTCTCCCAATCGATTAGTCATCTAACTCAATATCAGGACGGCGTTTAACAATAATCTTTTTATCTAGAGTAATTGAGACACTTTGTTCAAAAAAGCTATTTGAATCAACGGTAGCTACATTTTCACTAACTTTTAACATAATGGGTGGTGCACCAGTATATTGTTCAGAAGTGTTTGCAATAACTACGTTACCTTGTTCATTATCGGTAACGATTGTGTTTTCAGGTGTAATTAGTTGCCAACCATAAGCTACTGTTTGTGTATTAGTTTCTTGACTATCTTTTGACATTGTTTATTTTCCTAACTGTTTTATTGAATGCTTTTAATGTGGTTCTTCACGTACTATTTGATGTTAAGTACCGAACTAATTACCTAAAAAGCGCGATTATTGCGATTAATAGTAATGCTGACACGCCAACCAAAAATAAGTCCCATTTTAAATATGATTTTGAGTGCGTGTTCTTGTATCTATCAACTGCCAGGGCAATCCACAATATAACAAGGAGTATAACTTGAGTTGCAGACAAATATATTGAGGAAGTATTTGTTGAGAGTTTATATAGAAATGTGCCTAAAAATCCTAGTGTGGCAATTGTTCTAAAAAGAGTTGCTTTTGTCATTTTATTATCTGCGCTCCGGTAATCAATGTATGCAGGGAAGCGAGACACAAAGTTGGCTTTCCTGTTAAAATAACTCGTTATTTTTCGTTTCATGTCACTGAGGAAAGATGTGTCTAATTCATAGGGAGCACTTTTTCCATTTGCGAATTTTGGTTCTAAATGTTTTAAACGGTGCGACAGAATTGATGTGAACCCATTTCCATACTGGCCATTGTGCGGGTGTCGTTGCCCACTGACGTTTATTCGGTTCAAATAGGACATCGTCCGGCAGTGATTCAACTAAGTGGCAGAGTTCTGCCACACGTGAGTTTAATAATTCAATCAATTCTGTTAACGAGTAGTTACTGTAAGTTTCATAAAACGAGGTATATAATCCACCTAGATTGTTCCATTTGTAGCCTTTTGCTGGGACATCAACTTTTTTACCTGCTTTCTCATCTTGTTCCCAACTTAATAACGAGGTGAGCCAGCCAAGTTGATATGAAAGATTTTCAGCTGGTGTGCGATCGACTTCTTCAATGCGTTTATCTTTCAAATCATTTGGTATGTCGCTAAATTCATTGATGTATTTTTGATAGTTAGTCTTAATGGCCATAATTAGCTCATCTTTACTAACATATGATTGCATTTTAATACGCTCCTATGTTTTAATTTTTCTAGGCAATAGTTTATTGCGTTGGTTGTAGGTATTGCCACTAATGTTAAATAGTGGAAATTTTTTAATTTTGTCCTGTTGCTAGGTTGATAGTCTCATTATTCTCGTTATTTTAAAATGATTAACAACGCAACGACAGTGCTTGGCTCTTAAGTATTAAAAATTAAACGCTTAGCATGTGGTTTTGCTTTCAACGAAAAGGCTGAAAGCAAAGTTACCCACAGACAAATACTGATCAATGTGTGATTGACTGCTTGACAATATTCAGCGCCTTTTCAGCTTCTGGGATGGGAAAAGTAACAAATACATGATTCATTTTTGGAAAAATATAGAAATTGACATTATCATTATCGCGACGTGATAATTTTTTCACATCGGCATAGAGAATATCATGCGTACCGGAAAAAATATCAATGGGTGGGAATTTGCTGAAATTAGTGTTGATTGGGCTAACAAGAGGCGAGTCAGTCTTAAAGCTGCCACTATATATTTCCCCTTGGTAAGCTAGTGCTTCTATATTTAGTAGAGGATCCGTGTGCTGAATTGATTTCATGTCAGGATTTGAGTTGCTGATATCTAGCCAAGGAGAAAATAAAATAACACGATGGGGTTGCGCTATTGTTTCATGTTCTAATAACTGTAATAGTGACAAGCAAAGACCACCACCGGCAGAATCGCCCATCAAAGTGAGCGCGGATGACATAATATGGTACTTGTTAATCGTTTTTTTGTAGTTATCTAAGATATATGGCAACACATCGTCAGCAGTGTAGCGTGGCGACTTGGGATAAACTGGCATGATGACTCTTGCTTGATTCTCATCAGCTAATTTTTGTAGCATTTTGAAGTGTAAATTAGAAGGTTGCCACCAGTAGGCACCACCATGAAGGTAATATATCGTTTTAGAAATTTTGTTATTTTGTGGCTGTATTTCAAAAGTTGTTTCATCTATTTGCGCAACTTTGTGAATGTTGAATTTTTTTTGCGCTGCTTTGGGCATTTGATAAGGTGTTTCACTATCAATCAGTGCTTTTTCAAAATTTTGCTCCTTTCTTTCGTCTTTGACTAAGGGAATAGGGCGAATTATTTTTTCCAATAACGTGGCGCGCCAACTTCTTTTATTATTCAGAGATACGATAGAAATCATAATGTGTGTCCTTCTCCTTAAAATTGTTTGTTCTTCATGATACTGTTTTTGCGTTTCGTGTTCATGATTTATTGACTTAATAATATCAGACATGCAAATACAATAAAAGGTATTATGAGATATTCATTGGGGAAAAGTCATTATGGATTAATTATTTTCTAGGCTAATATGCTCAATTTGGTCAATTGATAGAGAAATCTGTTTCACGAGGTTAATTGCAGATTCTGGGATAACTGGCACTTTAAGTGCTAGCGGTACAATGACCAAGAATTTTTTTAATATTTTTTTGTAAATTGTCTCGAAATGCGCGCATTTCATCACAAAAATACACCTAGTTATCAAAATAAGCTTACATAGCAACGTGAGTCAGCATATAATTAGAACATGCAAAAGGAAGAAAATGGTATAGGACATCTATGGACATACAGATTAAGATTGATAAAAGTATCGATGAAGACAATATTATGCTGACTGTTAAGAAAATGACACCCGAGTACTCAAAAATTATTGATCAGATACAGAACATATCTTTTAAGTTAATAGGTCTAAAAGATAATCAAAAATATCAATTAATGAATACACAAATATTAAAAATCTTTTCAGTTGATAAAAAAGTTTGTGCAATACGGGAAGATAAACAGGCTTTTTGGTTATCTGAAACACTTAAAGAATTAACTGTGAAATTACCAAATAATTTTTTGAGAATTTCTCATTCAGAAATAGTTAATGCTGATAAGATAGTTTCATTTGAACTGACATTTGGTGGCAAGTTGAAAATCTATTTAAGATCAGGCGAGGTTACTTATTCGAGTAGAGGGTATTTACAAAACATAAAGGAGTATTTTGGGATATGAACAAAATTAAAAAATATTTTATCGTAACAATGGTTAGTGTCGGTATTGGCACGACACTAAGTACCCTGATTTATTTATTATTTGGTCGAGGCAGCTTTAACTTGTTACAACCGTTTTCGGTGCAGCTTGAAAACCCAATCTACAATGCAACGATAGGTATCCTTATATACTGTGCATTTGGCAGTGCTGTTTTCTCTGCATACGAACTATTCCAGAATTTTGAAAACCGTAAAATCTATCACGTTTTCGGTAGTTACTTCATGAATGTTGCGGTCTTTTCAATTTTAGCAATACTGTCACTGTACCCATTAGGACAGCCAGTTAATCTAGTGTGGAGTATTTATTTTAATGAGCTTGGACCAAACAGTTTTCTACTTCATTTTGTTATGTTTCCAGTCATTGAATGCGTTGTTATTTATTTTGTTGTTTACGTCGTGCTATGGTTGAGCTATCTTAGGCAAGTCAGACGGTTGAATAAGCTAGTTAAAATTAAAAATTTAAAGGTTTAACTCTCTAAAGGTTCTTTCTTTGATTAACGACCATTAATCATGTATTATCACAATAAGAATAGTTTTTGAACAGAGGGGGCAATCATGACACTAAAAACAGCAGAATATGTGATGAACATTAGTTTATTGAGTAGTATGCTATTGTCTTGAATTATAAATGCTTTATGGTTTAATATTTTAGCGAGTATCGTTATCACTACATCATTATTGAATTATTTTATTATTTATAAAAGACAATCAGGTGGTAATAAATAACGAATTAGGAGAGGGTTATGAAAGTACACGTAACGGAAAGAAAAATCAATTTATTAGTAGTTAATGCACAACGGGAAGAGAATGTATTATGAAGTCTCTTAAAATAATAAATCGCGTCGAAACGAATGTTTTAGGTATGTCAGTATCAGGTGTAACACTGGAAGTGCAAAATAGTGAGTACGAAGGGATGACACTACAACTTGGTGACCATCTTGTTCGTGCTCGGCTTGCAAAAAAAACACCTACTAAGCAAGGTTACTTTGTTGTATGTTGGGAAAAAAATTGTCAAAATAAAAATCAACCATTTACGGTCGAAAATAGTCCAGAGCGATTGCTTGTCAATATTACAGATGGTGAGCAAAGCGGTCAGTTTGTGTTTTCCAAAAGTATATTAGTTAGAAAAAGTATTTTAAGCCACGATGATGTCGTTGGTAAAATGGCTTTTAGAGTTTACCCTAGTTGGGAATCTAACTTAAATCAAACTGCTAAAAAGACACAGGATTGGCAAATGCCGTACTTTATCGATTGCAGCCAATCAGTGTTAGATAAAAATAAGATTGCAAAGCTATTTTAAGTCTGGTCAGATGATATTGCCGTATGTTGAAAGGGGTGTTATTTGTCTTGTTAAGTATGTACGCACTCGACGAGTGCATGATTTTCAGTAATTATTGCTATTTACTACCGAAGAAATAATAGCTGCGAAGAACATAAAGTACAATACCATGATTGCGATGGCAATGATAAATTGAACGATTCCAGCACGGTTCCAAGTTACCTGTACAGCTTTGAATGTCTCGACATCCTTATAATCGCCTTTTTGCCATGCCCATTCATTGCCTTTAAAACCGCAGACAAAAATCCACACAAAGTTGAAAACTGGAATCAGGCAGAGCAGTGGTAAGTATGTTTTATTACCAATACCCCAAAAAATGTTGTACATAAAGGCGCCCCAATTCCAACCTTTAACTTCTGCTGGTACATTGATACCATTTTCATCCATAATTTCTCTCCCGAATGCTTTTAACGTGGTTCATTGCACGTAATTTTTGGCATAATTAATAATTGACATTGAGTGCTGGTTATTTTTTTAATATTGGCTTAATTTTTTTGATATGGTCGATAGATATTGTGTTTTGCTGCGTATTCATCAATGGCAATGATTTTATGATTATCAAATTGAATTTTTGATACGCCATCAAAGCAGTAGTTCTGGGTTTCTCGAGCTTTGAAAAACCACTCGACGAAAAATGTTTGGTTATCTATTTGCTGAATGTTTTTTATTTGCCACATTAAAACAGTTTGTTTTTGTAATGATGCCTTGATCCATGCTTTTAATTCAATCATGCCAATATACATAGCACCAGTGCATTCGTGATAAGTGATGTTACTCGAAAAAATGCGTTGTAGTTGTGTAAAATCGCGTTTAACCCACATCTCAAAATATTTGGCAATTATTTTTTCTGTCACAATAAATCCTTTCAAAAACAAATATTTTAGTTGTTCCACCGCCAATTTCTCTAATCTGATATCTTCTTATATCATACCAAACGTAATGAGTATTTAAAAATTAGTAAAGTGGTCACAGCTATGACAAACAATATGAAATAATGAGAGATAAGGTGATTGGCAGAGCAACAATGAGCCAATCATGCATAAATTAAACGATAGTCACAAAGTATTTCGCAAAAATCGGCGTCTAAGCCGTTTTTTATTGGCATTTTTTATTATTTATCGTTGTCAAAAGTAGGAGGGTGATATGAAAAAAATTGGGTTAATTTGGTTGGCAGCAGGTGCTTTTTTGAGTAGTGTCGGTATGAGCTTTATTTGGCCATTAACCAGTGTGTATTTGCATAACGATTTGGGGATATCATTAACGATGATTGGGATTGTTTTGTTTTTCAATTCATTGGCCAGTGTGATTGGGAGTTATGTTGGTGGTGCATTGTTTGACCGTTTTAATCCGGCACAACTTATACGTTATGGTATTCTTGGCGCGCTATTGAGCTTTATTTTGTTAGCTTTTTTTCATGGGTGGCCGGCCTTTGGTATTTTGTTGTTTTTGAACGGATTAAGTGCTGGCTGGAACTCGACATTGGTTTATGCAATGGGAACTAATGTTGATAGCAAAGATAGTCGGCGTGTCTTTACAATACTTTATTTTGTTCAGAACATGGGCGTTGTGATAGGAACATCTTTGGTCGGTTTTGTTTATGATGCTGGTATAACTTATCTCTTTATGATTGCTATTTTCCTCTATTTGATCTTTTTATTGATTGCTTGGACAAAATATTCTTCGTCTGGTGCAAACGCTACGAAAACATTAAATTCTGACGAAAAAAATAAAGGCAAAGCTGTCGTGCCAAAGCCAAATTTGATTGTTTTATTTACGCTTTTTATTTCACTGATGATCATCTGGACAATGTATCAGCAATGGGATTCCAATCTTTCAGTATACATGACAGATTTAGGCATTCCGCTTAGTCAATATTCGTTATTGTGGACACTAAATGCTTTCTTGATTATGGTCATGCAGGTGATTATTATTTGGTTGTCACGCTACTACGAAAACTATATTGTACAAATTATATTTGGGTTGATTTTTGTGACAATATCATTTGTGACGCTTGTTTTTGCTCATGATTACGGTTATTTTGTTGTCGCGATGATTTTGTTAACTATCGGTGAAGCAACTGCTATTCCAACGATTCCGGCCTTAGTTAATAACTTGGCACCATTAGGCACTAAAGGACGATACCAAGGGTTAGTTAACTCATGGTCGTCGGCGGGTCGTGCAATTGGCCCATTAATTGGTGGTATTATTATAGAAAAGCAATCGTATACTTTCCTATTTGAAATAGCAACTTTGGCGTTAGCAATTGTCGTTATCTTAGTGGTGATATCATGGCTGCTAAACAGGAAAAAGATCACAATGTACTAGTCAAGGTTGGTTGCTAAATATGGATTGATCGTGTTATGATGGAGAAAATAAATCGCAATCGGTTGGGTGAAAACTTCAAGATTGGTTAGTCGGGGAACTAACCATTTTTGAAGTTTTTTTGATTGCAAAAAGGAGAAACACGTGTCATTTTTATTGATTATTGTACTGATTATTATTACTATTTTATTAGGAAAATTAGCTGTTAAATTAGGATTTTCGGAAGTTGTTGGGCAGCTATTGGCTGGTGTTATTTTGGGAACCAGTCTGTTAAATTGGGTGCAGTCAACGGCACTCATCCACCTCTTGGCAGAAATAGGCATTGCAATGCTAATGTTTCATTCTGGCCTATCATCAGATTTGAAAGTCATGAAGCAACATATTAAAGCATCTTCTGCTATTGCCGTATTTGGTGTTGTGGTACCTGTGCTAGTGATGCCGCTGGCATTTGTTTTGTTAGGGTATGATTTACGGGTTGCTTTGTTTGCTGGTGTTGTTTTTGCAGCAACATCAATTTCAATCACATTAGCTGTTTTAGCTGAGCAAAGAAAATTAGCCACGTCCCTAGGCGCTATTATTTTGTCAGCAGCGATTCTTGATGATGTGATTGCTTTAATTGCAATGACAGTATTCTCTGTTGTCTTGGGTGGTCAACTGGGATTGGGCGGCTTGGTGCCACTAGTGGCTTTTACCGCAGGGCTATTTATTAAAAAATATACACTAGCTGACTATTTGGGAAAAGGCACTTCAATGGCAGGAAAATGGTTTTTCTATCCTATTTTCTTCGGGTCAATTGGCCTTACGCTAACTTTGCCCAGCACATCTGACAAGATTGTAGCGATAATTATTTTTAGCATTTTAGCTATTTTGACCAAATTGATTGGCTCTTTTTTGGGTGCAAAACTATCAGGGTTATCGTCTTCTGTGGCCACTGCCATTGGTGCAGGAATGGTATCACGAGGAGAAATGGCATTAGTCATTATACAGATTGGCATTAGCTCTGGTATTGTCAGTCAAAATCTCTCAAGTGAAATGATTGTGACAGTCATGATTACGACAATTGTGGCCCCTCTCATCATGAAACCATTGTTTAAAAATATTAAGAAACCATAAGATCACTGCTTTGGTGGTTAGTTTTTGTACTATAATAAGGACATATTTAAGCCTATACAAGTGAGGGAAAAGACTATGAATGTTATTGTACATATTGATGAATCAGAAAAGTGGCAAACGGTCCTTTCAAATTTGAAGCATTTAGTTGAATGGTACGAAAATAATGACATTGTGGGTACGATTGAACTTTTGGTTAATGGTGGCGCAGTTCAGCAAGTTGTTAAACAATCTGACTTGCAGTTGAACAAGTTGATTAGTTCTTCTGTTGTTATTTCGGTATGCAAAAATTCACTTGATCAAAGAAATATTTCATCTACCGAATTACAAGATAATATCGTGATTGTTCCTTCTGGTGTGGTGGAATTGGCAATCAAGCAAAATGAGGGCTACGGCTACATTAAACCATAATGACAGTGCATTACGACTAATTGAAGCAACGATTTTTACTGCTTAAACTGATAACAAAATATAGCCCACAATCATGAAAAACAATAGCAATCCAATGTTTAAAAACGAGAAAGTTTTGAAGAATCCAAACGTACTGTGATGATGTGACAAAGCAGCATATTGGCGCAGAGCTAGAAGGTTAGCCAGTGAGGCAATGAGCGTACCTAATCCACCGACAGTGACACCTAAATATAAGCCATAACTATGTTGGGTGAATTTTGAGATTAGAATAGCAGCGGGCACATTACTGATGAATTGGCTAGTTATCATACCGGAGAAAAACGTTTCTAAGCTTGATGTGGTATGTTGATATAATAAAGTCTGCACATATTTGATACGACTGATTGCGCCGACAATAATGAAAAAATTAACGAAAGTTAAAATAATCCCGTAATCAGCATGTTTGAAAACTGACTTTTGCAAACAGACAGCCGCTAAAACACTAACGATTAGTGCCATATAAACAGGTATGACTGACAAAATCCCTAAAAGAACGATTAACGTGGCGCCTAACAATAGCCAAGTTTTATGTTGGTTAATTTCAACAGATGGTAAAGTAACATCATCAATGGGTTGATTTTTTATGACTAATAAAACAACAAACATGGATAATAACGCCACCAAACCAAAAGGTAACGACATCATCATAAATTGACCAATTCCGAGATGGTAATGAGACACCAAATAAATGTTTTGTGGGTTCCCAAAAGGTGTTAATGCGCTGCCAAGATTGGCATATATGGTTAATAAACTGATTGTTAATATTTTTGGTAAATTGATTTTTTGAGCAATATTAAAAACAATTGGCACAAGGGTCAAAATTGCAACGTCGTTTGTAAAAAACATTGACCCAAAAAAAGAGCAAAGTAAAAGCACTAAAATGACAGAACGGATCGTGCTACATTTTGCAACAATGTAATTTGCTACGAATTTGAGTATATTGAGCGCTTGATAAATTGTAATGAGTAGGATTAATGCTGCTAGTGAGGTAATGGTATTAGCATCAATGTCTGATAGTTTGACAACACCAAACACCATTGAGAAGATTGCAAGGATTAAGGTGATTAAAAATGTTTTATCAGTAATAATTCTTTTTAAAATGACAGGCATCAAATTGACTTCCTTTGAAGTTGATGGATAATATTACAATTAGTATAGCATTTTAGGTGGCTATTAAAACTAGTAGCATGGAAAAATATGAACTATTGGTAAAATATAATCTATTTAATTAAGGGTATAATTTGATATAGTGAAAAAAATAACAAAATTGGTGATATCTTAAAAATAAGACAATAATTGAAACTATGTTTTTGTAACCAGTTACTATTAAGCTAATTGTTTGATGTTTATTAAAAATTAGAATATAATAATGTCTGTAATTTAAACTTGCGTGGCAAATGCTGCGCTTTTTTTACGCACTAAAATACTTATCATGTGATAAGTATCATATTTTTATCGGAGGATATCATGGAGAAAAATAAAGTATTGGTGCTGGCGGGCACTTTAGCGGTTTCAGGGGCAATGTTATTGCACAGTGATGTTGTGAACGCTGCAAGCACAACTGGTTCAGCGACTGTTGCGACTACAGCAGCTTCCAACTTGCAGAATGGCAGTTATACGGCAACTGCTAAATTGTACAAAACGGGCACAACCAATGATTCGATGATGTCGTCAATGGTGTTGCCAACCGCAAATGTTGTGATTAAAAATGGACAAGCCATCATTACGTTGCAATTTAAGGACTTAAGTACTAGTGATATGGTAAAAAGTTGGATCATTGATGGTGTTTCTGCGGTTAAAAAGGACAACAATTTTAATGTGGTCTTACCTGTTTCAGATTTAAATAAAACACTCGATTCAACCATACACGTGGAAACAATGATTGGCCCAGTGCCATTTACTGAAACCCAACCGGTTGACATTAATGTGACTGATTTGAAGTTTGTGGCACGTGACCCAGAAGAAGTTGCTGCCGAAGAAAAAGCTAAGGCTGAGGCGGATGCCAAAGCAAAAGCTGACGCGGTCAAGGCAGCAGCGGCGGAAAAAGCTAAACAGGCAGCTTCTGCTAAGGCTTTAGCAGAAGCAGCTGCCAAAGCAAAAGCAGAACAAGAAGTGGATTCTAAAAAGCGTGATCAATCTGTCACCAAGCAGTATGCAGTTAAACTCTATAAAACTGGCACAACTAATGATTCAATGATGACATCAATGGTATCACCAACTGCCACAGTTGTCACTAAAGATGGTCAAGCAACGGTCACGTTGCAATTCAAGGATATGGCAACAATTGATATGGTAAAAAGTTGGGTTATCGATGGTGTTGCTGCCACTAAGAGTGGACAAAGTTTTGTTGTAGTCTTACCAGCATCGGATTTGGGTAAGACACTACACACTGTGATTAGTGTTGCCACAACAATTGGGGGGGTGCCATTTAGTGAAACGCAGCCGGTTGATCTTGTGCTACAAGCTGAAAACAATGAGTCGGTTACGAAGACTGATGAAAGTAAAGGTGATGTTCCAGCACAAACGCTAGGTCACGACGTGCCCTTGACAGCACAATTATCAAGTACATCAAAATTGCCTAACACAGCTACTAACGTGACGACAACTGCACCACTTTTGGCAGCGTTAGTTTCAGGTGTCTTGGCTCTGGGTATTTGGTTTAAGAAGGTTTTGCGTTAATGCGACGATTTCAATGGTTTATGTTAACTTGCGTTAGTTTGCTATTAGGATTCATGATTGTTACCCAAACAGTATCTGCAGACACTTATTCAGTGCCTTTCAGGGTCGTCAAGGATGGCACAACAGAAACATCGGTGGCTGATCAATACTTTCAAAAGCCTGCAACGGTAGCGATTGATGGGGATCATTATGTGGTCATTATGACGATCAAAACGACACATGATTTGGGCCTTTTCCCTGTATCTGTGACTGATTTTAATGGTCAAACGCCGGCAATTTCAAGGACAACGCAAGGCAATACCGATTATTATCAGTACCAGTTCACAGCGACCAATTTGGATACGCGCTTGGGTGGTCACATGACCGTCAACATTCAAGCAATTCGCTACAACCATTATTATGGTTATGGTGTGGTTTTTGATACGAACAGTCTTCCTAAAATTGGCGAGAATAAAGAGCCTGCGTCGTCGTCATCAGCGAGTTCAACTAATGCGACATCTGAATCAACGGGCAGCTCATCAACATCATCGTCACAATCTGCTTCGAGTACCTCCTCGCAAGCGTCTTCATCATCAAAAAAACTACCAGTCAAAGTAGTGCCTCATGTGTCTGTTAGTAAGAAAACTACTAAAAAAGCATCACCAACAAAAACGAAAAAAATTATTTTGTGGCCATGGCTGTTGGTGATTGTTGTAGGTATTGCAACCGTCATTTTCTTTGAGAGACGATCTCGCAAATAATTTGTAGCGCCACTATTAATGTGACTTGACGATAGCATTATTTTAAGGTAATATTAAAAATATCTTAGAGGAATAAGCAAGCGCGTGTTTAGAGAGTTGATGTATGGTGTAAATCAACCACGTTAATGCCCAAGGTTGCTAAGGATTAACTCATCACATTAAAATAAATTAAGTGGTCGTTTCGTAACGACAATTTAGGTGGTACCACGCGTCAGCGTCCTATATTAGGATGTTGACGTTTTTTTGTGGTAACGCTTTAAAATGAGTTGACAAAGTAGCTAATTTACTGAATATATAAAGGAGAAATAACAATGCGCGATATTGATATGTCAACAAAATATAATCCCACTGCTGTTGAAGCTGGTCGGTATGATAACTGGCAAAGCAAAAAGCTTTTTGCACCAGAATCGAATCAAGAAATTCAGGGGAATGAGCCAGAACCTTATTCAATCGTCATTCCACCACCCAATGTCACAGGTAAATTGCATTTAGGGCATGCTTGGGATACGACGTTGCAAGATATGATTATTCGTCAAAAGCGCATGCAAGGATTTGATACTTTATGGTTGCCTGGCATGGATCATGCCGGCATTGCAACACAAGCGAAGGTTGAGCAGCGTTTGCGCGGTGAAGGTATTTCACGCTATGATTTGGGTCGTGAGAAGTTCGTAACACAAGTTTGGGATTGGAAAAATGAATACGCCGCCACTATCAAACAGCAATGGGGTAAAATGGGGCTTTCATTGGACTTTGATCGTGAACGTTTCACATTAGATGAAGGTTTGAACAAAGCAGTTAACAAAGTCTTTATTGATTTGTACAACAAGGGATTGATCTATCGTGGTGAATACATCATTAACTGGGATCCACAAGCGCGTACTGCGTTGTCTGATATTGAAGTAATTTATCAAGATGATGAGGGTGCTTTCTATCATGTTAAGTATCCATTCACCGATGGTACGACTTTTAATGGTAAGAATTACATTGAAATTGCAACGACTCGTCCAGAAACAATGTTTGGTGATGTTGCTGTTGCCGTACATCCGAGTGATGAACGTTACAAAGATTTAATTGGGAAAACAGTCATGGTACCACTCGTTGGTCGTGAAATTCCAATTATCGCTGATGAATATGTTGAAAAAGATTTTGGGACTGGTATGGTAAAAATCACACCAGCTCATGATCCTAATGACTTCCAAGTCGGTAATCGCCATGATTTGGAACGCATTAACACAATGACTGAAGATGGTCATTTGAATGAGCATGCTGGCAAATATAACGGCATGGAACGATTTGAAGCGCGCAAAGCAATCGTGGCAGACCTTGAAGCGGGTGATTACATGCTCAAAGTTGACCCAATTGTTCACTCAGTTGGTCATTCAGAGCGGACCGGCGTGCCAGTAGAATCACGCTTGTCTACGCAGTGGTTTGTCAAAATGGCACCATTGGCAAAGCAAATTTTGGACATGCAGCAAAATGAAGACGAGAAAGTTGAATTTGTGCCAGCACGTTTTGAAGACACATTCACGCATTGGATGGAAAATATTCGTGATTGGGTTATTTCACGTCAATTGTGGTGGGGACATCAAATTCCTGCGTGGTATAAGAACAAAGGCACGGCTGACGAAGAAATTTATGTTGGGACAGAGGCGCCTGAAGGGGATGGTTGGGAACGTGATCCTGATGTGCTTGATACTTGGTTTTCAAGTGCACTTTGGCCATTTTCAACAATGGGTTGGCCGGAAAAAATGGATGGTGATTTTGCCCGCTATTACCCAACCAATACCTTAGTAACTGGTTATGATATTATCTTCTTCTGGGTTGCACGAATGATGTTCCAGGGTAAGGAATTCACTGGTCAGCGACCATTTAAAAATGTCTTAATTCACGGTCTTATTCGTGATGGTGAAGGTCGCAAAATGTCAAAGTCATTGGGCAATGGTGTGGACCCAATGGACGTTATTGAAAAGTACGGTGCTGACGCATTGCGTTGGTTCTTAGCAACAGGTTCAACTCCGGGACAAGATGTGCGTTTCACTTACGATAAGATGGATGCAGCTTGGAACTTTATCAATAAGATTTGGAATGCTTCGCGGTACGTTATCATGAATCTGGCAGAAGATACGCCATCACAATTGCCTGATTTGGATAAATTAACACTAGCCGATCAATGGATTTTGGCACGCTTGAACACAACAGTTGCTGATGTGACACGTAATTTTGATAAATTTGAATTTGGCGAAGCTGGTCGTTCACTATATAACTTCATTTGGAATGATTTTGCCGACTGGTACATCGAAATGACCAAAGAAACATTGAATGGCGATGGTGACAAAGCGCCTGTTCAACAAACATTAGCTTATGTTTTGGATCAGACGTTACGTTTGTTGCAGCCAATTATGCCATTCGTAACAGAAGCGATTTGGCAAGAAATGCCAGATCAGGCGGGAAAGAATGCTGATTTTGCTATCACACGATATCCTGTTGTACATGACAAATTGACTAACGACGCAGCAGAAACAGCGTTTAAGTCGTTGCAAGATTTGATTGTTGCGGTGCGTAATATTCGTTCAGAAGCCAACGCACCAATGTCAACAGCAATCGACTTGTTGATTAAGACAAACGATGACAATTTGATCCGCATATTTAATGATAATGCGGATTATATTAACCGTTTTGCACATCCTAAGTCATTGACGATTGCCGCTGATGTACAAGCACCGGATTTGGCAATGTCACAAGTGATTACCGGCGCAGAAATATATGTGCCACTTGCTGAATTGATTGATATTGATGATGAGATAGCACGTCTTGAAGGAGAAACTAAGAAATTCTCTGGTGAAGTGAAACGTGCTCAAGGCAAATTATCTAACGAAAAATTCGTTAATGCTGCCCCAGAAGCGGTTGTTGCTGCTGAAAGACAAAAATTGGCTGATTGGCAAGCTAAGCTTGCCGCCACGCAAGAACGTTTGACGTCTTTGCGCTCAGCGAAATAATAAAAAAAATCCATGATTATACGAGATAATCATGGATTTTTTTATTTTGCGATGGTATTTCGAGTCTGCGATAAGAACACTTTAGCAATTAATAAGAACATACCAATCATCATCACCCATAACAAATTAAATGTAGGTGTGTGCCAAATACCATCATGATAGTAAATAATGCCGCGCATACCATCAATTAAGAATCGCATTGGCAGCCAAGGATAAATGATGTCGCGGTAAAAGTGAGATAGCATTTCTGGGGCTAATTGTAGAATTGGTAGGGCAAAGAACATCAATAAAACGAAAAGTGGTAAACCAATAAAGCCCGTCCAACTCAATATTCCTAGAATTATCATAATAAATGAAAATTCAGCAATCGTCGCAAACAGCGCAATGGTCCAAAAATTTTGGAAGTGATAGTTGAGTAGCCATGTTGTATACAACGGCGTCATAATACCAATAAAAATCGCTAAACTAGCAGCAGTCATGAGTTGCATGGTAGCAAGACGGTATTTATTTTTACCACGAAGTTGACCATCTTTAGCAGCGTAGAAAAGCATTAGGCTGATAATAACACTGCTGAGCCAAAGGGGTTGAAAATAAATCGCTGTTGCATTAACTTTATTTTCAGTTGGATGAACAATTTGGTTAGTGACATTTAGTGGTTGGGCAATTGTTTTGGCAACCACAATCGGAATCGGTTGTTGGTGCGAGGCAAACTGTGTGATGATGTTTTTTGAAATCGTGCCACTGATAGTTGTTGTCATGTGACTGAACAAGTTCGTAACCGCAGTACTAACAGTTGGATTTTTGGCTTGATTGATGACTGTTGTGACACTTGGTTTAGTGGGTGTTGCTGTTGCTAGTGTCGCCATGTTTTCTCCAAAATGACGTTTAATAATGATAGCGCCGTAGAATTTTTGTTTGGACATATCTTGTTTGAGTGCTGCGGTTGACTTGACGGTTGTCCATTTAAGGGTAGTGGGATTTTTATCACCAACACTAGTCACCTTTTTGAGTTGATCAACTATTTTTTTGCTGATAGGATTGGTTGGATCTCCATTAACAATGGCTAGTGGTAAATTTTTGACCGTTGTATGGACTGTTGGTATTTGTGACAAAACCATGATGAACGATAAAGCGATGCCACCAATAGCTGCTAATAGCCAGAATTTATACTTTTTAAACATGTAAAACCTCCTAAAATTGAACGTTGTGTTCTTTTTTGATATACTTAGCGTAATCTTGAATTAGGTGATTATCAATCGTCAAAAATAGGCGATATGTCGCAAATGCAACATAACATGAGAAAGTGTTTTAAAATGGCTTATCAACATAAAACGACGCAAACCAAAACAATGCTATTAAATAGCTTGCTTGATTTAATGGTTAATAAAGAACTAGAAGATATTACAGTTCGTGATATTACTGAATATGCAGGTGTTAATCGTGGCACTTTTTACCGCCATTTTAAAGATAAAATGGACTTAGTTGAACAAAAAGAACGACAAATTTTTCAAGATTTGAAACAGGTAGAATTAGACATCAAAGTCTTTGATGATACGGCTAATATTGTGATATCTTCTGAAAATGTCTGTAAACTAACGACTTATTTATATACACAACGACGTTTTTTGGCAAACTTATTGGGATCAAATGGTGATATGACATTTGAACACCAATTATTGAAGTGGCTATATAGCACCATTATTGACAATTTGGCCAGTGCTGGGCTTGATGTGACACAAAAACATTTGAAAATTGTGGTCCATTATCAAGTGTCAGCTATGCTTGGCGTGATACGCTACTGGTTCATCGAAGACCAAGGGGTGACGTCACCTGAAACAATTGCCCAAATTATTTACAAGCTAAATCATGACGGGGTTTGGCGAAACTTTGAAAATCGTCCATTATGAGGTGGTATATATGGTAACAAACTTATATAGAATCAACGCTTACCATCCAGATAATTGGCTAATTAATGATGTTGAGAATATTAACGATGCTCTGGCATTAAAACGAACAATTTGCGTAATTCTCAAAATCCGCTACAATAATATGAGATGAATTGAAGGTGAAAAGACATGTCTGGAAGTAAAATACTCGCCAGTGCACATTATGTGCCAAGTGATATTGTGACAAATGATGATTTAGCCAAAATCATGGATACCAATGATGAGTGGATTCAAGCACATACGGGTATTAAAACACGTCACATGTCATTGCAAGGTGAAAATACAAGTGATTTAGCGACTCAAGCTGCACGGCTTGCTTTAGCGCAAACTAATCTAACAGTCGAAGAAATCGACCTGATTATTGTGACAACGTTCACGCCTGATGGGCTGGCACCATCAACTGCGGCTTTGGTACAACGCAATTTGAAAGCAACGAATGCGTGGGCTTATGATATTTCAACTGCTTGTTCTGGATTCGTTTTTGGTGTGAGCACGGCTGATAAATTTTTGCGCTCAGGCGTCTACAAAAATGCCTTAGTTATTTCTGCTGAAGTCAACTCAAAGATGATGGATTTCAAGGATCGGACGAGTACAGTATTTTTTGGTGATGGTGCAGGGGCAGTTGTAATGACTGCGACCCAAGGAAATGGTGTCTTATCAAAGGAAGAAATGCACACTATTGGTAATGAAAATGTTGTACATTCCGGTAGAATCGCACCACTGACCTCACTTTCTGTGGAAAACTATCCAAAAACGGATGCTTTTGCACAAGAAGGCCGTGAAGTATTTAATGAAGTGACAACACTAATTCCGCAACACATTAAAGATTTTCTAGGTGACAAACAACTACTGCCTCAAGATATCGATTATTACATTCCACATCAAGCTAATCTACGCCTAATTGAATACATTGCAGAAGCTTTGAATGAACCAATGGCTAAATTTTCAACCAACGTCATCCGGAATGGTAATACCTCCTCAGCTGGCATTGCGATTGGGTTTGATGAATTAAATCAAACAGTTGATTTAACTGGTAAGCGTGTCCTGCTAACAGGTTTTGGCGCAGGATTTACATATGGCAGCTTATTACTCGAATTTTAAAGAAAATATTAAGAAATTTAAGAAGTTTAAATTTTAAAAAAGACGATTTAAATCATTATAAAAATGATTTAGTCGTCTTTTTTGACAAAAATTGTTGAAAAATCAAAAAAAATTTCCCTTTAAAACCTTATAAAATCAGCCTAAAACGGGCGCTGTCATAATACTGTAACATTGTTATCTGATTGAGAAAACGATACAATGTTTGCGTTACACCGAGTAGGTATACTGGATATTGTTCTTAAGAAATACTTAATAACACATCAAAAATTTAATGTTTGAATTGAATCTATCCAGGAGTTAATACATATGAGCAATAATATCAAGAAGACCTTGTTAGCAACAGCAGCTGGAGCAGCCGCTGTTGTCGGTGGTCATGCGGCCGCATCTGCTAATACAGTAGAAGTCAAGTCTGGTGACACGTTGTCAGCTATTGCTGCTGCAAACAACACAACAGTTGCTGAACTAGCTAAGAACAACAACATCAGTAATGAAAACCTCATCTTAACAGGTACTTCACTAGAAGTTAGCACATCAACGCAATCAGTTTCTGGTTTGTCTTCTGATGGTAGTTCATATACTGTTCAAAGTGGTGACACGCTATCAAAAATCGCCGAAAAGACAGGCGTGAGTGTTTCAACTTTGACTTCGTTAAATGGTGTTTCAAACCAAAACTTGATCTTAACTGGTCAAGAGCTGTCACTTAAAACAGCGACATCGGCTGCTTCATCTGCAGCAACAGTTGCAACAGTTGCCGCATCTTCTGCAGCGTCAACTGCTTCATCGGCAGCAGTTGATACAAGCAATTTGAAGTATATTGCCGCTGCTGATACTAACAACGATGGCTTCATGAGCTTGAGTGAGTATAATACTTATGTTGCTAACGGTGGCTCAACCACTTCATCTGCAGCTACGACAACGACGTCAGCTGCAACAAGTTCATCTGCATCTTCAGAAGCAATTACTTATATTGCCGCTGCTGATACTAATAAAGATGGCTACATGACAATGGCTGAATACAATGCGTACAAAGCTAACGGTGGCTCAACGGCAACAACTACGACACAGACAACTACTGCACAAACTACTCAGACAAGTACATCAACATCAACAAGTACAGGCTCAGCGACTGCAGACGCAACAATCAACGCATGGAACGCTATGCGCGCCAAGATGGGATTGAACCCAATTCGTATTTCATCTGCATTGACAGCCCAAGCACAAGGCCGTGCACAAGCGATTGCAACGTCATCAAACTGGTTTGGTACACATGTTTCTTCAGGCACGCCTGAAGTGGTTGCTAATGGTTTTGGTGCTGGCGCTTCAGTTATTAACGCATGGTACTATGAAACAGGGATGGTTAATGGTGGTCACACAGCTTTCATTATCAATCCTAGTTTCACTGAAGCGGGTGTTGGATACTATAATGGATGGATTGTTATCAACGCACATTAATATGCAAAACAATTATTTACAACTTGCCTTAAACAAAGTTGGCCAAACATATAACGACCGCGATAGCGGTCGTTTTGTTTCACAACAACTTATTCATGCTAAAGTACCAGTAAATGATGGCAGTCGTTGGTCTACAGACCCTGAAAAGCTCATTGATCAAATGGACCACTTATTGGGCGTATTACAAGCGACACCGGGTGACATACTTTTCTGGGGTACTCAAAATAAGCCTTATGAAATAGGTATATATGTCGGGGGTAATCATTTCATTGCAGTGCATCGACGAACACATCAAGTTCGCATCCAAACATTATCTAAAAGTTGGTATCCCAGCATTGCTGGTTCAATTATGTGACACATAAATGCAACCGTTTTGACACAAAATCGACATCAAAGTACTCATTATGAAATAAATGTGATTAAACAGAATTATTGACAACAAAGTGAAAAATATCTCCAATATACACGACATAGCCATTTGATACACTAATACTTGTCGAGAAGACCAAACAAATAACAAATACTAATTATGAAAATCTCTTTCAGGAGTTCAAGAATATGAAAAAATCTACTATTACAAAGTCAGTTGTAGCAGCTGCTGGTGCATTTGCTGTTGCAGGTGCTGCACAAGTTTCTGCTAACACAATCACTGTTAAAGCTGGTGATACACTTAATAAGATTGCGGCAGCCAATGGTACAACAGTTGCTGCCTTGGCAAGCGCTAACAACATTTCAAATGTTAACTTGATCTTTGTTGGTCAAACATTACAAACTAATGGTACGTCAACATCATCAACAACGACATCATCAAGTACAACAACGTCTTCAACATCAACAACTAGTGGTACATACACAGTTAAGTCTGGTGACACTTTGAACTCTATTGCTGCAGCTAATGGTACAACAGTTGCTACATTGGCTTCTGCTAATGGTATTTCAAATGTTAACTTGATTTATGTTGGTCAAACATTGAAGTTATCAACAACATCAACTTCAACTAGCACATCAACATCATCAACAACTAATCAATCTTCATCAAACAGTGCTTCTACTACAAACACTAGTTCAAATACAACAAGTAACACGTCAACAGTTACGACATCTGATGCAACAATCAATGCATGGAACGCTAAGCGCGCCTTGCTTGGTTTGAAGCCAATTCGTGTCTCAGCTGCTTTAACTGCACAAGCTAATGCACGTGCACAAGCAATCGCCACTTCTTCAAACTGGTTTGGTACTCATGAAGCTTCAAACACACCTGAAGTTGTTGCTAATGGTTTTGCCGCTGGTGCAACAGTTATTAATGCTTGGTACTACGAAACTGGCATGGTGAATGGTGGTCATACTGAATTTATCGTCAACCCTAACTTCACTGAAGCTGGTGTTGGTTATTATAACGGTTGGATTGTTATTGATGCACATTAATGAATGCTTAAAAGTGGATAATCGTTATCCACTTTTTTTGTGTTCTCATGTATAGTAGAAGGCAGAGGTAAAATAATGTCATATCAATTTACAGAATTATCTGAATCAGATTACGCAAATTTTGAGAAGCAGAGTGAAGCAGGCTCGTTTTTGCAATCTATCGAACAAGCCCATCTTTTGAAAAAAAGAGGGTACACAATATGGTTGCTAGGTGTTAAAGAAAACGAACAGGTTGTTGCGGCTGCACTGGTGATGCGTGAAACTGTCAAACTGGGTTATATCTTCTCAATAGACCGTGGGCCATTACTCGATTTTGAAAACCAAAGTCTATTTCATTTCTTTATGACAGAATTTGCTAAATTTTCACGCCAAAATGGTGGGCTTTATGTTGAAGTTCGTCCTAATGTGACACTCAAGCTTGCAAATGATCATGGGGAAACACTTGGTGATGAAAACAATAGTTTTATTTCGGAAATGACAAGTTTAGGTTTCACACATGTGCCCTTTGTGGATGGATTTACAACGGCTGGCTCACCTGAATGGGAATATTTAAAAGACATTTCTGAATTAACTGACGTGAAAAGTGTGCGTGCATCGTTTACAAAAAATGCACAGTATTATCTGAAAAAAAATGCGCAATTTGGCATTAAAATACGACAATTATCACGTGAAGATCTACCTGATTTTAAAGAATTGACACAAAAAACAGCAAATAGATTACATTATAAAGATAAAAATTTGAATTTTTACCAAACAGTGTATGATGAGTATCAAGATGATGCAACCTTTTTATTTGCTGAGTTAAATTTTGATGATTACATTAGTGAAGAGACACATAAAATTTCTGAACTAGATCAAAAATTAGCAAAAATCAATCAGAAAATAGAAAAGTATCCGAATAATGACAAATTCAAGCGTCAATATGCTGAATTTGATGATCAAAAACAACAGCATATTAAGAGAATTGACAAAGCAACTGACCAAAAGAAAATGGCGGGTAAAAATGTTGTGGTTGTCGCTGGTGCTTTGTTCATTGAACAACCTCAAGAAATGAATTATCTTTATTCAGGTACTTATGAGGAATATATGGACTACTATGGTCCATATCAAATACAAGATCTTATGATTAACCGTGCAGTTGAGCATGGGATTAAGCGTTACAATTTCTATGGCATTGCTGGTAAATTTGATGGTAGTGATGGTGTATTGGGCTTCAAAACTTCATTTAATGGGTATGCCCGTCAATTAGTTGGCAACTTCACCATGCCTGTCAATCCTATTAAGTATAAAATCTATCGTTTATTGAAGACTTTGATTGGACGCGGCTAATTAGCTCGGGAAATTTTAGCGAGTGAATGTGTAAATGTGGTAAGCTAGATAGAGTAATTATTCAAACTTGGCGGTAAAAACATGAAACGCAACCCATATTTAGAGGATCGTGATAATAAAAACGACGCGCGGGCTAATTTGCCAACACGATTAAATATATTGTTAGGGATTTCCTTGTTACTGATGATTGCACTTACCGTGCAGTTAGCTTTTTTAACGATTCAGCAGGGATCTGATTATAAAGCAGAAGTTAATCGAAGTGATGAAACAGTTGAAAAAGGCAACGTACCACGTGGGCTCTTTTATGATTCAACTGGTCGTGTCATTGCCGGAAATAAAGCGCAAACAGCTATTACTTTCACTCGTGGAACCAATATCAGTTCTGCAACTATGCGTGAAACGGCTGAAAAATTAGGTAAATATCTGACTGTTGATACATCTCGGTTAAGTGATCGATCCAAAGCTGACTTTTATTTAGCAGATGCCAAACAGGCAGCAGCTGTCCAGAAAAAGATTAACAAATCTAAGAAAAAGGGTGAAACTTATACAGCAACACAGTTAACTGATTTATCTGTTAATTATGTTGAAAAAAATCATCTCATTGATTCTGTTAATGAAAATGATGCGATGATTTTTCAGCGCATGAGTGGTGCGTATGCGCTGTCAACGACCTTTATTAAAGAAGATGATGTGTCAGAAACAGAATTAGCTGAAATTGGTGAACGACTCAGCCAATTCCCTGGTATTAAAATTGGGACTAGTTGGTCACGACAATATCCTCAAGGTGATGATTTTAAGGCATTAATTGGTAATGTTACTAATGAGTCAACGGGTTTGCCTGATGATCGCTTGCATACGCTGCTAGCCCAAGGTTATTCTCAAAATGAGCCAGTTGGAAACTCTAGTCTTGAAATGACCTATGAATCAATGCTGAAGGGTTCAGCCTCACAAACGGTTGTGACGACTGGTACAGATGGCACTGTGAAATCGTCAAGCATCAAGTATGATGGACAGGCGGGAGACAGCTTAAAGCTGACTATTAATTCAGAATTCCAAAAAGCGGTTCAAAAAATTCTTGAGGATAATTTACCCGGAGGTGATGTTCAAGGTGCTTATGCCACTGTTATGAATCCATATACTGGTGGTATATACGCTATGGCCGGTGTTGATCAAGAGTATGGTACTAATAAGAAAACGGCCGATCCAACTGGTAACATTAACCACGCGATTGTTATGGGATCGGTTGTGAAGCCAGCGGTCTTGACAACAGCTTTCCAACGTGGTGTTTTATCAACGTCCAACACGACGATGTACGATCAAGCTATCAAAATCCAAGGTACACCAACAATTACGTCATATTGGAACAAGGCTGGAACACCAATAGCCGTTGATGCACAGACCGCTTTGGAACGATCATCTAACACCTATTTCGTACAATTAGGTATGAAAATAGGTGGACAAACATATAGTGCTGGTTCACCTCTAGCCCTTAATTCCGATGCTTTTCAGACACTGCGAAATGGGTTAGCGCAGTATGGATTAGGCATTAAATCAGGTATTGACATTAGCGGTGAAACAGCTGGTTATAGAGGACCAACCACAGGTGAAAACATTGGTAAGTATTTATATGAGTCGTTTGGACAATATGATACATACACAACACTGCAACTAGCGCGTTATGTTTCAACAATTGCCAATGGTGGTTACCTCATACAGCCACATTTGGTTGATTCTGTTTTGCAGAGTATTCCTAATAGCACTAAAATGAAGACGGTATGGAAAGCTTCTCCTAATGTTCAGGGACAAGTTCAGTTGAGTTCTGATGAGTGGCAAGTTATCCATGAAGGTATGAATCGTGTTGCTAATGGTTCAGATGCCTATAATACAGGCGGTACGCAACTGCATAAATTAACACCACATGTTTATGCGAAAACGGGTACTGCTGAAACAACAACTAATGGCCATCAGACATTTACAGAATCGATTGTTGCCTATGTCCCAGGTCAACCTGTGGCAATGGCGATGGCCATTCCCGGTATGAATAATTATTTGGATGGTACTAATGGTAAAATTGCAGCAGCAATTATCGATGCCTACTGGAAGTATGTTCAAAATAAACCTTAAAACAGCGAGAGCTGTTTTTTTTTGTTTGTCAAAGCTCAAATTATTTATTTAGTTTATAGTTGACAAAACAAACTAAAAAGACTAATATATATTTTGTTAATTTAAATTTAAACTAAATAAATATTTAAGGAGTAAGTAATGGATAACACAGAAATTTTTGATGAGTTAACGCGGTTGGTACATCAACCAGCGATTTGGGTAGCAGCGCGCACACTGTATGGCGGACAAAACCAAAAACCAGATAATAGCCGTCGATTATTAAGAATTTTAGCAGAAACAACGAATCACCTGACAGCAGGGACCATTGCTGATATATTAGATATTCGGCCGGCATCTGTGACACAGCTAATTAAAAAGCTTGAGACTGCAAAATATGTTGAACGTGTCCAAGATTCAGAAGATGCTAGAGTTGTTCGTGTCAAAATTACGGATGATGGCAGACAACACCTTGAACATTTAGACAATACTCGTCAAGATTTTCAGGCTGATATTTTTGGTATCTTTAGTGAGGATGAGCGGCAGGCATTTGGTGAATATTTGAAGCGTTTAAATGAACATGTTGCTTCGGAGACTTTTATTAAAAGTATTAGTGATAATTTCAAAGGACACGAACGCATGATGTTTAATCATATGCAACAAGCGCACCTCAAACAAAATGAGCGCTTTACTAAAGCCATGCAACAGCAACGTGAACATATGGCAAAACACGGCTTTAATCGACACGATAATAATTGGTTTTCATAACCATTAACTATTGTTATCATTGCTAAAATTTATGTATTAGGAGAAATACAGTATAATGGCAGAATTTGATCGCAACGGGCATGTAAAGACATACCAAAATATTCAAGGACAACCCAAAGCAAAAGTTTCTGGGTTGTGGCATTTAATCAAACTTTCGCGCCCACAGTTTAAATGGATGGCGTCTGGTTTGTTTTTTTCAATCATTGGTGTTGTCTTTAATTTACTGACCCCGAAGTATGCAGGAAATTTAATTAACTCTTTTACAGGAAAAAATTTCAGTCATATTCATTTAAGTAGTTCATTGGTGACGTTAATTTTAGTTCTTTTTGTTGGTGGGGCGATTATTTCAGCATTAGGGAGCTTTTTAACTGGCGTTGCTGGTGAACAGTTGGTACGAAATTTGCGACAAATCGTCTGGGATAAACTTGTTGTTTTTAAAATTTCTTACTATGATCAAGTTAAATCTGGTGAAACAACTTCTCGTCTGACCAGCGATACTGCGCAAGTGAAAACACTAGTTGCTAACGCTCTACCAAGTTTTTTAACTAACTTAATTGCCATGGTTGGTGCTGTGATATTAATGTTTACCACTGACTGGCACATGGCCATTTGGATTTTTATTGCCGTACCCGTTACTGCTCTTTTGGTAACACCAGTCTTTATTTTTGGATCAAAAGTAGGTCATGCAACACAAGATGCAATGGCTGAATTCACAGGCGCTTCACAAGAAACATTATCAGAAATGCGGTTAGTTAAGTCATCTGGTGCGGAAAAATTCGCATTGCATCGGGGCGCTCAACAGATTCAAAATTTGTTTAAATATGGTCGTCGCGAAGCAATTGTTGATGGTGTTATGCAACCCATCATGACCATGGTGATGATGGGATTGTTTGTTTTAATACTGGTAGTTGGCTCTCTGCGCGTGGCTAAGGGCGAGTCCAACATGGGAACGTTGTTTAGTTTTATTATGTATTTGTTCCAAATTATGCCTGCACTCGTGTCGGTGGGGACATTTGGATCAACGTTTGCTAAAACACAAGGCGCAACACAACGCTTAATTACGTTACTGGACACACCAGTTGAAGATTTAACTAAGGGTGACAGTATTAATGTTGAAGGGCAAACAATTGTCGCTAATCAAGTTGACTTTGAATATGAAAGTGGTAAACCTATTCTAAAGAATGTCACTTTTGAGGCTAAACCAAATACGATAGTCGCTTTTGCGGGCCCGTCTGGTGGCGGAAAATCCACTATTTTTCAATTACTTGAACGTTTTTACCAACCCACGTCAGGTGAAATAAAGGTGGGTGACTATAATATTGACAATGTTAGTTTGAGTTCATGGCGGCGACAAATTGGATTTGTATCCCAAGATTCCGCCATTATGGCGGGAACAATTCGTGAAAATTTGACTTACGGTCTAGAAGAAACCTACACTGCTGAGCAACTGTGGCATGTATTGCATTTGGCGTATGCAGAACAATTTGTGTCTGAAATGCCCCAAAAACTGGACACACAAGTTGGCGAGCGTGGGGTCAAAGTTTCAGGTGGGCAGCGACAACGTTTGGCGATTGCACGCGCATTCTTGCGTGATCCAAAAATTTTAATGTTAGATGAAGCAACTGCCTCCTTAGACTCTGAATCAGAAGCGATGGTACAACGCGCTTTAGAAAAATTGATGGAAAATCGCACAACTTTAGTCATTGCGCACCGTTTATCTACAATTGTTGATGCGGACAATATTTACTTTATCGAACATGGTGAAGTTACTGGTTCCGGTACCCATCAAGAACTTTTGGCGTCTCACGAACTGTATGCAGAGTACGTACATGAGCAAATTGTGACCGATTAAACTTTGCTTTGATTACCAGTCTCTGGACTACTGTGTAACGAAGAATAATTTACATCGTGGAATACTTATGATAAACTAAACACACATTATAGAAAAGAGAAATCAGCCATGGCATTTTTAAAACTAACTGATATCCACAAATCATATTTTCTCGGAAAAGATGAATTTCCTGTTTTAAAGGGCATTGATTTGTCATTTGAAAAAGGTGAATTTGTCTCAATTCTAGGAGAATCTGGTGGTGGAAAATCAACCTTAATGAACATCATTGGTGGCTTAGACCGAAATTTCGAAGGAACGGTTGAAGTTAATGGTGAGAAGTTAGACCACAAACAAGAAAAGAAACTTGATGTTTACCGCCGCCAAACAATTGGTTATATTTTTCAAAGTTTCAATTTGATTAATTATCAAACTAATTTGGAAAACGTTGAAACATCATTGAATATGACGACGTTGTCAGCTTCACAACGTAAGCAACGTGCTACGGAGTTGTTAAAAAAAGTTGGCTTGGCAGAACACATTCATAAATATCCTTCTCAACTGTCAGGTGGACAGAAGCAACGTGTTGCAATTGCTCGCGCGTTGGCTGCTGATCCTGACGTGATGATTGCTGATGAGCCAACTGGTGCGTTGGATTCTGTGAATACCAAAGAAGTATTGGAATTACTTGAACAGATTGCGCAAGAAGGCAAATTAGTCATTGTTGTCACACATTCTCAAGCAGTTGCAGACTACGGCACACGTATTTTACACATGGCTGATGGTAAAATAGATGAAGAAAAGAATCTTAAGCCACGGTTTGAAACACCGGCTACAACTGATCGCCTAACATCTAGACCTCTATCACAAGGATCAGTTTGGGACATGGCGTTTGACCATTTGAAATTCAAGAAGCTACAAAACTTTCTGATTATCTTCGGATCAGCAATTGGTGTTTTTTCAGTTATTCTATTCTTAGGACTAGGAAACGGTATTAAGGGTTATATTAATGATCAAGTGAACTCGCTAGCTAACCCTAATTACCCAACTGTGTTAAAAAATACGACGGATAGTAAAGACGCTACTGCTACTGAACGCGCGCAAGCAACAATGCAGGCGGCTGCTACTGATTACACATCTACTACCATATCAGATCAACTTATCAAGAAGATTGATCAGGTTAAGCATGTGGACAAAGTTTATAAAGGCTATCAATTCAATGGTGCTGTCTTCAAATATGGTAATACGCAATCACAGGCTGGCACACAGATTCAAACATGGACACCGGCCTATGCCGACAAAGTTATTAAGGCTGGTCGTAAGCCAAAGGCAAGTAATGAAATTGTGATCGACAAGGCTTTTGCCAAGAAGGCCAACACAAATTGGAAGTCATTACTCAATAAAAATATCACTTATACGTATGTTGCTTATAACGCTCAAAACCAACCAGTACCAGTGACATCAACGATGAAAATTGTTGGTATTACTGATGGTGGTCAAAGTGGCACAATCTTTGCTGCAACAACGTCCGGTATCAAAAAGGATTTAACCAAAGCAAATGCTGTGACAACTGCCAACTTCTTAACACTATCAATCAAAGATACGCAAGAAATTCAAGCAACTGTTGATGCAGTCAATAACTTGAAAGAGAATGGCAAACAAGCTGTCGCTGCCATTTCACTTGGATCCCTGTTGAAAACAATTAACACGATTACCAGCTTAGCGTCGTATGTATTAGCTGCAATTGCGGGTATTTCATTATTTGTCTCAGCAATTATGATTATCGTGACAACGTACATGTCTGTTTCAGAACGTACAAAAGAAATTGGTGTATTACGTGCCTTGGGAGCGCGTTCAAAAGATATTCGTGGCCTCTTTACGAATGAAGCCCTATTGATGGGTATTATCTCAGCAATATTTGGTATTGTGGTGGCTTACTTAGCCCAGTTTGCAATGAACGCAGCCCTTTATGGTTTGATTAAGTTTAATATTGTTCAGGTTTCTGTTGGCAATGTTATCTTCGCAGTGGTTATCTCACTAGTTATTGCCTTAATTGCTAGCTTTGTGCCATCGCGCAAGGCTGCCAAGTTGAATACAATTGACGCATTAGCTGCCGATTAATGAACCTTTAGCATAATAACATCTCATAACGAATTAGCTAGTGAATGATTATTCATTAGCTTTTTTTGATATAGCCACTACTGTAAATCTTCAACATATTTTAAGACAATTGGTAAATCAAAACGATAATGTGTAAATAATGGTATAATGAATTTTTAGAACGCACTAGGGGTACAAGTTATGGAAAACAATATGAGCCGCGCGGCACGTCGACAATCAGCACCAGTACCAAATGGACAGCCACCGCGACCACCACGGCCACGAAAGCGACGCAAAAAATGGCGATGGCTTGCTGCAATATTACTATTGCTGGTAATTGTCGGCGGTGTCATGATGTCAATGGTGTTGAGTAATGTGAAAACATCTGTTGACAAAATGTACCGTAGTGCAAAGGTTACAAAAGCACGTGACGTCCAACAAGTTTTGAAAAAAGGTGAACCATTTTCAATTTTAGTTTTAGGAACTGATACTGGTGCCTTGGATCGTGATCGTACAGGATTGACTGATTCGATGATGCTTATCACAGTCAATCCAAAAAAGAAAACCACCACAATGATGTCTATTCCACGTGACATTATGGTAGCGATTGTGGGCCATGAGAACACTTTTCCACAAAAGTTAAATGCGGCATTTCCAATTGGCGGTGTGAGTTCGACGATACTAACGTTACAAAATTATTTGAATGTTCCGATTGATTTCTATGCGTTAGTCAATATGGGTGGTTTGGAGAAGTTGATTAATCAGGTTGGTGGTGTCAAAGTAGTGTCACCATTGACATTCACTTATCAACCAGACAACGATAAGCCAGACGTGTATAAATTCTATAAAGGTAAAGAAAAGTTTGAATATGCGGCCGATGGCAAGAATTTTAAAACTTACACAACAATGAATGGCTATGCAGCCTTGTCATTTTCTCGGATGCGCTATGATGATCCACAAGGGGATTATGGTCGTCAGTTGCGTCAACGGTTAGTTTTAAAGGCGTTGCTTAAAAAGTCGGCCAGTGCAAAAACATTACTCAACGCTAAATTTATGAGTTCGATTTCCAAAAATGTTCAGACAGATATGAAGTTCAATAATCTTACCACGGTAGCGTTGAAATATATGTCTGCTACTAAAAACCAAACTTCAGAACATATACAAGGTGTTGGCGATATGTATAATGGTGTCAGTTATCAAATGGTTACTGAAACAGAAAAGCAACGTGCTACAACGCTTTTGCGCAAGTCATTAGATTTGAAAGCTAAAAATACAGGGACCCAGTTTGGTGGATCTGTACCAGCCTTATATGCCTACATTGCTGAGTATAACTTGAATATGATTAATGAAACGCTTGATCCACAATGAGAAAGCTAAAAGGCACCAACAGTGCGCAAGTAACTGTCGGTGCCTTTTGTGTTGCATAATTTATCCATGTTATTTGTTATTATTTTTCATAAAAGGAATGCCATCACGCCAAAGATAACCACGATAATAGCTTTCCATAGAAACAATTTGTGTCAATGAAGTGAGTGGGAGGACGATTTTTAGCCATACTAAATCAGTTGTGAAGAATGGAATAGCCATCATGCTAGCCGTCACCAAATAGATGATGATACGAGCTTTTAAAGGGAGCTGGCGTTCAAAGACGCCTTGATGAACGTATTGCTTGTAATATTTATTATTTTGTAGCCATGTGTCGAGTCGTTTTGAAGATTTAGACCATAAAATAGCAGTCAAAACGTAAAATCCGGTCGTCGGGATGCCTGGGATCCAAATTGCAACTGTGCCAATGGCAAAACTCAGTGCGCCTAGCGCCATCAAAAGTATTTTCATAATAACCAGTTTAACATGGACTAACCAATTTATAAATAATAGTGATTTTTTTAATATATTATTACTATTTTAAGAAGTTATCCTTGTTATCGGTTGCTATGACTAGATGTGTTACAATTAAATTATTAAAATCAAAATTAGGATAAGACTATGAGCTATTTAGCGATCGTTGACCTAGGCAGCAACTCTGCTCGAATGGTGGTCGAAGAATTACATAAAGATGGCACGTATACCGAGATTGTTCGGGAAAAGCAGGACACGCGCATTGCGCAAAATATGGGTGCGGAGCTGATTTTGCAAGAAGAACCAATGGCGAGAACCATTGGTGCATTGCGTTATTTCCAGACGCGTTATGCAAGATTTGAACCGGAAGTACGAGCGATTACCACAGCAGCCGTGAGAACAGCCAAGAATCAATCAGAATTCTTGGCACGTGTGAAATCAGCTACGGGAATCACATTTCAAGTTTTGACAGGTGACCAAGAGGCTTATTATGACTATCTAGGTGTTCAAGCAACGCTAAAAGTTGAAGCGGGTGTAATTTTAGATACCGGTGGGGCATCAGTTGAACTCATTGCTATTAATCACGCCAAAAACATGGCGGCGGTCAGTTTGCCATTTGGTGCGGTGAATTTATCCGAGCAATTCATGTTAGCCAATGATGTGATTCAGAGCAACATTGAAGTGGCTAGTGAGTACATTGTGCAATCTTATCAAAATTTACCTTGGTTATCTTCACAAAAAGGCCAGCCTGTTATTTTGTTAGGTGGCGCCAATCGTTCACTAGCACGCATGGCACGCACGCGGTCTGGCGAAGCCGAAATTAATCAAATTCATGGCTATGAGATGTCCTACGAATTGGTGATGTCGATCTTTGATGAAATTCGTTACATGACACGAGCAGACCGTGAGCAAGTGGCCGGTCTGGAGACGACACGTGCTGATATCATTATTAGTGGCCTTTTACCGCTCGTTAATTTGATGCGTTTGATTGAAGCGCCCAAAGTTATTTTCTCAGAAAGTGGGGTTCGCGAAGGCTTAATCGCGGAAACTTTATCACAAAGACATGACTAAAAAGTTTTATGAATTAACACCTGATGAACGGCTGGCGCTGTTAACGATTGATGATGATGTCCGTGCCGCTTTGTCAGAACAACAAAGTACAGTTAATGCACAACTAGTAGAAAACTATATTAGTGATTTTCGAGTACCGATTGGTGTTGTCCGTGATTTGCTGATTAATCGACAACATTATCAAGTGCCGATGGCAACTGAAGAACCCAGCGTGATTGCTGCTGCAAATAATGGTGCAAAAATGTTGTCTGCGGGCATTGATGTTCAGATTGGTCGCACAGCGATGATTGGGCAAATGATGTTTGTGACTGAAAAATCTTTAGCTGATTTTGTACAAGCCCATCGTTTAGAAATATTGGATATTGCGCGACAAGCACGACCATCAATCTATCAACGTGGTGGTGGCCTTTTAGACGTCGTTGTGCGTCAGGTATCTGAAAATGAAACAAGCGTTGACTTTATTATTGATACACAAGACGCCATGGGCGCTAATATTGTCGATACTATTTTGGAAGCTGAGTTACCACTTTTTGAATCGTTTCATCCACTGGGTGTTATTTTGTCTAATTATGCGACCCAACAGTTAGTGACTGCTACGGCAGACATTGCATTTGAACGAGTGGGGGGCGAACACGTAGCACGTCAAATTGTTGCGCTCAATCATTTTGCGCAAAGTGATCCTTATCGCGCGACGACAGAAAATAAGGGGCTTTTCAATGGCGCTAGCGCTGTAGTTTTAGCGACTGGCAATGATTGGCGTGCCGTTGAGGCGAGTGGGCATGCTTATGCCAGTCGTAACGGACAATATCAGGCACTGACAACTTGGTCCATCAAAAATAACCAATTGCATGGCGAACTGACTATGCCAATTAGCGTGGGAACAGTTGGCGGTGCGATTTCTGTCCTGCCAGCTGCTCAAAACGGCTTAGCTATACTGGGACATGTCAATGCGGATGAGCTACGTATGGTCATTGTCTCAGTTGGTTTAGCACAAAATTTAGCTGCTCTCAAGGCGATTGTGAGCGGCGGCATTCAGCAAGGACATATGCGTATGCAATACCGTGCATTAGCCATGCAAGTCGGTGCTGAAGTTGATGAAGTTAAACGCTTGGTGCCAAGATTAATGGCTGAAAAGCATGTTGCTACTGAATTAGCAACTAAAATATTAATGGAGATAAGAAATGAATCCAAAAGTTAAATCTTTACTAGATGCTGTCAACCAGCTTTATCCCGGCACAGTTATGAGTCGAGTGGGCGCTGAAAACACTGGTGCTTTGCATATTGACCGTGTTAATCAAGAAATCTTGGGACAACGTTTGTTGATTGAAATTGCGGAAGAAACAGAGAGCGATTTTTTGTTAGCTAATGAACTGTTGAAGATGTTACTAACCTTCAATGGCATAACACCACAAGTATTTTTTGCATTGACATTTAAGGATGACAAATTAGATGAACAATTAATTCAAATTGCAACGCGTATGCATCGCGTAGTTGTTCACGCGATTACTTACCGAGAATTAGCCAAAAAGCAAATGTTGACACAACAAACGGCTGATGCATATTTGGCAGGTGTTCAGTCTGAACTAACGCCAGAAAATGGTGATCTGGATGAGGAGAGTTTATGGCGTTTGCTCATGGTATTAGATGCCTTGGTATTTGCCGATAATTTAGTTGAGGCCAATGATTTTACAGCTGTTCTAGCAAATAAGTATCCGCTCGCATATACGGCTGCGCAGAAACTTTCCGAGCCAATATTAAAGGCAGATTTGAAGCAATCACGCCAAATTCGACACCAAATGGTAACATTATTTGTTGGTGTTGACGAAGTTTTAGCCAGTTGGGGAAAGCCTACTGTAAATGCAAAAGAGTATGTTACCTTAACAAGTGTTTTGTCTCAACGCCAGCTCGCATTACCAGTTAATCAGGTATTTACGATTTTCCATTCGGAAATGACAGATTTTCAGACCAAAAAGACAGCTTATGTCGGTCTAAATAAGGGGGATGAGCAAAATAGTTTTGTCATTACACCACCTGAAAACGAAGCGGATCGACCAGCTTTTTTCAAAGCATTATATGCTATGAAAGTCTCAGAATTGTTTAAAAAATTAGCATTACCTTACATCGAAAGAGTTTAAATTATGTTAGTCACACCAGAAATTCAAAAGCGCTTTGACGACGCTAATCATATTGTGTTTATGACGGGAGCGGGTGTGTCAACGCTCTCGGGCATTCCTGATTACCGTTCTAAAGGCGGAATATATGATGGTGTTGCCTTACGACCAGAGTACTTGTTGAGTGCCACGGCTTTTCAAAATGAACCAGAAAAACAATATCAATTTATGATTGATAATATGTATTTTCCTGAAGCTAAACCGAATGTTATTCATGACAAAATGGCTGCCTTGACACAAGCTAATCGAGCCAAAATTATCACGCAAAATGTTGATGACTTACATGTTAAAGCAGGTTCAAAGCCAGAAAATTTGATTCGTTTTCATGGTTCTCTCTATGATATTTATGCACCACGTGACGGCAAAAAAGCCGATTATCATGACTATTTGCAGAGCATGAAAAGAGCTGATGACGCCATTTTACGACCAAGAATTACTTTTTATGAGGAAATGCCGTTTGAGGTGGAACGTTCAGCACTTTGGGTTCGGGAAGCTGATTTGATTGTGATTGTGGGGACGAGTTTTCAGGTCTATCCATTTGCCGGACTGCTTCAATATGCTAGTCCGCAAGCAACGGTTATGTCTGTCAATTTAGAATATATTGCAACGCCATATCCTATTGATCAAATTGTGGGTGACGCGGGTGACTTTTTCGCGGCGTTATCTTAATCTTCAACAAACTTGAAATATATGAACATTTTTTCATATTAAGTGGTAGAATGAGGTTAGTATATTTCAGGGGAGACGAGATGGCACGTACAAATCAAACTTTAAAAATGAAACAAAGACCTTATGTGATTGGGATTACCTTAAATATTGTTTTTGTTTTGGCAGAATTAATTTTTGCAAAAATTGCCCATTCGACGGCACTTTTTGCTGATGCTTTTCACAATTTGAGCGATGTTTTAGCACTCATAATTGCTTGGTTAGCGGTGGTTGTTTTTGGTTTGAAAGCTACTAAACAACATACTTACGGATGGCATAATATGTCAATACTAGCCAGTATTTTTAATTCTTTACTTTTAATATTTGCCGTCGTAACTATATTTTATGAAGGTATTAGGGATTTGATTACTTCGAATGTCAGTCATGCTAGTGGGGCTACAATTATGATTGTGGCAGCTGTTGGTATTGTGATTAATTTTTCGACCGCATTCTTGTTTAGAGTTTCTGGTGTACCTGATGAGCACGGACATCAGTCACATGACCTCAATGAAAAAACAGCGTACGTTCATTTGTTAGCTGATGCAGGTGTGTCTTTGGGTGTTGTTGTGGCTGGCTTGCTCATTCAATGGACCGGTTGGGTTGCAATAGATGCCATTGTTTCGATGATTATTGGTGTGGTGATTGCAATCACATCATGGCCAATGATTAAATCAACATTTAACTTGGCTCTAAATGGTGTACCCGATGGCATTGATGAGGTAGCTATTGCCCAGTATATTGCTAACCATAACGGTGTGGCGCAGTTTCA
This sequence comes from Leuconostoc sp. UCMA20149, assembly GCF_030400235.1. Taxonomy (NCBI): domain Bacteria; kingdom Bacillati; phylum Bacillota; class Bacilli; order Lactobacillales; family Lactobacillaceae; genus Leuconostoc; species Leuconostoc sp. UCMA20149. The sequence goes on from NZ_VJYC01000001.1 coordinate 201,588, forward strand.
CGATTTGCATATATGGCCATTGTCAACTACCGAAACTGCCTTAACGGTTCATCTCTCGTTAAATGGCACTGCCACTGAGGGGCAAGTTATTTTAGAAGATATCACCAGTGCCCTGCGAACAACCTTTCATATTAGTCATGTCACCATTCAAATTGAAACATCTAGCTTTGACCAAACGTGCAACCAAATTTAAAATTGTGATGTTACGAAAATGTAATAATTTAATGAAAGGGATTACAAAAGTTGATTTAGAGAGAATTTTCTTTCATTTTAATCACCAAAAAGGCGAATTTTTAAAATGCGCTTTTTTTTGTTGTTGACGTTTTGTGAATAGCGTGTAATATGTAATATGTACTGGAGCGACAATAGTCGAGTTAGGTAATTTTCATAAGCTTTCAACTGCGGTGTTGAATGAAACCCTTTATGAAATTTATTTAGCACTTGTTGTATCTGTTTGGCACGCAGTAAGTTTGCCGACAAGTGAATATTCACGATATGTCAAGTCGAAATTCGTTTATTTTGTTCTGAGGAGAAATCTAAAGGAGAGATAGAATGCAAGATTCTACAAGCGTTAACCCAAAGCATCATCTAGTTGAAAATGCTGATGACACTTTGAGTTTGAGTGATGTTAACAGCTCGATTGAAGCACCGAAAGATGGTTCATTCTGGCGAAAATTATTAGCCTTTTCAGGCCCTGGTGCTCTTGTTGCCGTTGGTTATATGGATCCGGGTAACTGGGTAACTTCTGTTGGTGGTGGTGCACAGTACCGTTATGTTTTGTTATCAGTCGTATTGATTTCATCATTGATTGCCATGATGTTACAATATATGGCCGGTAAATTAGGTATTGTCAAACAAGAAGATTTGGCACAAGCAACGCGTGATCGCACTAACAAACCAGGTGGTATTGCACTTTGGATTATGACAGAGTTGGCATTAATGGCCACAGATATCGCTGAAGTTATTGGTGGCGCGATTGCCTTACACTTGTTGTTTGGTTGGTCAATGATTGCCTCTGTTCTGACGACAGCCTTTGATGTTGTTTTGCTGCTGTTACTAATGAAATTTGGTTTCCGAAAGATTGAAGCGATTGTGATGACGCTTATCATCACAATCTTGGTTATCTTTGCTTATCTCGTTGTGCTATCAAAGCCTGAATTGACAGCTTTGTTTGGTGGTTATTTGCCACAACTACAAGATTTAAGTAGTGCTTCACCTATTGGTGGTGGCGACTCTAAGTTGACACTGACTTTGGGTATTATTGGTGCTACAGTTATGCCACACAACCTTTACTTGCACTCATCAATTTCACAAACACGTAAGGTTGATCGTAATGACAAATCTGCAATTAAAGAAGCGGTTCGCTTTATGACATGGGATTCAAATATCCAATTGTCTTTGGCTTTTGTTATCAATTCATTACTTTTGATTTTGGGAGCGGCTTTGTTCTTTGGTCACGCTGATAAAGTTGGTACTTTTGGTTCAATGTATAGTGCTTTGGGTGATAAGACAATTGCTGGTGCAGTTGCTTCACCAATACTATCAACACTATTTGCGGTTGCTTTGCTAGCATCAGGTCAAAACTCAACGATTACTGGTACATTAACCGGTGAAATCATTATGGAAGGCTTCTTACACATGCGTATCCCAATGTGGTTGCGTCGTGTCGTAACACGTGGATTAGCTTTGATTCCAGTTGTTGCTTTCACATTGATTTACGGTGGTGCTGAAGATAAACTGGATCAATTGCTAGTTTATTCACAGGTCTTCTTGTCAGTTGCTTTGCCATTTGCTATGGCACCATTAATTTTATTCACATCATCGAAAAAGATTATGGGTAAAGAATTTGCTAACCCAATGTGGATGACAGTTTTGGGATGGATTACATTCGCTGTCTTAACAGTTTTGAATATTCAATTGGTTGTTCAAATTATTGGTCAACTATTTGGTGCCTAAGAGGAGAGATATCATGAGTGAATTAAACTTAAACATCGAACCAATGCAATTTAAAAACATCTTAGTTGGTGTTGATGAATCACAGCAAGGCTACTTTGCTTTAGCTAATGCGATTCATCAGGCTAGTGAAGACGGATCAAAGTTGACAATTGCCACAGTTTTAGAAATGGGTGATTTGTCAACAATCGACGCACTACACCTTGATTTTATTAAAGAAAAACGTGCCGAGTTTGAAGCTAATTTGGAAAAATATCGTGCGTATGCTGTCTCAAAAGGGGCCGTTAACGTTGAAACGATTTTTGCGGATGGCGCTAAGGCAGGCGAGGTACTTGTGCAGGATATTGCACCACGTGTTGGCGCTGACTTGATTATTGTTGGTGCACATTCGCGTGAAGGTTTCTGGGGATCGCTAGGTTCACAAGCCGCTTACGTTGCTCGCCATGCAAAGATTTCATCAATGGTCGCACGTCACGATAGTTAAACACATAACTGCTAATTGATTAAAACGATTATTTCAAACAGTGTAAACGCTGTTGAAAATGGTTGATATCAAGCGGCAGTTATTTTTTGGTCTATACATGAAAAATATTTCATGTTATAATTTATATGAATATAAATTCATATAAAGGAAATTGAAGGCATGTTACAAACATTGATGACGGCGGCACTATCATATATTGGGACGACAACTGATTATTTTATTATTTTGCTATTTATTTTTGGACAATATCGTCAACCAGCACAAGTACGATCAGTCGTTTTCGGCGCTTACCTTGGTAACGCAGTGTTAGTGATGATTTCGGTAGTTATTGCTCTAGGACTCAAACAAGTGCCTGAAGAATGGCTATTAGGCTTGTTGGGTATTTTGCCAATTATTATTGGTATCAAAAATTATTATTCCGACTCAGATGAGGTGGCTGAAGTTGCGGATAATTTACGCCAATCCGGTAAAAAACAACTAATTCTCAAAATGGTGGGAATTACGATAGCAACATGTGGTGCTGATAACATTGTGCTGTATGTGCCATATTTTACAATGATTAATTTAACGTTGTTACCAATAATTTTTGTAATCTTTATTGTGATTTTATCGTTGGCTTTATTGCTTGCTTATAGAGTGACACAAATGCCGATTATTTACCGACTATTAGAACGCTTTGGTGATAAAGTACAGCTGATTATCTATGTTGCACTCGGTATTTATGTCATGTTTGCAGCTGGTACATTACAACATTTATTTACCCTGTTATAATAGGGGTATGAAAAAAGATGTCATTATTGAACTAGAAACCATTTTTAAATTATTGGGCAATCGTCAGCGATTAACAATTTTGGAGCTTTTGCGTGAACGCGCTTACAGTGTTTCGGAAATTATCGCGATTTTGGATATGGAACAATCGGCTGTTTCTCATCAGTTGAAACTCTTGCGTGAAGCACAATTAGTGCAAACCAAACGTCAAGGGCGTGAAATTCTATATTGCTTGAGCGATTCTCATGTTTTGACGCTTTTAGACAATGCCTTGAATCACGTTTCGCACGTTCTGAAAAAAGAAACACACGAAGAATTTTTGGCTGAAGAAAGAGAAAAAAATAAAAAGGGTTGACAGGGTAGCGATATCTTGGTATTCTAGTGTAGTTGTTTGAAATCAGACAACCACGCAGCATATGCCGCTGTGGCGGAATTGGCAGACGCGCTGGACTCAAAATCCAGTGGTGGCAACACCGTGTGGGTTCGACTCCCACCGGCGGCATAATTAAGGTAATAATGAGTGAAATTAAGTGAAACGCTTGGTATCACTCTTTTTTATTGGCTACACCAGCAATGTTTGCTGAATTTAAAAACATTTTGTTCAGTCTGCTTATCGACTTTTACAAGTTTCTAAAATTAAAACCTAACAAAAAAAGACATCGAATTAATTGATTCGATGTCTTTTTTTGATTACGGCGTCTCGCTCAATGTCCAAGTTAATTCTGATTGTAACTGTTTGCCTAATAATATAGTGTCAATCACCGCGTTAGGATTTAGCCAAATGCTAAATGCGTTAGTGGTATTGTGATTAAACAAAATACTCTTTTGACTGGTTGTCGAATTACCCGACCAGAAGTCAACGCTATCGGTTAAACTATTGTCACCATATTGAATACTCAAATCATTCTTTGAAATCGTTGCTGATTGACCAGATGTAGTCCAATCACTTGTTTGTACCACAGACACTTTGTACGGTATCCCGCTTTCCAAGTTGATGAGATTAACTGTGCCGGTTGCCATATTAGTTGCCAACGGTTTGTTGCCATTACGGAAATTCCCAGCCCCAAGTGGACCAAAAGTAAGGTTAGCAACGCCATCAAAAGTGGGCGCTTGCGCCCAAACATAGGTAACGGGTTCTAATCGATCAGCGTACATTTCCGTTGTGGTAACCATGTCTCCGGTTGGGTGATGGTCCGTTCCGGTACCAACAATTTGCCAAGACGCGCTTGTGGTTTTGTAGTTTTGTCCGTTATCTGTAATCGTTGTACCAATAGATGGTGCTGTCACAAAAGTAGAAATCTTGGTAAACTTAATATTCTCACTCAACGTGATTTTCCAGAGATCAGCAGTCCCAGTAAACGTGACGTCGAAATTGCGAACATCACTAAGCGTATTCCAACCCGAAAGGTTCAAGGTTCTTATTTTTGAGTTATTAAACATGCTACTAAAATCTGTAACTTTAGTTACATCCCAGTTACTAAGATCTAAGTCAGTTAATGCAGTAAGTCGAAACATATCAGATAAATCCGTGACATTGGTAGTCTTAAAATTAGTCAGAATTAAAGTAGTTAGAGCAGTAGAATTTGAAAACATACAACGCATGGTAACAGCCGACGCTGTGCGATCAACGCCCCAATTAGATAAATCCAAGGTCTTTAAGCTCGAAGTTACACAAAACATGTAAATAAAATTTGTGACTTTAGTTACATCCCAACTACTTAAGTTCAAACTTTCGAGACCCGTACCATAAAACATATACTCCATATTGCTAGCATTTGTTGTTTTAAAATTAGTCAGGTTTAAAGTAGTTAATGTTTCCGTGCCATAAAACATATACCTCATGTTGACAGTGGTTGCCGTACGACTACTTCCCCAATCTGTTAAGTTTAATTCCTTTAAATTTTTAGCGTTATTAAACATAAAAGAAAATGATGTCACTTTGGTAACGTTCCACATGTGAAGATCTAAAAATTCTAGCTGAGTTGCACTAAACATTGACGACATATCAGTAACATTTGCTGTTGAAAAATCTGAAAGGTTTAACTCAGTCAATGCAAGCGTTTGAGAAAACATGCTGGCCATGCTGGTAGAGGTTGATGAATCATTGTTCCGCCAGTTTGACAAGTTCAAAGCCGTTAACTTTGCCTGGTAAAACATATTAGCAAAAGTACTAACTTTTGCGACATCCCAAGTGTGTAAATCTAATTTATTTAATCTAGTACATTGAAACATGTAAGACATATTCGTAACATTATTAGTCTTAAAATTTGTCAAATTTAAAGTAGCTAGCTCACTTATCGCACCAATTGATACAGCAAACATATAAGACATGCTAACAGTTGTTGCTGTACGATTGTTACCCCAATTCGACAAATTCAAAGTGGTTAACGCTGTATCATTATAAAACATATAACTGAAATTTGTTACCTTTGTGACGTCCCAGTCACTGAGATCAAGACTGGTCAAGGCACTCGCTTGACAAAACATATAACTCATACCCGTGACATTAGTCGTCTTAAAGTTCGTTAAATTTAAATTGGTTAAGGCAGAAGTACCTCTAAACATGGACATCATACTAACTGAGGGTACTGTGCGCCCAACGCCCCAATTGGTAAGATTCAAACTTGCTAGCTTTGTTGCTTGATAAAACATGCTATCGAAACCTGCCACTTTTGTGACGTCCCAGTCACTGAGATCAAGGCTGGCTAAAGGTGTGTTGTAGAACATAAAACTCATAGATGTGACATTGGTCGTCTTAAAGTTAGTTAAATCTAAATTGGTTAAGGCACTCGTACCGTAAAACATGTACGCCATATTAGCTGAGTCTGCCGTACGGTTGCTACCCCAATTAGATACATTCAAACTCGCTAATTCAACAGCTTGAGCAAACATATACCCAAACGTAGTAACTTTATCAACATTCCAACTACTCAAGTCCAAATTAGTGACACCACTCTCATAAAACATATTAGACATATCCGTCACATTACTAGTATTCAACGAACTTAAATCAGGATTGGTAAGCGCTTTAGTATTGTAAAACCAATATGCCATTGAAGTGACGTTGCTCGTATCAAAATTTTGCAAATCAATCAACTCACTGAGTTGCACTAGATTAGCGAATAAATTAGTCATTGATACTGGTGCTATCACGTTGCCTTCAAATTGAATGCTTTTAACCGCGGTCGAGGCAATATTGGCATTTGCTAAATTAGTGTTAATTCTCTGACTTAAGGTACCCTCCCCAAAAACCAACAAACCAGTATCCGAATCAAATGTCCAAGTACTAGTGCCGTTCGTGTTTGTCGTTATTGCTCGTGGTGCCTTGCCAGACGAAGCTGGTTTGCTATCCGCTTTCGCCACCGCTGGCTGTTCGACTTGTGGGTCTGCTTCTGCTGGCTGTTCAGGTTCCACTTCAGCTACTTCAGGCGTCTCCGTTTCATCAGGTTCAGTCTCTGCTGGCTGATCGTCACCCGTATCACCAGTAGCGACGCGCTGAATCAATTCTTGCAAGTCAGAGCGACCGTCATTTGGTAGACGTAGCTTTTTATCCGTTTTGACGTCATCAGCTGTCATCACTTCGGCAGCTGTCACGGCCTGTATTGGACCTGTAACGGTTAGCAATGCAATTAATATTGGTAAGTAGAATTGTTTGTTCAAACGCATGATTTTTCTCCATTAGTAGCCTAGACCCTCATTCTACTAGGGGGGGTGGAAGACCAGACGAATTTTTAGTGAACAAATTGTGAACATTCAAAAAAGGATTATTACTGTTACTTGTTGACACAGTAATAATCCTTTAATTGATTTGACTTAAGATTATGCCCAACCGTTTTCTTGAAAATCAGACAAAATACGTGCTTGTTCTTTAATCCGATTGTCACGTGGTAGTGCACGTGCATGAGATGAATCACGCCATAAATGGTGGACACGATCTGATACATTGACCAATTGCGTATCGCCAGTCGCAATAATATATGCGGATTGCTTCCAATCTGTTTCTAAAATATATTCTATACCAATCATAATTTTTCCTCGCTAAAATAGCTATATATATTGATTTGTTTATCTTATTAGCCCTTAGTATAAGACAATATTTTCATTCTGTCTATGTTATTACATAAAATATATATAATATTCCTGAAAATTGGTACATATCTTTCATCAATGTTTATTCATTAGACTAACCGTGAAAAAAAGTGCCTAATTATTGCATTTATACAGCCGATTAGTCTTTGATGTGGTAAAATGAGTAAATACGGTAGAATATAGTGAGGATATTTTAATGAAAACGTGGCAAAAACTAACAATTGGTGGTGTAGTCGTTGTGGCTGTTGCCGGTGGCACTCGTGCAGCTGGCTTGTGGGGGGGGTTCTGGCACTAGCAGTGATAAAACACTACACTTTTCGTTGCCGACACCTTTGAATGGGTTGGATTCGGCAACAATTACTGATGAATATTCAATGGATGTCGTTGGTAATGCTGGTGAAGGTTTACTTCGCGCTGACAAGAATGGGAAGCCGCAGTTGGCTCTTGCCAAATCAATTAAATCGTCGACTGATGGCAAAACTTGGACGATTACCTTGCGCAATGGGCTCAAATGGTCTGATGGCAGTAAGTTAACGGCAAAAGACGTCGTTTATGCTTGGCAACGTGCCAATGACCAAAAAACGGCATCAGAATACGCTTATTTGTATAGCGGAATTAAAAATGCTGACGCGATCCAAGCGGGTAAGGCTGATAAAAGTACTTTGGGTATTAAAGCCAATGGTAATACCTTAACGGTGTCACTGGAAAAGCCGATGCCGCAATTTAAAAGTTTGTTGACGTTCCCAACTTTCTTCCCACAAAAGCAAAGCTTTGTTGAAAAATATGGTAAAAAGTACGGGACAACCGCTAGCAAGACGCTTTACAATGGACCTTACGTATTTAAGGGTTGGAACGGAACAAACAATAAGTTTAAGTTAGTTAAGAATAAGTATTACTGGGATGCAAAAGCTGTTAAGACACCTGAAATTGATTTGCAAGTGATTCAAAAAGCTGAAGTCGCTGTGCAAATGTATAAGACAGGTAAGCTGGACTCTGCATTGGTTAATACGCCACAATTATCAGAGGCAAATAAGAATAATAAGGGATATCGCATCACGCCGCAAGCAACGACTGTATTTTTGGCTTATAACCAGTCCGGAAATGTCAAGGCGTTGAATAATACGAAGATTCGTCAAGCATTGAATTTAGTGACGAACCGTTCAGAGTTAAATTCACAAGTATTGTCAGGTACGTCAACACCAGCCACATCATTTACACCTAAAGGATTGAGCTCGGTAAATGGGACTGATTTTGCGACTTATGCTAAACAAGACTACAAGTACAATAAAGAAAAAGCGCAACAACTATTCCAAGAAGGACTAAAAGAGTTGGGTGAAAAATCAATTACCCTCGAAATTGAAGCCGATACAGATCGTGTTGCCAACGCGAAAGATGTGGTCAATTATTTGCAAGGTCAATGGAGTAAGAATTTGCCCGGCTTAAAAGTGACCGAAAAGTTTGTGCCATTCAAGCAACGTTTGCAAGATGGCTCGAATGCTAATTTCCAAATCATGTTGACACAGTGGGGTGCTGATTATGCCGAACCAACGACATTCTTAGATTTGGCTTCGACTGGCAATGCTAATAACTACAACCACAACTCAAACGCTGATTACGATGCATTATGGAACAAAGCAAAGGGTGTTGATGCCACAAATGATACTAAACGCGCGGCTGACGAAAAGGGATTGGAAAAGATTATCAATCAGCAAGCCATTTTGAATCCGCTATATTATCAAGCACAACCAGAATTGGTTAATCCTGATGTTACGGGATTCTATCACCATGCTGTCGGCGTTCCTTTGGATTTCAAACTCGCAGCACGTAAATAATTATCTGTAAAAGCACTTCAATCGGGGTGCTTTTTTATTTGGTGAATGTCACGTCGAAGGCAATAAAAAACCACGAAGCAGAATCTAAATCAAACTTGCTTCGTGGTTGCTGCAATCGAATCGACCGCTTTTCCTATTAAGCGGCCAAAACGATTGAGCGTTTTCCATTAGAATTACTCAAAAGTTATGACCCCCTTTCCTAGATTAAGACCATAATAAAACGGACTTTCAAAAATGTCAAGTTGAAAGCTTTGGTATAATAATAACAATAATAACTAAAGGGGAAAACATGACAATTCCGATTATTTTTGATACTGACCCGGGCATTGACGATGCTGCGGCGCTCAGTATATTACTGACAAATTCTGCTTTTGATGTGCGATTGGTGACGACGGTTGCGGGGAACGTTTCCGTCGATAAAACAACGTTGAATGCGCTGAAATTAACGCATTATTTCAATCGACAAGATGTTAAAGTAGCTCGCGGTGCAGAAAAGCCACTCGTCAAGCCATTTAAAGATGCAGCAGCAATTCATGGTGAAAGCGGCATGCCTGGCTATGATTTTGGCGCATTATCCACTCAAACAATTGCCGACGAAGCAGTTGTGGCCATGCATCAGACCATACAGGCATCACATGAACCGATTACGTTGGTTGCGGTTGGGGCATTTACCAATATCGCGATGCTAATACAGCGATTTCCAGACGACTTGCAGAAGATTGAACGATTAGTTATTATGGGTGGCAGTTTGTCCGGCGGTAATTTGACATCAGTTGCTGAATTTAATGTTTTTACTGATCCGGATGCTGCCAAAATTGTGTTTGAAAGTGGTTTGTCTATTACAATGTTAGGTCTTGATGTAACAGAAAAGGCCGTTTTGACAACTGATTCTTTAGCAACATTAGCACAGATCAATGAAACGGGACGAATGCTGTCAGCGTTATTTGACCACTACGCTGATCACACGGGAACTGGTAAGCCAATGCATGACGTTAATACGTTATATTACTTATTGCACCCCGAAAAATATCAAATGAGGGACATTTGGATTGACGTGGTGACAAGCGGACCGGCAATTGGTGCGACTGTCGGTGACATTTTACAAAGTACCCATGATACGACAAATACTCATGTGGCACTTGATATTGATGGACCAGCGTTTAATGCTTGGTTTTTGTTGATGGTTGCGCAAATCGATGATGCAAATATCAACGCGGGAAAACTTGAAAAATAGCCCATTTTTAGGTATTCTAGTAGTAGTTGAAAATGGCGCTTTTTGTGTGCTGAACTAATTAAAATTGGAGAACACAATTGACAAACGAAGACTTCATGAATGCACTCAAACAAGCCGGCATGACATTAACTGATGCGCAATTAGCGCAATTTGAACAATATTATGAATTATTAGTGACAACTAATGCCAGTGTTAATCTGACGGCAATCACTGAAAAATCAGAGGTCTATCTCAAACATTTTTATGATTCACTGACAGTTGCATTTTATGAAAAAAACTTGCAGGATGGTGAGCATAGCTTAATTGATATTGGTACTGGCGCTGGCTTTCCAGCGATACCACTCAAAATTGCCTTTCCAAATCTTAAAATCACCTTGGTGGACGCTTTGCAAAAACGGGTTAAGTTTTTACAAACCGTTGTCGACGAGCTTAAGTTAAGCGACGTTACTATTGTTCATGGGCGTGCTGAGGATATCGGACAAAACCCAACGTTCAGGGAGCAATTTGATTATGCAACAGCGCGTGCTGTTGCACGGACAAGCGTATTGGCCGAGTATACGTTGCCATTTGTCCACATTGGTGGTGAATTTCTAGTCATGAAAGGTGCAGCAGCCCAACAAGAGTTGGCTGATGGGCAAAAGGCGTTGCAAACGCTAGGCGGTAAATTACGTGATGAATACGCGTTTGAATTGCCTAATGGTGATTCACGATTTATACAAATTGTTGATAAAGTGACTAAAACACCTAAGAAGTATCCGCGCCAAGCGGGTACGCCAAGTAAAAAACCAATTGCTTAAACTAAAATAGGAGGCGCCTAAAATGGCACAAATAATTGCATTAGCCAATCAAAAAGGTGGTGTTGGTAAGACCACTACAAGTATCAATTTAGGCGCAGCATTAGCACAAGCTGGGCAGCGTGTCTTATTGGTTGATATTGATGCGCAAGGTAATGCGACTAGTGGATCTGGCGTTGATAAATCAGCTTTAACAGTTGATAGTTATGACGTTATCGTTGAGCAAACACCGTTGCATGATGTTATTATTCCAACGGATAATTATGATTTAGTGCCCGCTACCATTCAATTATCAGGCGCTGAAATCGAATTATCAAATCAAGAAAAACGTGAATACCGCTTGAAAACAGCACTTGAAAAAGTACGTAATGATTATGACTTTATCTTGATTGATAATCCACCAGCTTTAGGATTGTTAACTGTCAATGCGTTTACGGCAGCAGATGCTATTCTCATTCCTGTACAAACTGAATTTTACGCCTTAGAAGGGTTGGGCCAATTGTTGAATACAATTGAGCTGGTTCGCCAGCAATTCAATCCAGAGTTAGATGTTGCCGGGATTTTATTGACAATGTATGACGGACGCACGAATTTGGCTAAGCAGGTTGCGCAAGAGGTGCGTAATTACTTTGATGACAAAGTCTATGAGACAATCATCCCAAGAACAGTTCGTTTGAGCGAGGCGCCATCTTATGGACAAGCAATCATTGATTTTGATCCAAGAAGTGTTGGTGCTCAAGTTTACAATGATCTGGCACAGGAGGTCTTGAAGCAATATGGCAAATAAAAAAGGTGGCCTTGGAAAAGGCATGAGTTCACTATTTGGCGCCAATAATGTGTCAAAATCAGCAGTTGAACATACAAAATCTGCAACAAAAGAGCCGACTGCAACCGAGAATGTTGTGCAGCTTAACTTGAGTGCTATAAAGCCTAATCCATTTCAACCACGCCGTCATTTTGACGAGACGAAGTTACAGGAATTGGCAACGTCGGTTCAAGATAGCGGTGTTTTAACACCGATTATCGTTCGTGAAGACGGTAAAAGCTATCAAATTATTGCTGGTGAACGACGTGTACGCGCTTCACGATTAGCTAAATTAACCACTATACCAGCTATTGTGCGTCAGGTTGATGATGACACGATGGCAGCCGTGGCACTAATTGAAAACTTACAGCGTGATGATTTGAATGTCATTGAAGAAGCGCAAGCATTTGATGCTTTAATGACAAGATTGTCACTTAGCCAAGCTCAACTTGCTGAAAAAGTTGGTAAAGATAGAGCAACTGTGGCCAATGCATTGCGATTGTTAAAGTTACCAGAAAATGTCCAAACATTGTTACAAGATGGTGAATTATCAATGGGACAGGCAAGAGCTTTGTTGGGTTTAAAGAAAAAATCACAAATTGACAAGGTTGTTGCCACAATTATGGCGCGTGGATTAAATGTCCGTCAAGTCGAAGCATTAGTTAAACAAATCAATGAAGCTGGTGACGAGCCTGCTGCCTCTGAAAAGCCACAAATTTCACCCTTCATTGCGGCAGTTGCCACACAACTAGAAGAGAAATTTGGCACAAAAGTTAAAGTCAACACAGCCACCAAAGGGAATGGCAAAATTGAAATTAACTATGTTTCAAATGATGATTTGAGTCGCATTTTAGCATTATTAAATATCGAGGTAGATTAATGGCAACACCATTAACATACAATTTACATGACATTGTTGAAATGAAAAAACCACATGCTTGTGGTGCCAATGCTTGGGAAATTACGCGTGTTGGCGCAGATATTAAATTATCTTGTACAAAATGTGGACGTGGGATTATGATGTCACGTTTTGATTTTAACAAACGATTGAAAAAAATACTTGAAGAAGCAAGTCAGAAAGAAGATTAACATGGCACTTACTGCTGGAATCGTCGGCCTTCCAAACGTCGGCAAATCAACATTATTTAACGCAATTACGAAAGCTGGTGCAGAAATGGCCAACTATCCTTTTGCGACGATTGAGCCCAACGTTGGTATGGTAGAAGTACCAGACGAGCGTTTGGCAAGCATTCAAGCCATTGAACCTGCTGATAAAGTTATCCCAACAACTTTTGAATTCACAGATATTGCTGGTATTGTTAAAGGCGCCTCACAAGGTGAGGGATTAGGGAATAAATTCCTAGAAAACATTCGTCAAGTGAATGCCATTGTGCACGTGGTTCGCGCTTTTGACGGTGATGAAATTATTCATGTTAATGGTGTTGTTAATCCGTTGGATGACATTGAAACAATTAACACTGAGCTGATTTTGGCCGACCTTGAAACGGTTGACAAGCGTTATGCCAAGGTAGCTCGCGCAGCTAAGGGCAGCGATAAGGCTGCTAAAGCTGAATTTGCAGTCCTTGAAAAATTAAAGCCAGCACTAGAAGCAGGACAATCCGCTCGAACAGTTGCGTTTAACGATGATGAACAAAAAATTGTCAAAGGCTTGTTCTTATTGACTACAAAACCTGTTTTGTATGTTGCTAATTTGGCTGAAGAGGATATGGCTGATCCTGAATCTTCAAAGTACTTTAATGAAATCAAAACGTTTGCTAATAGCGAAGGTGCTGATGTCATTGGTTTGTCAGCAAGTGCAGAAGAAGAAATTGCCGAACTACCAGATGATGAACGTGCTGAATTTTTGGAGATGGCTGGGGTTGATGAGCCTGGATTGAATAAGTTGATTCGAGCAGCCTATCATTTGCTTGATTTGCGGACTTTCTTCACAGCTGGTGGTAAAGAAACACGTGCTTGGACTTTTAGAGCAGGTGCCAAGGCGCCACAAGCTGCTGGTGTCATTCATTCTGATTTTGAACGTGGCTTTATTCGCGCTGAAACGATTAGTTTTGACGACTTAGATGCTTTAGGCTCAGTTAAAGCAGTGAAAGAAGCCGGAAAACTGCGCTCAGAAGGTAAGGAATATGTCGTGCAAGACGGCGATATTATCGAGTTCCGATTTAACGTTTAATCAATATAAAGGTGCACTCGCACCGTACATAACCTAGGGAGGCAACAACGCATGTCAGAAAATCGTGAATTAACGAAAAAAAATCAGGATTTTATGTTCCAATTCAAAAAACTATTGGCTCAAAATACAAAATTAGATGGTGAAAAAATAGACGCCATTGTATCAGAGGTAGAAGCTAAACTTTTGGCAACACAAGGGCAAGGACAAACTGCGACGCAATTGTTTGGTACACCAACACAAGCTGTTCAACAGTATCTTGATCCTAAAAAGACAGCTAAAAAACTTTTTGATTTCAAATTTAGTACCTTAGCGATTGATACATCATTAGCCATATTTATGTTATTTGCTTTAGTCTTTGGTTTGACACTGTTTTTCTCAAAGAACAATCGTAATCAAGGCGCAGGAATTATTTCTTTGTTGCTGATTGCCGGACTGGGTGGGTCGATTTATACAGCAGTGGTTTTGAAGTTAACACCTAACCCAAAAGCACCTGAACAAACTAATTCTCGTAGCCGTCGCTGGGGTTACCTTATTGCTGCGATGGTAGCTTGGATTTTAGGATTCGTCGTTTTGGGTATGTTGCCAGCTGTTATTAACCCAACATTGCCTGCGATTGTCTATATTGTCTTGGCGGCCGTTGCTTATCTTGCCTTCCGTTGGAATCGTCAACGCGCTGGCTTAAAGGGTGGTTTCTTCGCCATTAGTCAATTATCACAACAAGCGCGCTTAGAAGCTGCGCAAAAGTAATTGAAAGGAAATTGAACCATGAAAATTCTAGTCGTTGATGATGATCTCGAAATTGCAGAGTTATTAGAAATTTATTTAAAAAATGAAGGCTATGACCCAATTATGGCCGGTGATGGCAAAGAAGCAATGTCAAAGCTGAACACAAACCCAGACATCGCCTTGATGATTTTAGACGTGATGATGCCAAATATGAATGGTCTAGAAGTTGTCAAAGCGGTACGTAAGGATAGTCGTATTCCAATTTTGATGTTGTCAGCTAAGTCAGGTGACATGGATAAAATTCAGGGATTGATCACAGGTGCTGACGATTATGTTACTAAACCATTCAATCCACTGGAAGTAATGGCGCGCGTTAGGTCACTCTTGCGTCGTGCAGAAAATGCTGTACAAGACCAAACACCCGACGTGTTAGACATTGGGTCACTTGTTATCAACAAAGATAGCCATGAAGTCAAAACTTCAGACGGTGATTTGGTCAATTTAACAGCATTAGAATTTGGTATTTTGTACTTATTAGCTTCTCATCCTAATCGTGTTTTCTCAGCTGATGATATTTTTGAGCGTGTTTGGCAACAAGAATCGGTTGTATCAGCAAAAACAGTTATGGTGCACGTTTCTCATTTGCGTGACAAAATTGAAGAAGCAACTAATGGTGACCAAGTCATCCAAACAGTTTGGGGTGTTGGTTATAAAATTGAAGTGAACCAATGAAAAAAATAGCGATATTTTTTAAACATAATCGCACAAAAAATTATTATATCATCGTTACTTTGCTGTTGCTTTGCCTATATAGTTGGACAACTATGACAGGGTTTGATGCTTTAGCGCAGCGAGTTAATAGATTTTCCAGTAATACTTGGCAGGTACTGGAATTTTTTGTATTTGTACTAGGTAATTTTGCAATTATTATCGTTCAGTATGTTAAGTGGCGACGAGATGAAAGTTTGTTGCGATTAATTAGGGAATTACGACAAATATCTGCCGACAATGCGGATATGGCTATTGATTGGCACGCTACGTATGCGCCCAAAACGCAAGCGCTGATTGATGTTTCTAACACGATTGCGACTAACACGCGACGTATTCGAGAAGAAGAACGCGCTAGTGAACGCTCTAAAGATGAAATGATTACCAATATTTCACATGATTTGCGTACGCCATTAACAGCGATTATTGGTTACCTCGGATTGGTAGAAATGGGTGAAAATCTCAGCGACGATAACCGCAAAAAGTATATTCATACGGCTTATGATAAATCCAATCAAATGAAAGTGTTGGTTGAGGATCTATTTGAATTTTCCAAGACACAGGCTCAAGATGCGTCTTTGAATCTCACATCATTAAGTTTAAGTGATTTGTTTGGTCAATTATTAGCGAGCTACGAACTTGAAGCACAGGAAAAAAATATTAAGTTGACGCAATTAACCAATCCAGAGATGATTGTGATTGAAGCTGATTCTGATAAGTTAGCGCGTGTGTTGATGAATTTAATTACGAATGCTTTTAAGTACGGTGATGGCGCCACGTTTATTAAGTTAACAGCTCAAGTACGAGATGAGAATGTTGAGATTCGTGTGATTAACGACGGCGCTAAAATTCCGGGGGATGCGCTAGATGATATTTTTGATCGCTTTTATCGCGTAGAAAGTTCTCGTAATAGTAAAACAGGGGGAACGGGGCTTGGCCTCGCGATTGTTAAAGGTATTGTGACACAGCATCATGGTCTTGTGTCTGCTGAATCAGATGATGATTTAACAACTTTTGTCATTAGTCTCCCGCTCAAACAAAAGGGAGTAAGTTATGAAGAGAAACCAAACTAAGCTAATAATTGCCGGAGTAGTTATTTTACTGATTGGTGCAATTGTTGGGCTATCAACGACTAAAAAAGATGTTTCAAAGCCAACGAATGTCAAACATGTGACTGATAAACCAATCAATTTGAGTGTCAATGCCACTTCAGCAGTTGTAATTGACGCAAAAACTGGTCAAGTACTTGGTGTCAAAAATGCTGATAAACAGGTATCGATTGCTTCGCAGACCAAAATGTTGACAGCTTATGGTGTCTTACAAGGCATTAAGTCTGGCAAAATTAAATGGACAACTAAAGTACCGATTACAAGTAAATCAGATTTATCTGATCAGGACAGCCATCTGTTTTCTCATATCGCCGTGAAGGCTGGCGATAAATTATCTGTCAAAGAATTATATGACGTTATGTTTGCTAATTCTGCTAATGATGCTGCATTTGCACTAGGTGAGTTTATGACGCCTAAAGGTAAAACAACTCAGCAAGCCTTACAAATGTGGGCAAAGTCACTACATTTAACCGGTTCTCAGTGGTACAATTCTGCTGGTCAAGTCAACGGTGATGCCTTTGAAAATCAAATTAAGAGTGCTCCAAAGACTGCTGCCAATCATGCGACGGCGAAACAACTTGCAATGATTGCCAAAGCAGATTTGGCATTGGACCCAACATTGCGGAAATTATCTGAAAAACTGACTGTTTCGTATCATTTAACGCCGTCCTATGTGGTAACAGACAAAACTGACTATTGGCAATTGATGACACAAACAATGCCAAAACTGTCTAATCCAAACAAACTGGTAATTGAAGGGCTAAAAACCGGCTCAACACCTGAATCTGGCGCAGCATTTACAGGTATTATTAAGGATCAGAATGGGCATGAGTTTATCACTGTTGTCAATGGTGCCGGGGATTATATGGATGAAAAAACGCGTTATCAAGCTACTTTGGATGTGGTCAATGAAGTATTAGCCAAAAAGCAAGGGCACACATTTACAAGTAATCAAACAATACAAAATATAAAATTTAAAGCATTAAAGAAGACTGAAGTTCCAGTTAAATTGGCGGAAACCAAAACTTTTTGGACAAGTAAAAAAACGCAACTTAAATTATCGAATTTGAGTGTGAATACTAAGCTTGCCAAGCTAAATAAAAATCAAACGATTGGGTATATCAGTCCTGCGTTAGACGCCCAATATTTACCTTATACTTCAAAAACTGACAAACAATTAATTGTAAAATCTGGTGTTAAAGGCACGCAAGCCAACTGGTTTGTGAGACTTTGGCGCAATCTGTTTTAGGGGTAGACAAAGCAATCGATCGAAAGATCGATTTTTTTGTGACTATTCAAAGTGTGACCTTGTTATTCCGTTAAAATAATGCTATTATATTGGTATAGACCAAAGCGGTATAGACCAATTAAGAATGGAGACCACATCATGAATATTATCAAAGTTAAAAACGCTGACGAAGGTGCTCAAAAGGCATTTGAAATTTATCAGAATGTGATTAAAGGCGGGGCAAAAGTGTTAGGCTTGGCAACAGGTTCTTCACCAATTGCATTATATGATCGTTTAACAGCAAGTGATTTAGATTTTTCAAATATGACATCAGTCAACTTGGATGAATATTTGGGATTAGATGGTGATAATGACCAAAGTTATCGTTATTTTATGAATCAACATCTCTTTAATCAAAAACCTTTCAAACATTCTTATGTTCCTGACGGCAAAAGTGGCGATCATGAAGCAGCAGCTAAAGCATACGATCAAATTATTGCGGAAAATCCTATCGACTTACAATTACTAGGGATTGGTCGCAATGGACATATTGGTTTTAACGAGCCGGGAACATCTTTTGACTCAACAACGCATATTGTTGATTTAACGCAATCTACAATCGATGCAAATGCACGCTTCTTTGAAAAAGAATCTGACGTGCCAACACAAGCTATTTCAATGGGGATTGCGTCAGTTATGTCAGCTAAACAAATCCTGTTAGTAGCTTATGGTGACAGTAAGGCAGAGGCAATTGCTGCGACCGTTAATGGCCCAGTATCTGAAACCGTGCCTGCTTCTGTTCTACAAAATCACGAAAATGTTACAATTATTGTTGATGAGGCAGCAGCGTCAAAGTTGTGATAAAATAATAGTGAAAACGATTTCATAATGTTAATAATAGGAGCGAAAAATGGCACACATTACATTTGACACAAAGAACATTGAGAATTTTGTTGCACCACACGAATTGGACGAAATGCAACCATTAATTACGATGGCTGACCAACAATTGCGCAATCGTACGGGCGCTGGTGCAGAATATTCTGATTGGTTGACTCTACCTACTGATTACGACAAGGAAGAATTTGCACGTATTCAAAAGGCGGCGCAACAAATTCAATCTGATTCAAAGATTTTGGTTGTCATTGGTATTGGTGGTTCATATTTGGGCGCGAAGATGGCGGTTGATTTCTTGAATCCAATGTTTAATAATGAATTGTCGGATGACCAACGTCAAGGTGTTAAAATTTATTTTGCTGGTAACTCAACTTCTGCAGCTTACTTAAATGATTTAGTTCGTGTCATTGGTGACCAAGACTTTTCTGTCAACGTTATCTCAAAGTCTGGCACAACAACGGAACCATCAATCGCTTTCCGTGTGTTTAAACAATTGTTAGAGAAAAAGTATGGTTCTGATGCTGCTAAGAAGCGTATCTATGCCACAACAGATGCCAATCGTGGTGCTTTGCACGATGAAGCAGCGGCTTCAGGTTATGAAACATTCACAATTCCTGATGGTGTCGGTGGTCGCTTCTCTGTTTTGACAGCTGTTGGCTTGTTGCCAATTGCTGCTTCAGGCGCTGATATCCAAAAATTGATGGACGGCGCTCGTGATGCGCAAAACGAATATACTGATTCTGATTTAAAAAAGAACGAGGCATATAAATATGCAGCCGTTCGTCGTATTTTGTATGATAAGGGCTATACAACAGAATTGTTGATTAACTGGGAACCTTCAATGCAATATTTGTCAGAGTGGTGGAAGCAATTGATGGGTGAGTCTGAAGGTAAAAATCAAAAGGGTATCTACCCATCTTCAGCTAACTTCTCAACTGACTTGCACTCACTTGGACAATACATTCAAGAAGGACGCCGTGATTTGTTTGAGACAGTGGTTAAGTTAGACAATCCTGTATCTAATTTGGACCTACCACATGAAGAAGGCAACAATGATGGTTTGCAATATTTGGAAGGTATCACGATCGATGAAGTGAACACCAAAGCATCTCAAGGGGTTACTTTAGCTCACGTTGATGGTGGTGTGCCTAACTTGGCTGTCCACTTGCCAGCACAAGATGCTTATTCACTCGGTTACATGATTTACTTCTTTGAAATGGCTGTTGGGGCGTCTGGTTATACTTTTGGCATTAACCCATTCAATCAACCGGGTGTCGAAGCCTATAAGACAGCTATGTTTGCACTATTAGGTAAGCCTGGCTATGAGGAAGCGACAAAAGCATTCCGTGCCCGCTTAGACAAATAAATAGTGATTCTCATTTAAGACTAAAGTAGTTAGCTTTCGGCTAGCTACTTTAGTTTTTTTGTTCACAAAAAAACCTGAAAATATGGATAAAACACCAAAAATAGTGATTAAAAATCTAAATGTGAAGAAATGTTGACTTTTTTGTGAAGTAAAGTTATAATATTTCATGTTACAAAATGTAAGTGAAATAAATGGTGGGATATAATATGAGTAAGTCAGCAAATAATTTTACACCGGTACGAACAATCAAGTTTAAAATGTATAAAGCTAAGAAACAGTGGCTGATGGCGGCGTTAGCATTTATGGCAGGCGCAGCTATGATGACGGATTTAACAACCGTTAGTGCGGACGATAATGCGACCCAATCTAGCACTGTTCAAACGAATACTGGTGATAGCAGCATATCATTAGTGACAGAAGGCACAAATGGGGATTTTAGTACCTATCTTGTGAATAATTTAACAAGTAGTACAGATAATGTGACTTCGATTAGCGAATCTGATGGAAATGATGCAAATAGTTTGAGTGCTGTTAACTCAACCAGTGCAAGTAGTTTGAGTACAGGTAGCAATGATAATTCAAGTGAAGCAGCAGCGACATCAACAATAGGTACACTTAAAAAAACTGACACGTTGCAAAGCGTTGATGATGCTTTGTCCGCTGGATATGTTGCGACGGGTGCAAATGAGACGATTGCTTCAAATATTGCTGACAAAACAGATGCACAAGCAATCGCTGATGAATATGTTGGCGCGCACGTTGGTGTCGATATCGATCAATTTTATAGTTTTGATCAATGGCAGAATCTATCAGTTCAGGGTGTGAATTTATATTCAACAGAAATTAGTACAGGCTCAATGCAGTCAAATAATTCTAGTAATCGTAGTTTTTTTACTGGAACAATTAATTTGGCAGAAGCGTATGCTCAGTTTAAGAGTATCGATGGCAGTACAACTCTAACAGCTGAGCAGGTACAATCCTTTTTGGACTATGTCCATAATAACTTGACAGTAACCAATAGCACTACTGGTGATACTTACGTGTTGGGTGACTTTGTATCATTCAATGGCACACAAAAAGTGGACAGCATATATGCCACGGGTTATTTTCCAGTCTTAGATAAGAATGGTGTGATTGCTCAAGATGCACAAGGCAATGCGCTTTCATTTTATACAACATTGGCTGCTGGCGACAGTATTTATAAAAATTCAGACTTGTATATTTCTTTTGGTTCTTCAGAAGTAATACCAACTTATAGTGTTGTTGCGCCAGTCTTTGATGCAACTGTTCCAATGGAATCTGAATCAGCAAGTACGAGTGAATCGACATCAAGTGAGTCAGCAAGTTTGAGCAATTCAACGTCATTGAGTGAATCGACATCAAGCGAGTCGGCAAGTTTGAGCAACTCAACATCATTGAGTGAATCGACATCAAGTGAGTCAGCAAGTGATAGTACATCAGCTTCAACATCAGTAAGTGACAGTACATCAACATCAACATCGTTGAGTGGTAGCACATCAACGTCAACATCAGTAAGTGACAGTACATCAACATCAACATCGTTGAGTGATAGCACATCAGCTTCAACATCAGTAAGTGATAGTACATCAACGTCAACATCGTTGAGTGGTAGTACATCAGCTTCAACATCAGTAAGTAATAGTGCATCAACGTCAACATCAGCAAGCGACAGCATATCAACGTCAGTAAGTGATAGTGCATCAACGTCAACATCGGTAAGCGATAGTGCATCGACGTCAACGTCATTAAGTGATAGCGCATCAACGTCAACATCGTTGAGTGGTAGTACATCAGCTTCAACATCAGTGAGTGACAGCACATCGGCATCAACGTCATTAAGTGACAGCACATCAACATCAGTAAGCGACAGTGCATCGACATCAACATCATTAAGTGATAGTACATCAGCTTCAACATCAGTAAGTGACAGTACATCGACATCAACATCGTTGAGTGGTAGTACATCAGCTTCAACATCAGTAAGTGATAGCGCATCAACGTCAACATCGTTGAGCGATAGCACATCAACATCAGTAAGCGACAGCACATCAACATCATTAAGTGATAGTACATCAGCATCAACGTCATTGAGTGATAGTGCATCAACATCAACATCAGTAAGCGACAGTGCATCGACGTCAACATCAATAAGTGATAGCACATCAACGTCAACATCAATAAGTGATAGTGCGTCGACTTCAACATCATTGAGTGGTAGCACATCAGCTTCAACATCGTTGAGTGATAGTGCATCAATGTCAACATCATTAAGTGACAGCGCGTCGACTTCAACATCATTGAGTGATAGTACATCAGCTTCAACGTCATTGAGTGATAGTGCATCAACGTCAACATCATTAAGTGACAGCGCGTCGACTTCAACATCATTGAGTGATAGTACATCAGCTTCAACGTCATTGAGTGATAGTGCATCAACGTCAACGTCATTGAGTGATAGTGCATCAACGTCAACATCAGTAAGTGACAGTACTTCGGCATCAACATCAGTAAGTGATAGTGCATCGACATCAATATCAGTAAGCGACAGTACATCAACGTCAACATCGTTGAGTGATAGCACATCAACGTCAACATCATTGAGTAACTCGACATCAAGTGAATCAGCAAGTTTGAGCAATTCAACATCATTGAGTGAATCAATCTCAAACATCGACTCCACGTCAAAGAGTGAGTTAATCTCGAACAGTGATTCCACGTCAAAGAGCGACTCAATCTCAAACAGTGATTCCACGTCAGTAAGTGACAGTACATCAACATCAACATCGTTGAGCGATAGCACATCGACATCAACATCAGTAAGCGACAGTACATCAACGTCAACATCAGTAAGCGACAGTACATCAACATCAACGTCAGTAAGTGATAGTACGTCAACGTCATTGAGTGATAGCACATCAACGTCAGTAAGTGACAGTACATCAATATCAACATCATTAAGTGATAGTACATCAATATCAACATCATTAAGTGATAGCGCATCAGCTTCAACATCGGTAAGTGAAAACATTATCATGTCAACTGCCGTTGACCAACCTGAATATGTGGTAGTTGGTAACATCGTGCCAGAAGATGAAAAGGGCAACCCAGTGGAGCCAGAGATACCCTACGGACCAGTTAAGCCAGGGACAACAGTTGACACACCATATGGTGATGTTGAAGTACCAGCCAATGGTGGTGATATCATTATTCAAGTTAAGGTAGCCGTTGATCAACCTGAATATGTGTTAGTGGGTAATATTGTGCCAGAAGATGAAAATGGTAACTCAGTTGGACCAAAAATTCCATATGGTCCACTCGAACCAAATCCCGCAATTATAACACCCCATGGACCAGAAACACCTGGAATTGTCATCAATACACCCTATGGTCCAGTTGAAGTGCCAGTTAATGGCGGTGATATTATTATCACAGTTGCTACCGAAGTTCCCGGTATTGCTGTTTATGAAAAGACAGCTGTTGACCAACCTGAATACGTGGTAGTTGGCAACATCGTGCCTCAAGATGAGAATGGCAACCCAGTGGGACCAGAGATACCATACGGACCAGTCGCGCCAGGAACCACGATTGACACCCCATATGGCGATGTTGAAGTACCAGCTAACGGTGGTGATATCATTATCCAAGTCAAGGCAGCTGTTGACCAACCTGAATATGTAGTAGTTGGTAACATCGTGCCAGAAGACGAAAATGGCAACCCAGTGGGACCAGAGATACCATACGGACCAGTCACACCAGGAACCACGATTAACACCCCATACGGTTCGGTAATTGTACCGGATGCAGGTGGTGATGTTGTCATTGTTGTCAAGGTAGAAACAAATAAAAAATCTCCAATTAGCGACATCAAGGGTAACCCAACAACGACACAAGAGGTTGTGCTACCCGTTGCTAGCTCTAATAACGATGGTCAACCAGTCAATATCGATCATAGTGAAAACACAGACAAGCAGTTACCAAAAACGAGTGCGTCACAAAATAATGACCATGTTGTAATAAGTGGTTTGATTTTGACAACTTTGTTAGGGTTGCTAGCATTATTGAAAAGAAAAAATAACAACTAACCTAGCGAATTAGTTGAAAAAACAGATTTAGTTAATCCTAACTAAACCTGTTTTTTTTGTAATTTATAATAAGTTGAGAATATTTTTAAAAACGAACAATTCTAAAAAATAGTAGGAAATTATTCAAAAATAAAAAAATTTTTTTTAATTACAATGTGAATAAATGTACAAAGCCGATTTAATAGCGATTCTGTTTTTTAAATGTCAATATGTGGGTGTCCCAATTGTTTATTAGCCAAATAATATAATGATAATGAAATGCTTAATAAACTAGATTTCATCACTACTATTCTTATAAATATTAGGAAATGAACATTAGTGTGCAAGCACTTTGTGAAAAAAATACAATGTCATGACTAGCTTTTGAGGAACAGCAGTGCGTTGTATTGCGAACAAATGTTTGTGAAGACGATTATTGTCATTGTACGCTCAAAAAAGGTCAACTATGCTAGGTGAATAGTGACATTGGAGGAAAAAATAATGACAATATTTAAAACAAAAGCAGTTGTTCAGGCAGATGGCTACCTGAATAAAACACCCCCTTTTCAGTTTATTTTACTATCACTCATGTTTCCATTATGGGGGGCTGCAGCCAGTTTGAACGATATTTTAATTACGCAATTTAAAGCAGTGTTTACGCTGTCAAATGTTGCCAGCGCATTTGTACAAAGTGCATTTTACTTGGGCTATTTTGTATTGGCTATTCCAGCCAGTCGCGTGATTCAAAGGACGAGTTATAAAGTTTCAATTTTAATTGGGCTCGGACTGTATATGGTTGGGTCGCTATTATTCTTTCCAGCCAGTCAAATGGGCACATATAGCGTATTTTTGATTGCAATATTTGTTTTGGCAACAGGATTAAGTTTTTTGGAAACTAGTGCCAATACTTATTCTAGCTTGTTAGGTCCTAAGCAACATGCCACTCTGAGACTCAATATCTCGCAAACATTTTATCCTGTGGGATCGATTTTAGGTATTATATTGGGAAAATATCTTATTTTTGGCAATGGGAAAAGCTTGGCGCAACAGATGGCAGGAATGAACGCCAGCGAAAAGCTCTCATTTGGCCACAAAGCCTTGGCACACACATTGTTGCCTTATCAATTCTTACTTGTGGTGTTGGGGGTCGCTTTTATTATCTTGATCTTGACGCAATATCCAAAGAAAAAACACCAGCCGTTAACTGCCGGACACCCAAATGCCAAACTCTTTGACACACTCAAGTATTTATGGCAAAACAAACCTTTTACAAAAGGCATTCTGGTTGAATTTTTCTATGTTGGTATGCAAACAGCAGTTTGGAGCTTTACGATTCGGCTTGCTTTGACGTTGAATAGTCATTTTAATGAACGATATGCTAGTAATTTTATGATTTATGCCTATGTTGCTTTCTTTGTCGGTAAATTTATTGCCAACTTGTTAATCCCAAAATTTGGTGCAGGTCATGTTCTTCTGTCGTACGGTGTGATGGGTATTGTGGCATTGCTCTACGTCACATTGGCACATGATGTTTCAGCATTATATGCCTTAGTGTTAGTGAGTGGGTTGTTTGGACCGGGTTGGGCAACCATTTATTCGGAAACGATTAAGACGGTTCAGGTGCCAGCTCATCGTGAGACAGCCGGTGCTATTTTGGTTATGAGTATTGTTGGTGGCGCGATTTTGCCACTGATACAAGGTGCTGTCGCTGATATGACGGATATGTCTACAAGTTTCAGTATTGATTTAATCGCTTTTGCCGTTGTCGCTTGGTTTGCCAAGACAATGGTGCGGCAAGAAAGAGAGGCACAACAGCATGACACAAAGAATCAATTTGCCGGAGAAATTATTTGACCAAGAACCTTATAACATTTATCAAGATGAGCATTTTACGGTGACGACCATGCAATATGATACAGGCGTTGCTGGTTTGAAAATAAGTAATAATCGTGGCTACATTGTGATACTACCTTTTCAAGGTTTCATGATTTGGGATGCCGTTTTTGATCAATTATCTCTGAAAATGGCATCGGCATTTGATAAACCTTATTTAGGAACGCAGGTGACTGATACGTATGGTATGTTTCAATTTACATCCGGCGTTTTAGCCAGCGGTACGCCTAGTGAGACAGATCAGCACCCATTACATGGTGAATATCCGATGACCAAGCTTGACCATATTTATTTAGAATTTGACCAAGATAATATCATAATTGGCGGCGAGTATGAGTATGTAAAAGGATTTGGATATCATTATCGAACCCATAATACTGCTATCATGCACGCAGCTTCAGCATTGATAGATATTGGATTAAAAGTGACTAATCTCAGCAACTATCAAACTATGCCGTTGCAATATTTGAATCATCTCAATTATTGCTATGTTAATGGCGCCACGATGTCAGCTAACGTACCAGAGAATGCACTGAAATTAAGACGATCAATTCCAGCCCATGTCAAGCCGACAGCCAACTGGCGGGCATTTAACAGAGAACTGCAAGCAAGTGGTGATGTCATTGAGGTGCTAGATGATGGTAGTCGTTTTGATCCAGAAATTGTCTACATGTCAACAGATTTGCGTCCGTTAGTTGACCGAGCTGTTTTTAAAATGTCACTACCAAATGGACCGACATGTGTTACGTCATTTAACACAAAAGAATTACCGTTTGTTACGAGATGGTTGTTACACAATCCTGATCAACAAGTAGCGGCATTTGCCATTCCAGGTACGAGTCACCCAGATGGGCATAACGCTGCTAGTCAGGCAGGCACTTTAATTCACCTTGCGCCTGGTAAAACACAGTCATTTACGGTTACGACTGGAATTGGAGAATAATATGATAAAAGATATTGATGTATTAGTCATTGGATCAAACGTAATGGATTTAATCAGTTATGTTGATCGTTTACCTCATAAAGGCGAGACAGTTGAAGCACCAAGCTTTGAAATGGGATTTGGCGGAAAAGGTGCTAACCAAGCAGTAGCTGCCAGTCGATTAGGCGCTCAGGTCGCAATGCTAACGTGTGTTGGCAACGATAATTTTGGTGTAGAAACACGCGCCAATTTCGTGGCGAATCATATTGACATCAGTGGTGTATTAACAGGGCATCAGAGCAACGGCGTGGCGCCAATTTTTGTTGAAAGTAATGGTGACAACCGTATCTTGGTTGTGCAGGGTGCAAACACTGAACTCACACCAGAAGTATTGTTGGATAAAATCGACTTGATAAAACGGGCAAAGGTTATTGTGTTGCAACAAGAGGTGCCCATGCCAACTAATATTAAGGCCATTCATTTGGCTAAAAAATATAATATTCCGATTATATATAACCCTGCACCGGCTCATAAATTACCGTTGGATGTTTTACCAGCTGTGGATTACCTAATACCTAATGAATCTGAATTAACTGCCATTACCAAAATGCCAGTGTCAACAGTTCAGGAAACCAAAGCTGCTGCGCGACGATTGTTGTCATTTGGCGTGGCAAATGTCATTGTGACAATGGGCGACCGTGGCGCACTTTGGATAACTGCAGGTCAAGAAGCAACATTAGTTGATGGTCAAGATGTCAATGCCATTGATACCACTGGTGCAGGTGATGCGTTTGTCGGGGCATTTGCACATTATTTTGCTCGAGGCGAGTCACTTGAAACTGCGATTATTCAAGCCAATGCTTATGCTGCATTGTCGGTTATGACACGTGGTACGCAAAAATCTTATCCCAGCGTCAGTCATCACATGACAAAGGAGGTGCACGCATGAAGTCTTTCAAACGAATTATGGTCATTGTTTTAGACTCAGTTGGTGCTGGTGCAGCGCCTGATGCAGCTAGCTTTAATGATGTTGGTTCTGATACGATTGGGCATGTTGCGCATGTGTATCATGGTCGGCTTCATTTGCCCAATTTACAAGCAATGGGATTGGCAAATTTGCATCATGGTGGTCTTGAGGGTGTTAGCGTCGAAAGTCAACCCATTGGTGATTTTGGTACTATGCAAGAAGTATCCGCTGGCAAAGATAGTATGGATGGTCACTGGGAAATGATGGGTTTGCCTGTTATGCAAGCTTTAGCGACATTTCCGAATGGGTTTCCCGATGAGCTGATCAACAAAATCTCTGAATTTGCAAATCGAAAAATTTTGTTGAATCGCCCTTATTCGGGGACAGAAGCGCTCAAGGATTATGGCGAAGAACAGATGGTGACTGGGGGACTGATTGTTTACACATCTGGAGACTCGGTGTTACAAATTGCAGCGCATGAAAACGTTGTGCCGGTAGCTGAGCTGTACCGAATTTGTGAATATGTACGTACTTTAGTAAATCAGCCGCCATATCAAATCGGGCGTGTAATCGCTAGACCGTTTGTGGGTCATGATGCAGGTGATTTTAAACGGACTGCCAATCGTCGTGATTTTTCTCTTAAACCCACTGGGGAAACGGTATTAACAAAGTTACAAAAAATGAGTGTACCTGTGGTTGGCATTGGTAAAGTTCAGGATATTTTTTCCGGTGAGGGAATTGATACGGCTTATCATAATGAAAGCAATGACAATGGCATGGTTCATTTGCAGCATGTGATGGACACGACACCTAATGGTTTTGTGTTTACTAATTTAGTCGATTTTGATGCTATGTACGGGCATCGCAGAGATCCGATTGGTTTTGGACATGCTTTGATGGCATTTGATCAAGAACTTGGTGATGTGTTAGGCAAGATGAATCAGGACGATCTTATTATGGTTACAGCTGATCATGGCAACGATCCAACTTTTCAGGGTACTGATCATACACGTGAGGTCGTACCCTTATTGAGCTATTCACCAAGACTGACTCAATGCGGACAGACGTTAGGCAGACGCCGAACATTTGCTGATCTTGGGGCAACGGTTTTGGAAAATTTCGGTGGGCAACTAGATAATGGGACAAGTTTTTTAGGAGAATTACAATGAGTACACATATTGATGCAAAACAAGGTGACATTGCAGAAGTCGTCTTGTTGCCGGGCGATCCCTTACGGGCAAAGTTTATCGCTGAAAATTTTTTGGCAAATGTCACCCAATACAACACGGTTCGTAACATGTTTGGATATACAGGTACTTATCAAGGCGTGCGGGTTAGCGTGCAAGGTTCTGGCATGGGTATTCCGTCATTGTCAATTTATGCCACAGAGCTAATTCAAGATTTTGGGGTCAAAAAAATAATTCGTGTCGGTACAGCTGGCGGATTGTTACCTGAGCTAGAAATTGGGGATGTCTTGTTAGCAGAAGGGGCGTCAACAGATTCCAATGTCTTACAAGCAACCTTTGGACAGGCAATCTCTTTTGCACCTTTAGCTAGTTTTGAGTTGTTGTGTCAGGCACATCAATCTGCTAAACAACTTGATATTCCTGTGCGCGTTGGTAATATTTTTGCTGCTGATCGTTTTTATAATGATGAAATTGATAATCATAAATTGGCGCAGTATGGTGTTATGGCTGTCGAAATGGAGTCAGCTGGTTTATTCTTGATTGGCGCTAAATATCATGTTCAAACACTCAGTATTTTGACAGTGAGTGACAATTTAGTGACTCAAAAATACGCTGATGCTAAAATGCGCGAGACTGCATTTCAGGATATGATGCGTTTGGCTCTTGCAACAGCTGTTGTAGTTTAATTTTGCTACTAAAATAGTGATGCATTTGTTGACAAATGTCATCACTTATCAATTGAGTGCAATCAGTGTGCTAAATATCTTTTTGTTTGTTTCATTTAATGTTGCTTCAGTTATCCGCCCATTACTTTTGAACCAAGTGATATAGGATTTGATTAACCCAGAAGAAATATAGACATTAACGAGATATTTCTGCTGTTCATTTTGTATATTAAGTGAATCATTTAGTGACACTAATAATAATTCTTCCAATCGCTGCACTAATTTGTAGTGCGCATTATTCAAACAAAGTTGACGGAATCCAACAAAGTTGCTTTTTAAAATACGATCAACAGTCTCGACTAAAGACTGGGGTGTGTTGTGGGAATGATTCAAGTTATTGACCACAGTTTCGTATATTTCATATTGGTATTCATCAAAAATGTCTGAAATTTTGCTGTAATGAATATAAAAAGTTCTACGACTTATGGCTGCATTTTGACATAAATCGACAACGCTAATCTTATCTAACGTCTGATTTTCTAATAAATCGAACAGGCTCTGCCGTAATGCTGTTTTTGTTTGTAAAACGCGTTTATCCATTTTTAATACACACTTTCTGATTATTTGTTGCTAAAGTCCTTTAATTAAAGTATATGATACTACACATATAATAAAAATAAAGGAAGTGTTTTGTCATGTGGGATTTTTTTAATGCTATTTTTGCAAGTTATAATGGCACAGGTTATCAACTATCTCAATTTGTGAAAGCCTTTAGTCCAAGTAATCCGCACTATTATTTAGTGCTGATGATTGGTGGGTTGACCTTTGCCATAGGTTTTATTGAATACATTTATAGTTTTCTACTATTAAAGGTCGAGGGGAGTTCGCCGTATAATATATTGATGCATTCCTATTATTTCGCAATTGACTCAATGGGAATAATTGTGTTTGCTACTGCTTCGCATGCCGTTGGTGGTTTTTGGATATTTACTGCAGCAGCAATAGCAGAAGTCATATGGTCGCTGTTTGAAGTTTATAATCTGATTATGTGTGTCTATGTTGAGAGGGAAGAAATATGGGGTGACATCTCTATCAAAGAAGCGTGGCAACGAGTTACAGGCTGGGTAATTGTAATGATTGTCACTGTCAACTTATTCAGAGTATTTATGAATGATCCAGCAATGTTTAAATGGTATATTTTCACTAATATCTTAATGGCTATTATGCCAGGGTTATACTGGGAAAAGCGAGGTACGCAGGTTGGGGCATCGTGGGGATTGGCCCTTGTCATATTAGTTGGTACTATTAATTCATTTTTACCAACCAACATGTGGGCGCTCGTCAGTCCCTACTTCTCAATTTCTAATAACCCATGGTTCTATGTGGTAGGTATCGTTGCCATCTTCTTTGCCATCAGAAATCTTTGGGTATTGAAACATTTACCAAGTAAGAAAGAAGTAATGCCATCTGGTAAAAAATATATCTGGTAATGTCAACCAGTTGATTTTATAAAGACAAAAGCGGTCGCTATCTAATGTTAGCGACCGCTTTTCATGTGAAATGTTTTATTGATAGAAGAAATGTTGGACGGCTTGATAACTAGTATCATTGCCAACGAAATATAAAGTGTCGCCGGACTCAATGACAGCATAAGGGCCAGGCGAAACAATCAGATCTTCATTGTGCAAAATGCCGATGACAGTGGCGCCGGTATTTTGCCAAAGGTTTAGCCCACCAATTGATTGATTTAACTTTGGACTTGCTTGATCTAACACTAATTCATATGGTGTGAGAGGATTGTGTTGTTGCACACGTTGCGTTTGTTCAAACAAAATTGATAATGCACCTGATAAATTATCAAGTGCCGATTTTTGCTCGTCAATGAGATCGTTGATTTGAACATGAATATTTTGAATATTAGTTGTTTCTGCTGCCTGATTCAAAAATGACTTGGCTTTTTCCCGTGATAAAATTTCGACGCCACTACCATGAACGGCACGCACAATATCCAAATCTGACAAGACATTAATTGCTTTACGAGCTGTTTCCGCAGACACGCCAAATGTAGTTGATAGCGTCGAGCGCGCATGGAGTTTGGTACCAACACGGTATTCATTATTAACAATTTTTTCTGCAATTAAAAAAGCAATTTTGCGGTAACGCGGTTCTCTGATTTTGGGCATTTTATATTATCCTAATAATTAAAAATTTGACACAAGTGGCAATTTGTGTAAAAATATAAGTTGTCACTTGAAGTAACAACCTGATAATTACAATGGGTTGTCACTTTATTTTATAGTTAAATTCGAAAAGAATCAAGGAGGAATGTGACACGCGCAGTATTGTTTTATCCCAATCACTGTGTGATGTGCATGCTAAAAAATGTCTAAAGTAGAAATTAAGCATTTAACCAAGATTTTTGGTAAGCGCCCTAAAGCGGCACTCAAAATGGTTAAGCAAAACAAAAGCAAAAATGAAATTGTCGAAAAGACAGGGAGTACAGTTGGTGTCTACGACATTAACATGTCAATTGAAGAGGGCGAAATATTTGTCATCATGGGGCTTTCTGGATCAGGAAAGTCAACGTTGATTCGCTTGTTAAACCGGTTAATTGAACCGACAGATGGGCAATTGTTTATTGACGGTCAAGAAATTACGAATTTGACTAAAAAACAAATGTTATCAATTCGTCGCAAAAAGATGAGCATGGTTTTCCAAAACTTTGGTTTATTTCCACACCGTACCTTACTTGAAAACACAGAGTTTGGGCTAGAAATTCAAGGTGTGCCAAAAGCGCAGCGTCGTCAGCGCGCAGAACAGGCTTTGGATAATGCGCAACTATTATCATTTAAGGATCAGTATCCTAATCAGCTATCTGGTGGTATGCAACAACGTGTTGGATTAGCTCGTGCACTGACCAATGATCCTGACATTTTGTTGATGGATGAGGCTTTCTCGGCGTTAGATCCGCTAGTACGTGGTCAAATGCAGGACGAATTATTAGATTTGCAGGCTAATGTTCAAAAAACAATTATTTTTATCACGCACGATTTGAATGAGGCGTTGCGTATTGGTGACCATATTGCCATCATGAAAGATGGTCAGTTGCAACAGGTCGGCACTGGAGAAGAAATTTTGACTAATCCTGCAAATGATTATGTCAAAACGTTCGTTGGTGATGTTGATCGCACAAAGGTTTTGACGGCTGATAGCATTATGATTCCGGCATTAACTTCTAATATCTCAGTTGATGGACCCACAGTTGCCCTACGCAAAATGTCTGCTGAAGAAGTCTCTGGTGTTGTGGCGGTTAACCGTCATCGCCAATTTATTGGTTATTTGTCATCTGAAGCGGCGGTTTCAGCTCGACGTGACAAATTGCCACTGGCTGATGTTGTTGTTGAAATGCCGACCGTCAAGCCAGATACATTGATATCTGATATCATGCCGATTATTTATGATGCACAAACACCAGTAGCTGTTATTGATGATGATAACCGTTTGAGAGGGGTTATCATTCGAGGTGCTGTGCTTAAAGCGTTAGCAGATACGGAAGGAGACGGTGATGACAACGCATAATCTGATAAATATTCCAAAACTGCCGCTTGAAGATTGGCTTAGTGGTTTCGTTTCATGGTTGACGACCAACTTGTCTGGTTTTTTCAATGCAATTCAGCAAGCTGGGCAAGCCATTATGGACACCATCACAAATGCGTTGATGGCGGTGCCGATGCCATTGATGATTATTGGTATCACAGCGTTAGCATTTGCAATGACCACTAAAAAATATGGTTTCCCCATTTTTGCTGCTTTGGGCTTAATGTTAATTGCCAACCAAGGGCTTTGGTCCGATTTGATGAATACAGTGACATTAGTATTGATGGCATCAGTTGTGTCGTTAATTATTGGTGTTCCTTTAGGTATTTTAATGGCCAAATCGCCAAAAACGGCAGCTGTTGTACAACCTATTTTGGACTTTATGCAAACAATGCCTGGCTTTGTTTACTTAATTCCAGCCGTTGCTTTCTTCGGTATTGGTGTTGTACCAGGCGTGTTTGCCTCAATTATTTTCGCACTACCACCAATGGTTCGTATGACCAATTTAGGTATTCGTCAAGTACCAGTTGATTTAGTTGAAGCTGCAGATTCATTTGGTTCAACCACTTGGCAAAAGCTGATTAAGTTAGAGTTACCAAATGCAAAAAATACAATTCTGGCTGGAGCTAATCAAACAATTATGTTAGCCTTATCAATGGTTGTAACAGCTTCTATGATTGGTGCGCCTGGACTTGGGCGTGGTGTTTTGTCGGCGGTGCAACACGCTGATGTTGGTTCTGGTTTTGTGAATGGATTAGGACTAGTTATTTTAGCCATTATTATTGACCGATTTGCACAAAAGTTCAATACAAAGCCAGGACAAAAAGCGCCACTTAAGCCATGGCGTCGTTGGACAATTGTCGTTGCTTTGCTGGCTATTGTTGGTGGTGGTGTTGCTAATGCCATGACAACTAGTCAAACGACTGGTCAAAAAATTAACATTGGTTACGTCGAATGGGATTCTGAAGTTGCTTCATCTAATGTTTTGGCAGAATCACTTCGCCAGCATGGTTATGATGTTACTTTGACACCATTAGATAACGCTGTTTTATGGCAGTCATTGGCAAACAACCAAGTTGATGTTTCGGTATCCGCTTGGCTGCCAAACACTCACAAAGCCCTTTATCAAAAATATAAAAATGATGTGACGCTTTTGGGACCAAACTTAAAAGGCGTTAAAACCGGCTTAGTGGTGCCTGATTATATGTCAGTAAACTCAATTAGTGATTTAACCACTCAAGCTAATAAAACAATCACTGGTATTGAACCTGGGGCAGGAGAAATGGCGACTGCCGAGAAGACGTTGAAGGCTTATCCGAACCTTTCGGGTTGGAATTTGTCATCATCATCATCTGGTGCCATGGTGTCTGCTTTGGCTAAAGCCTATAAAAATAAACAAGATATTGTAGTGACGGGTTGGTCACCACATTGGATGTTTGGTAAGTATCACTTAAAGTATTTAGCAGATCCTAAAAACACCTTTGGTTCTGCAGAAACAATTAACACGGTTGTTAGTAAAAAACTCAAATCATCAGATCCAAAAGCCTATCAAGTATTAGACAAATTCCATTGGACAAAAGACGATATGGAGTCAGTCATGTTAGAAATTCAAAATGGTAAATCACCAAAACAGGCGGCGGCTGATTGGATTAAAAAACACAAAAAGTTAGTTGATAGTTGGTACCAATAATTACCATCAACAATTAAAAAGTTTGACTTGTTGTATCAAAGCAATAGGTCAAACTTTTTTTGATGTCATTATTGCCGAGAAACTAACTAATAAATTTATTACGCTTAAAAATAGTCATATAGTTCATCATTAATTCTTATCTCTTCACAATTTCTTGGTCTTCAGGTCGTCAATCGCTCAAATTCAATTGTTATCATTATTGTATTAGTTAAACAAGCACTTATAAATTTGGTCACATGATGTGTTTGTGAAGATAATGATATCGCATTTGACAATAATATGGAGAATTTAAGATGGAAAAAAGTAATAAACAAAAAGTAAGAACACGATTAACGATTGGCGCAATTATCATGAGTGCTATGGTATGGCTACTATTCGTCATATTTGCGCACCATTCTTATGTGATGTTATCAGAAGGATTTATCAATAGTATTGGTTTCCCGTTTCATCCAAATTTGAATACGGTAGCATTAATCCGTCAAGTTATTTTGGTAGCGACTGCAGTAACGCTGTTATATACCGCTTTAATGACTTTCAGTCATAATTTAGTGGTGAAGAAAGTGAGCGCCACAAAAAATGTTACTAACAATTGAGATCATTTTAATCTTATTAGCGATTTATCCTGTTTTAGGGGCACTCAAATGGTCGTGTGGCTTACTCTTTTATTTAATTTTGAGTAAGAGAAATCATGAATTTCCAAAACAAAATCATGATTTAGATGAAGTTTTTGCTGTGATTCCGGCCTATAATGAGGAAAAAACCTTGTTGACAACGATTCAGTCAGTCAAAAATCAAGGGTTGGATAACGATCACATTATGGTGATTGACGACAACAGTAATGATGAAACCGTCAAAATTGCCACAATGGCGGGCGTTAGAGTATACACGAAAAACGAAAATAAGGGGAAGGCTGATAGTCTTAATTATGCAATCAAATTAATTGATGAATTAGCTGATCCAAATAAGACTGCTTATTTGCTCTCAATTGATGCTGATACGATTCTGCAAGCTAATGGTGTGCAACGATTATTAGACTATTTTTACGGGCATAATTATGGCGGCGTGACAGCTAATATGGATGTTGCCAATCGTGAAAATGCTTTAGCAAAGTCTCAAGTTGTCGAATTTAGTTCCATAGTTGGTATCATCAAACGTGCTCAGGTCGCTATGACGGGCACAATGTACGCTTATTCCGGCGCAACGACATTGTATGCAATGGCTGCTTTAAAAGAGGTTGGTGGTTTCAGAGAAGATCGCGCGACGGAAGACATTAGTATAGCATTTGATCACTCTTTGAATGGCTATGATGCTGGTTTCGCCCCAGATGTTAAATTTTATATGAATGTGCCAACAACATTGAGAGATTTATATCGTCAACGAAAACGTTGGGCAAAAGGTGGCATTGAGGTGCTATTCACTAATCTATTGACATCACTTAAGCGTCCTAAAATTATTATGATGTTATTTGATCAATTTTTAACGATTGCTTGGTCGTTTTCATGGTTGATTATGTCAATTTATCTAGCCTATCGTTTGTTAACAGAATTTTTGAGCGGTGACTTTTATGCCTTGGGTGGGACCATAGGGATATCGTTGATTGTCATGACCTTACAAATTGTTGTGGGAACAGTTCAAATATTTATTGCGCTATTAGTTGATGATAATGGTAGTAAAATGGATTACTTCATGTTTGCGCCATTGTACTTATTGTTTTATTGGATTGTAAATCCTTTGACGATTATTACGCAGTTCGTACCCGCGTTATTGTCGGTTTACGCTGGCATGGATAAGGGAACGTGGCAATCTCGCGAAAGAAGTGTTGACTAAAGTAATATTTTAATCCAGATGGTAGTGGCAATGTGCCGCTATCTTTTTTAATGATGTTGAATTTTTTTATAAAATTCCGTGATATATTACAACGTTTAGGTATATATGTTACAATATAAGTATCATACTAATTATAAAAGTAATCATTTTTATTCTTTTTTATCATTATCTCATGATATCCACAAGAATTAAATTTTGACAGTGAGTGACATTAACAAATGCAATGACTAATTAAGATGACGATGGTTCATTTTTATTTGCACAGCACATCATGATAGCGATTGATTTATCCAATCAAAGTCATTTTGTACGGAAGTGCTTGCACGAGATAGTATGCAACTGCCAACATGACAACGCTGGGGAAAACGTGTCATGGCTACATGATGTAGTTTTACAATCTTCCCATTAATAGTAAACCAACAGGAGGACACTAAATGGAAGCGTTCCGAAAGGGGATTAAAGAAACAATAACATCACATCAAGTTGATGTGCAAAATGGCTTATCGTCACAACAGGTGACACAAAGTCGGCAAGAAAATGGTGCTAACGTATTTGACGCTGAGAAAAAAGTTTCATTATTTAAAAAAATATTACTCAGTTTAAATGACGTTGCTACCATTATTTTATTGATTGCAGCGGTGATTTCATTTGTTGCGACTTATTTAGAATCAAGTGGTAATTACTTTGAAAGTTTGTTAATTGTTGGTATCGTCGTCATCAATTCAGCATTGGCTATTGTTCAAGAAGGTAAGGCAGAGGATTCGTTAGCAGCACTACAAAATTTAAACCGCACCCAAGTGAAAGTTTTGCGCGATGGTCATATTGTGCAAATTGACGCTGATGACGTCGTTTTAGGTGATGTTTTAGTTGTCCAAAATGGTAGTGTCATTGCTGCTGATGCGCGTTTGATTGAATCGGTTGAACTGCAAGCTGAAGAGTCGGCTCTGACTGGCGAAAGCTTACCTGTTGAAAAAGACGCGAATGCGACATTTGAGTCAGACAATAACATTGATTTAGGTGAACGGATTACAATGGTGTATCGTGGGACCACAATCGTTAATGGACACGGTCGTGCAGTGGTTACAGCTGTTGGTATGCAAACAGAAATGGGTAAAATTGCCAGTCTGTTGCGTAATGAGTCGAAAACGCCGTTGACGCCTTTGCAACGTCGCTTAGTGCAATTAGGGAAAAACATTTCTTGGTTAGCGATTGGTGCTGCCGTGATTGTTTTGGGACTAGGCATTGCGCAAGGCATGGATCTTAAGCATATCTTTTTGACAGCCATTTCATTGGCAGTTGCGGTAGTGCCAGAAACTTTGGCTGTTATTGTGACGATGACATTGGCGCTTGGTGTGCAAAGGATTGCGCAAAAGCACGCCATCATTCGTCGTTTGCCAGCCGTTGAGACATTAGGAACAACCAATATTATTGCGTCTGATAAAACAGGTACGTTAACGCAAAACAAAATGACTGTTCGCAAAGTTTGGCATGATCAGCACGACGATTTGTTGGATATCGCTGATGGTTTAGATACTTCAGCTCAGGAGGTGCTATCATTGGCCGCCATATCAACCAATGTGGCGGTTAAATCAGTGAATGATCAAAAGGTCTACGACGGCTTGCCAACTGAAGTGGCCTTGGTACGTGCCATTGAATCAGAAACTTCACGTGAACAGCTTTTATCACAATATCCACTTGTCGATCAGGTACCATTTAACTCGACAAAAAAGCGTATGACCACTGTTCACAAACGTCCAGAAGGTGGCTACATAGCAATCACAAAAGGCGCTTTTGATGTCTTATTGCCAATGGTCAAACATGGCGATCGTCAACGGGCTGAACAAGTGAACAAAATGTTCGGCGAGCAGGCTTTGCGTGTTCTAACAATTACACACAAAAACTTTGATGTCATGCCAGAAGAACCAACGCAAGATTTCTATGAGCAGGATTTAACTTTGGTTGGTTTAGTTGGTATCATTGATCCACCACGACCTGAATCAGCGCCAGCCGTCGAAAAAGCACGACAAGCCGGTGTACGTACCATTATGATTACTGGAGATCACGTCGAAACAGCCAGCGCAATTGCTCGTGAAATTGGCATTTTGCGTGAGGGTGATCAAACAATTACTGGTTCAGAATTAGCTAAGTTGTCCGATCAAGAATTAGATGAAAACGTACAAAGTTACAGTGTTTACGCACGTGTGACGCCAACTGATAAAATCAGAATTATCAAATCATGGCAACGTCAGGATGCAACAATTGCCATGACTGGTGATGGTGTTAACGATGCACCAGCCTTGAAAGCCGCAGATGTAGGTATTTCTATGGGTGAAACAGGAACAGATGTGGCCCGTGAAGCATCAGATATTATTTTGACAGATGATAATTTTGCGACGATCATTAACGCCATTTCTGAAGGACGTGGTGTTTATGTTAAAGTCCGTAAAACAATTAATTTCTTATTAAGCGCTAATA
Organism: Leuconostoc sp. UCMA20149; assembly: GCF_030400235.1. NCBI lineage: Bacteria > Bacillati > Bacillota > Bacilli > Lactobacillales > Lactobacillaceae > Leuconostoc > Leuconostoc sp. UCMA20149. The sequence continues at coordinate 241,137 of NZ_VJYC01000001.1, forward strand.
TTTCTGAGCTATTAGTGATTTTAATTGCCATGTTGTTAGGCTGGGGTTCACCTTTGTTACCGGTTCATTTGCTGTTCATCAACCTAGTGGCCGACGGATTACCGGGTTTTGCACTGAGTCGAGAACCAATGTTGACAAATGTTATGAACCAACCGCCAATGCCCAAAAATGCCAAGTTATTTGGACAAGGGCTTGATCGACAAATTGGGTTGAATGCAATATTGTTTGCGGTAGTGACGCTAATTGCCATTTGGATTGGCCAAAAATTAACATTAGGAGGATTACAGCCTAATGAACAAGTTGGACAAACAATGGCATTTATCATCTTATCGTTAACTTCGATTTGGCACGTCTTTAATATTCGATCAGAAAAAACGCTGTTTGCAATCAGCTATGGTGCCAATAAGTCGCTAGTTAATATGGCGATAATCGCGACATTGATTACTTTAGCTATTTCGTTAGTACCACTGACACAGACATTATTCGGCTTAACAGCGCTTTCAATTGCTCACTGGGCAGTAATTTTGGTATTGTCAGTATTACCAACTATTGTCATCGAGTTATTCAAACGCATGCGCCCCAACTTATTTAAAGTCTAAAAAGAACCAGCCACAATTTTGTGAGCTGGTTCTTTTTGTACTGATTATTTAAGTAATTGGTCTTGTGCGATGATAAATTGGGTGAGCGTTTCATCGTTAATACGCTGATTATGTTGTTTTAAAAAGCGTCGATACAAAAATCCAATTCTTGGTTGAAAAATAAATGTTGTTGGTGCGCTAAAGTCATCTTCTAATAGTTGATAAGTTCGAATGGCGCTTGCAATTAAAATTTGTTCTGCCTGATTTGCAATTAACGATAAGTCGTTAGTTTCTTCAAATAAAAATTGTTTCTCAGCAGCAGCTAATGCTTGCTGAAATTGATTGAGATTGTCTGGTTCGATAGCACTATCTTGAGCAACGCTCAGCATCGTTTGTTTAAAGCTGTCAATGGCAGCCGGTGTGGCAGCCGATGTTAATTCGAATCGTTCAAACGGCATACCGTTGGGCGTTGTGTGCGTTTCATAGTGAAACCATTGTGGATCAGTTACAAAGTAGGGGGTGTTAGTCATGTTAAAATACCTGTTAATTAGTAATCATTTTTTCAAAAGCTTTCCGGTAATTTGTTTCATGATGGGTTCGTCTGAATATGATAAGACATTTTTGGCATAAATACCTTGGCCAAACCAAGCTAATAGAATTAAGGAAATAAATGAAATACCAAGTGAAATCAAGGCAGTGGGCCAACCTTCAACATGTGTGACTAGCCGTACTGGCATCATGGATTGTGAGACAAATGGGACGTAGCTTAATGCGCGAATAGCGATGTCATTAGGCATAAACGTCATGAAATAACTAAACATATAGCCAATCATAGCTAAAAATGAAATAGGTTGAACGGCTTGTTGAACTTGTGCGTTGTCATTAATTAACGAAGCAATCATCGCTGTCAATACCAAATATAAGGCAACAGTAATGAGTATAAAGGCCAACGCATAGAGCATAAAGCCAGTTGTCACACCATTCAGATTAGACGTAATCATTTTGACAAAAACATTGTCTTTCAAAAAAATAACTGTAGCAAATCCGGCGATAAGATAAATCAGCATGTGCGTCAAGGCTAATAGAAAGACACCAATTAATTTACCAAAATACTGAATGCGAGCAGAAGTGGCTGCCAACAAAATTTCCATGATGCGTGACGATTTTTCGTTGGCGATCGCGTTGGCAATCATTGAGGTATACCACATCACCACAAACATCGTAATCACACCAATTGCAACTGCGATGGCGTAATTCGCACCCTCAGTATTGGCACCACTTTCAGACTGATTTGCTTGTTTTACAACGGTTTTGAAGTTAACCGGCTTCATGAAATCAGCGGTCTGTGCAGCAGTTAAGCCGTACTGCGTAGCCTTTTTGGCTTGTGAGAGTTGATTTAAAATAGTGGCAATATCGTCTTTTGGTACTTGTTCACTTTTTGGTTGGGTTGTCAGTGTCGCTGAATCTGACTTTAAAGTTAAGACACCATCCAAATTTTCTGATTTTAAGGCTTTGTCTGCTTGCTTTTCGTTAGTGATTTTGGATATCTTCATGTCCAAATTCTTTGCTGATTGAACAAAAGTAGCTCGTTCGCTGGTTTGACCGATAACGGCCACTGTGGGCGTTGTGTTGCCCTGCAATTGTGTTACACCAAAGGCGACACCACCAATGACGGCGACAAAAATTAAGGGAGATAGTACCAAAATCCAGTAACCACGTGATTTGAAGTTAGCTCTTAGCGTATCTTTAATGACAATATTAAGTTGTTTAATCATGAATAGCGACCTCCTGACGGAAAATGTCATCTAATGTCGGTGGTTGTTGGCTGAATGCTGGAATATAGCCATTTCTCGTTACTAAGTCAAAGACGCGACGTCCAGCAGCTTCATCAGATAAAATCAAATCAAAGCCGGTACCTTGTTTCGTGACAGTGGCGACGCCTTCAATTGCAGCCAATTCAGTTGCTGTTGTTGGCGATTCAACATACACGCGCGTCCGTCCAAATTGTTCACGGATATTTTGGACGGGTCCTTGCAAGACCGTTTTACCGTTTTTAAGCATTGTTAGGTCATCAGAAATTTTTGTGACATTACTCATGTCGTGACTTGAAAAAATGATCATAGCACCGTTATCACGCATACGGATGATTTCCGACATCATGAGACTGGTGTTGACTGGATCCAGACCTGAAAAAGGTTCATCCAAAATAATGAAGTCTGGCTCAAAAATCAAAGATGCAATCATCTGAACTTTTTGTGCGTTACCTTTCGATAAAGTCTGAACCTTATCTGTTGGTTTGCCAACAACATCTAAACGCTTCATCCATTGAATTAACGATGATTTGGCGTCAGCACGCGACATACCATGTAGTTCAGCAAAGTACAAAACTTGTTCCTCTACGGTACGCTTTTGGTATAAACCACGTTCTTCTGGCAAAAAACCAATACGTTGTTTGTCTAGTTGGGTGATTGGGTGGTTATCCCACAAAATTCTGCCTGAACTAGGTTGAATAAAGTTCAAGATCATACGAAATGTGGTCGTCTTTCCAGCGCCATTTTGGCCGATGAGACCCATGACTTTTCCAGGCGTTAAAGTCATATTCATATCAGCAACGGCAAGATGTGTACCGAATTTTTTGCTGATGTCAGTTAACTGAATCATATTAAACTCCTCCATGTTCATGTAATCCTATGGTATAGGACCTCTCTTATACTCCATTGTGACATAGTTAGCAAGCTAGAACAAGTTAAGATGGTTGCATTCTTGCAAAAAAAGAACTATAACAGAGTTAAGTAAAGGGGGCCATAAATCATGGCAGATGAAAAATTTGAAACTTTAGATATTCCAATGAATGAAGTATTTAGTTGGAGCGAGGACAAAACCCCACTACGTGATGCGCTGTGGAATCATTTCATGGAAGCCAGTAACAAAGATACTTTGTCAACATTGAAGCACTTGAAAGCATTTGAAAAAATGTCTTCTGACGAAGTGAAAACCGAAGCTGCTAAAGTACTACAATAAGTTAGGCAAAAGAAATTCAAGCGGTGTGGAGCTGCTTGATTTTTTTTGTCTATATTTTGGTCTTAATTAATTCACAAAACGCGCAAAGATACGCCACAATGACTCGCTATAATAAAAGCATAAACTTTTAATGTAGAAGGAATAGGCGATGAATTTTAAAAAAATAGGACTAATGTTAGCAGTGACTGCAATAACGATGGCACCATTATTAAGTACTGTTAATGCGGAAGATAACAGTGTTGGTTTGCGCGTTAGCGCCGTTCTGCCAGAAAATCAACGTTCAAACGACATTTCGTATTTTGATTTGTTAGTTAAACCAAAGGATCAACAAACACTCGTTGTGAATGTAGTTAATACCACAAATAAGCCACAAACTGTGAATACAGCCGTGAGTGCTGCTACCACAAATGTCAATGGTGTCGTAGAATATGCCCCATCAAAGAACAAACTTGATCAGTCGGCGCCAATTGATATGGCAAAAATTGCGACTTTACCTAAGTCAATAGAAATCCCTGCCAATAGCTCAAAAAAATTAGAAGTAAAATTGACCATTCCTGATAAAAATTGGGATGGTGTTGTGGCTGGTGGTATTACGGTGACACAAGCCGAAGCAACTCAAAGCAGTAGTAACAAAAAAACCGGTGTCACCATTCGAAATCGTTATGCATACGCAATTGGTGTGTTGCTGCAAACAAAACAGGATTCAACTGTAACTGAAAAATTGAATTTGGCTAAGGTAACTGCTGGTCAAATTGATGCACGCAATGCAATCATTTCCGAATTGCATAATACTTCCGAAACATATCTTAAGAAAGTATCTGTGACATCAAAAGTGACGCGTGTCAACAGCAGTAAAGTGCTATACGAAGCTAAGAAGAGCGATATGAAGGTTGCACCAAGTTCGATTTTTAACTACCCAATCAATTTAAAAGGACATGCCTTTAAAGCGGGTCGTTATACAATGGATATGACTGTTAAATCTGAAAAAAGCACTTGGCATTTCAAGAAAAACTTTACTATTACAACTAAAGAAGCAAATGATTTGAATGCCAAGGATATTACAATTGTCCATGACGAAGGCTTCAATTGGTGGTGGATTGTTTTGATTGTCGCTATCATACTAGCTCTGGGTGCCTATATTTGGAAACGTCGTCGTAATCAAACTAACAAGAATTAAACCAAAAAACCTAAAAATAAGTCCCACATCTCTGAAAGATAAAGAGTAGATGTGTGGCTTTTTTAGGTTTTTTGATATAAAATCATGACCTTATCGTTCGGCTAGTAGCGTGTAGTGTGCTAATAGTGTGACGACTTGGCTAAATGAAGATGATTCACTGGCTGGGCTTGGTTGAAAATTAGGCTGAGCAATTTCGTTAAAATCACCTACTGTGTCCTGAAATAATGCGTATGGTTGATTTTTGGAGACCACATGTTTCTTTTTGGGGGTTGTGACAGCGGGTGATTGTTTCCTGCTGGGTGTTCTTTCAGATTTAGGCGTGGTATTTTCAATAGTTGGTTGGCTAGTTGATGACGACTGAGGTGTTGCTTGTGGACTGATTGGATTTGTCTTTTGGTCTAGCTGTGCTAGTGCTTGGATTGGGTTTGCAGCACTATCAGAGCGTGGGGCAATGTTCTGATTGATCACTGTTTGACTAGGCTTTTTGGCGAGGTGAATCGTGAAATGCCAAGCGGTGTTATTGTCCTTTGGCAAAACAAAGCTTCCTGGCCAGTCCGTTTGAGAGATTGTGTAGTCCTTCAACTGTGTCAGGGTCATTATTGGTGAAAAATCAATTTGTTCACCGGTTTGTCCGGAAAAAATAGCCTTGCGTAGGATTTTTCCTTGGTATTCGAAGTTAATCGTAACGTACTGTGTTAGGGGCTCATAATAATAATCAATGCTTTGGTTATCATGATAAGTAAAAATACCGCTGGTATTATTTGGTTGTGACACGAGTTTAAAGCCGGGCAATGATAGTGGCTTTGTTTGGTATGTGTCATTGAGTGCGCCAGAAATTTTTTGTGAAGGCGCAATCAGATTGCCCGACTGGTCAAGATAATTGACAGTTAATGAGCTAGTAAAAGGGTGGTAATCGTTATGATCAATAATAATTTGTTGCAGGTTATGATTCGCACCAGTTGAAGCCGAAAAGACCAAAGAGATAGGTTGCGCTAAGATCTTTTGGTCAGTGATTCTATATGACCAAGTTTTAGATTGATAGTTAATCAGAATGGTATGCGTACTAGCTTGGTACTTAATTTCAAGTGGCTCAAAGTCATTCGTATCATGCTGCGCTATTTCTTTGGCATCTTTTGAAAATGTCTGGATAACGCCAGTCTCATCTGAACCAAAGAAAGCACCAAAAGGGATACCGTTTCCTTGCGTTTTGCCAAATTCTTCAGGGTCTTTAGTAAAGGAACCAGCATCATCGGAAGCGTTATAGAAAGTGTCTAGCTTGAAACCAAAGACATTGGCAATGCGTCCCAACCCAAAAGCGCCGCCGTTTGTATGATTGACTTGATCGATATGATCAAATGGTACTAATGCAAAGGCTAAGCCGTCGCCACCACCGCGTTGTTGATTTTTTGAACCTAAATTAACTTGAAGCGCCATTGAAAAATCTTGTGATAAATCGATGGGCGTATTTTGATATGCGGCCCCTGACAGGGCTGACTGATCTTCAGTTAATGTGAAAATGTTGCCCTTAATGACAGCAGAGCCATTGGTTGTAAAATGTGAGGTCAGCTGTTGCTGTGTCCAGTGATTTTGTGTGATTAGCACATTTGCATGGGCAATTGTCGCGGGAATGAGCTGGTTGACGGTTAATAAGGTCGAGCTGAAAGCTAAGAGATAATAAAGGCGATTGATTTTATTTTGCTTGTTCGTCATTTTTTCTTTAACCTTATAATAAGTTCTGCAAGTGCCTGCCAGTCACTGATAGTTGGGGGTTTTTTCCAAATAACCTGTGGTGTAGCAATTCTATCAGATGGTGTGTCAGACAAATAAATGTCGCCCTCTTCATAGGACCACTCTGTTATAAATTTGATACTGGCATGACTGATATGATCTTTAAGCATCGCTTCAATCATATGATTCGTAAAAGGTGAACCCGCAAAATTGACGATAATCGTAATGTTGTCAATTTTAGTGATGTCGATGTAATAAAAAATAATGCTGATGATATTTAAAATAAACGCGTTTAAATAGGTCGCAGGTATAATCTCTTCAGGTGAATTAATGGCAGGAAACATTGTCTCAACTGAATAGTAAATTGAAGGATAAATATCTTGAAAATATTGAGTTGATATGTTTTCTTGTGATATAAGCGCCCATTGATTGTTAGTTGTAAACTTTAAGCAATAACGTGCGGCAGCTTGGCTAATTTTTTCAGCATCTTGTGGTGTACATGACAGAATGTGCTCCTGTAATTTGGGCATTATAATCGTTGACAATCGTTCCAAAATGGGTTGAGCATAGTCAGTAAAAGCGATTGGGGCAGAAACTTCTAACAAATCAAAAATGTTGAGAGCACTTAGTAAGTGACAAAGCACAAAGTTGTCTTCAGGAATAGCTAAGTGCTGACTAATGGCGTTTGGGATTTTGTCATCAACGTGAATATGTTGATCTTCTTGTTGAATGATTGGTGAGCAAATTTTTTGATTATGGGTCAGTTCATTCAAAAAAATACTAATGAGTAGGCGCTTTTTGTCTGCACCATGCGCATTGATATAGCCTTGAGAGATTAAAAATTGATTTACCTCTTGACTAGCTGTTTTGATGTAGTGATCAAAAGCAGGCGTTGTGTCGTAATGATTGAAGATGACAAACGCCGCTGAAATGACTGCTTCTGGTGAGTCAAGGTCAATTAGAGTCGATAGGGTATTTTTTTGAATAAAAAAGTAAGAGGTGTTCCAACCATATTCGGATTCCATATAGTTATAGTTGGGCATTTTACCAGAAATTAAGCGTTGCTCTAATAATAATTTGATTGGGGATAATTCAAAAAAATAGCGTGATAGTTGATACAAATGGTAGCGCGTCAATGTCATAGTTTGATAAATAATCCCGCGCTTTAATTCAATCCAGTTAAAACCAAATAAAACACTAATATCATTATTCAGTGAATCAAGTGATTCTCGGATCAAATAATCAGATACCTTGAACTGATTTGTTAAGTCGCGAAGCTCAAAAGTGGTTTGTTTATTTTCCAGTAGTGTGGATAATAATTTGAGCTTTAAAGCATCGTTTTTGTTAATAAATTCATTTAAGATTGAGGACATAGTATCTTTCCGTTTGTAAGTATATCAACCCTAGAGTTGGTATTACATTCATTATATTCCGATTGGTGTATCATGCAACAAAAAACCCATCAACTATTTTGATGAGCTTTGTTGTTAGTTGCGATACTTTTGATACCATATCAGAGTAATAGTAGTCATTACCAATGCTAAGCATACTAGAGGTACTGTCGTTTTAGCTTCTGCGCTAGTATTTGGCAAGTTCTGCTTTTCAGTAGCAGTTTCTAAAGTGCTAGTTGCGGACGAATTTGGAGTGACTGGTGAACTTGGGTCTATCGGTGTTGGGTTAACAGGTGTCACTGGATCGATTGGTTCAGGTGTTGGCGTCAAATGATTGATTAGATTATAACCTGATACTTCCGTTTTATAGCCTGATACCTTGTCTTCAGTGATGTGATAAACAATTTTTTTGCCGGTTTCGTCGTACTTTGGCAAATTAGTGAACTTGTATGCCCAGTTGTCTGCCGCGCTAACCGTTTTTGTTTGGATAATCTTATCACCTATTAGCAAGTTAACTTTGATACTTTCAGGACGCAGACCAGCTTGATTGTTGCTGTCGTCCCAAGTTTTCGTTCCAGAAACTGTGGTGATATCAGATAGCGTGTTGGTAAAATTATTACCGTTCTGTGTTGAAACATAGTGATCAACTGCTTCTTCTTTGACAGTATAAGTATAGGCATCACCATTAGCATCATATTTTGGCAAATTAGTGAATGAATATTGCCAGTTTGTCTCTTCAGAAACGGATTTACTATCAATTTTTACACCATTTTGGTAAAGATCAACGATGATTGCGTCAGGACGTAATCCTTCAGCGTTGTTATCATCTTGCCAAGTTTTCGTTCCTGATACAGTTTCAGTGGTTTCGCCACCACCGCCACCACCATTATCTGGTGTATAGATATCTACGGTATGCGTTTCTATATTGTCACCAGTAAGCTGACCAGCATTTTCATACTTGGAAGATTGACCGCCATCGGTCGCACGAGAGTCATAATTAATTAGAACGGTATCACTAAAATCACCAATATTGATATGGAATTGCGTGTCTGAATCGTAAGAGATTGCGTCAGCCGGCACATCACTACTTTTTGTGAAATCTGTAAAAGTAGCGTTGTAAGAACCGTGAATTGCAGCCACTGTACCGTTGACAACTTGTTGATTGTCGCCAATGAAGTCTGTATAAACACCATTTTTAATCTTTTCTTGTGTTAAATTCAGTCTCACTGTCCAATGAATAAGTGTTGGATCATTAGAATCAACTGTTCCCCATTTATACAAGACTTCATTTGGATCTGGTGTTGGATTACCATCAGGGTCAACATGAATGGTTTGACCATTTGTTCCCCAATCAATCGGTACATCTGTATCTTCTTCTACTTGGCTATGATTCCAGTGAACCCAAATGTTGAAAGAACCACTTATACCATTTTTGGCTGATTCCGCTGCATAATCAGTGAATGTAATCGTTACTTTACCCGTTGTGTGATCAGCCACAGCATGCCCAATGACATTGCCGGCAGCGTCCTTAATGTCAAATGTGACATCAGATTGCAATGTCAATACTGAAGGCACATTGACCGACATTGTATCTCCGGACTTAATAGCAGTTCCTGCGGGAATGTTATAGTCCCAATGAGCTTGCATATTGTCATAAATCCCAAAATTTGTTTTGGGGTTGCCGTTCTCATCTTGTAATTCGGCGTGTGTTACGAACTGGTCACCCCAGTCTGTTTCTTTCAAGGCAGGCGCACGAGATTGTGCTTGTGTATTGGCTAATTGGTTGTTAGCTTTTTGATTTTGTGTGGTTGGTAAGCTTGATGACTTCTCAGCGTTGACTGGAAGCGTTGTTGCCTTTGTTGTTTCTTGTTGTTTGGCAACATCAGTTCTGTTATTGTTTGTGGTGCTTGATCGGGCAACTGGTGTTTCAGTTGTCGCACTCTGTGTGGCTGCAGCTATTGGGGTTGCAGCGAAAGTGCTCATCATGACCACTAAACTAAACAGCGTGGTAAATTTTTTGAACATGCTTTCTCTCCTTCTGTTATTCATTTGTTCATCAGAAATTCTAACAGGGGACGACCTCATCTCATTCTCAAAAATTTAATTCAAAATCAAAAAAATAAAAAAAAGACGATAATCGTTATGGTTAAGGCGCTTGAGACGATATGTAAAAGGTAGTAATAGGTTCAAAAAAAAGTCATAATCTTGCTGTTTCGTTCACTGTTAAGTTATCAGTTATTCGACGAAACTTCACAACTTTTAGAGATAATAGTCTTGTGGAGAAGTGATAAATATTACCACGTGACCACAACATACATAAAAGGAAGAGGTATATATTATGACAGTCTACACAAAGACAATCACCGCTGGCTTAGCATTATTATTAGCTGGCTCGCCATTAGTTGGCACAGTGAGTGCTGATAACATAGCTAACTCAAATGGAACGGTATCGTTTTCAGATCAAGATGGTTCGTTAGTGCTCGCATCAGCAGATAATGTGACGTTCCAAAATCAGGACTTATCAAACATTTCTGATTTTACGCCTGACGCTTCCAACGGAACCACGGGTAAGGTAACGTTGGAACAAACATCGGCTAATCCAAGTGGTACTTATAGTATTCAAGTTCAACAAACGGGTGACTGGAATAACAGTTATTCGAACACGATGGCTACAGCAGAAGCTTTGCCAATCATGTATAATTCAATGCCGTTATCAAGTCCAGTAACCTTTGTAGACAGCGCAGCGGCTCCGGCACGTGGTGTAAGTACTAAAGCTTTTAACCATGATTCAAAAAGTTTTGCGTTAGATTTGTCAGGTACTGGTGATCTTAGTAATGCTTTGGACCAAAGCTTGTTATCTGAACTGACATGGACGTTGACAAATAGTGTAGAATGAGTTTAGTTTCAAAGTGTTGTTTGTTGGCAAGCGTTTAAGTAATTTTAGTGTGGCGGCTTGACGTTGTCACAGCTAAAAAAGCTAGGCATACACGGCGTTCTAAAATGGCGATTGTATTTTTACTGGGGTAAGGAGCGCCAGTAAAGTCTTAACTGGTGCCAGTAATGAAACGACATAATGGGGATACGCTTGCCACATAATACTTTGTTCAGACTCGGTAGAAAAAATGACAATTTTGTCGTTTTTTTTTTGAACATGACTATATGATATTAGATGTCACCAAGGAGCACAGTCATTAATTTGTTCATGATAAGATCTTGCTTTCGCCTCAGAATGGGCACAATTTTTGATTAAAATGAGGTTGTAAATAAGCGATGATATTATTTACAGATAGATAGCAGCTATTGGCGGATTGACGCTAATAGAATCAAGAATAGAAAAGGGGAACAAACAATGTTAAAAGAAGTTAAAAATGAAGCACTTTCATTTCCAAAAGGCGTTTTCTTCTTAGTCAACATGACGACGCAAACTAGTGCGCCGATGGACGTGACAATTGAGGATGAAAATGGTGCACAATTGTTTCACGGTAGCCGAACAGGGACTGATCCTTTACCAGTAATTAGTGGAACATTTACTTCATTAAGTGGAAAAGCAAGAATTATCATTCGCTGTGAGACAGCTACTAATCTTGATGTGCTATCTGAGCATTTGGACATAAAAAAAGCAGATGGTGGTCTAATCATGCGAGAATATGTCTATGTCGCTGAAGACTCGACTGACGCAGACTATAATGATCTCTATGTGTCAATTGTTGGTTGGCAACATAAAGGATAAATATTTGATGGGCAACGGTTTGTTGCCTTTTTTTGTTGCAGTGCGCTATATCAGTTTTATGATTAACGTTTATGATATACAAACAGAAAAGTGGCGAGTTTTATTATTTTGCGTTATATTAATTTGAAAAAGCTAAATAATGAAAGGAATAGAACTAAATGAAAAGGGTATCAATTAAAGATGTAGCCAAGTCGTCAGGTGTTTCAACGACAACTGTATCTCAAATTTTGAATGGTAAAGGTGGACGCTTTTCCGACCAAACCAGAGACAGAGTTTTCAAAGCACGTGATGAGCTTGGCTATATTGCTAGTATTGCGGCCAAAACTTTAAAAGGTTTTCATTCCATTTTGATTGGTGTAATCGTGCCATCTTTTCGCCTTCCATTTTTTGCCAACTTAATTGAAAGTATGGAGAAACATGAAGCGTACGGCGTACGTTTGGTATTTTTTGCTGCAGCAGATAATAAAATTGAAAGTGCCATTCGTTCATTAGTTGCAAGAGGTGTCGGTGGGCTGATTATTGGCAGATCAATTCCAGAAAGCATGAAAATTTATCAACTGTTAGCTAAACAGCATATTCCTTACCTGGTGTTAGATCAAAATAGTAATCAGCAAGCGCATGACCGTATCATTGTAGATGAGTTTCGAGGTGGGGGACTAGTTGCTAATCATTTCATAGGTTTAGGACATACGAAATTGGCTATCGTTTCGCCTCAAAAAATGACACATAATATGTTGCAGCGCCAGCAAGGGTTTGTAGAAGTGTTAGCCCCAAAAAATATTCAGCCCATCATCATCAATACGGCAGATTTGTCAAAGCATAGTGGTTATGCTGTGACAAAAAAAGTTATTGCCAGTAAAGTTAGTGCTGTTTTTGTATTGAATGATGCGATGTCATTGGGTCTAATAAGGGGCCTTATTGATAGTGGTTTGAATATTCCCAGAGACATTTCTCTGGCAGGTTATGATGACGACGATTATGCACAATTTGTAACGCCAGCTTTAACTACGGTCAGTCAACCGGTTACGGACATTGGGATTTCAGCGATCAAACTTTTAATGAATAGAATTAATTATCCAAACTTGCCCGCGCAAATTCAGAAATTCAATTTAACGTTGATAAAACGTGAATCCACTAGCATCTATGGCGGAACTGCATAAACAATTTTGACAAAATTTATATTTCTAATCATTTAATTGTGCTTTTCCCTTGACATTGAGATAACTAAGCGGTAAATTATAAATAAAGAAAGCGCTTACATTATTTGTTCAGCTTATTTTTTTGAACTAAAAGTAAAACGTTTTACTAAAGAAGGAGAAGAAATGAAAAAAATCGGCGTATTGAATTCGGATCTATCAGCTGTCATTGCTGATATGGGACATCAAGATTGGTTAGCAGTCGGGGATGCTGGTACTCCAGTACCTAAGGAAACTTCAAAAATTGATTTGAGTGTCAAAAATGGGTTGCCACACTTTATAGACGTACTGGATACAGTTCTAATAGAATTGGAGGTTCAAAAAATTTATTTAGCGGAAGAAATTAAAGCAGCCAATCCTGAAATCTTAACAGAAGTGAAGAATAGATTTTCTGATCGGGTCATCATAGAATTTATTTCCCATGAACAATTAAAGCAAAACTTAAAACGTAGCAAAGCATTTGTTAGAACTGGTGAAATGACACCGTATGCTAATATCATTCTTGAAAGTGGTGTCGTATTTTAATGAAAAGGAAAAGTGAAAAACATGAAAATTGATATGCTCGGTATTTCTAAATCATTTGGTAATAATCATGTTTTACGGGACGTAAACTTTCATTTGGATAATGCTGAAGTGCATGCATTAATGGGTGAAAATGGTGCCGGTAAGTCAACACTAATGAATATTTTGACTGGGTTACTGAATGCTGACTCAGGACAAATTTTGGTTGACGACAAAGAAGTACATTTCAATGGACCCAAAGACGCAGAAGAACATGGTATTAGTTTTATTCATCAAGAAATGAATAATTTCGGTGAGATGACCGTTTTAGAAAATATGTTTCTGAACAAAGAAGTAAAAAATAAGTGGGGCATGATTGATGAAAAAACAATGCGTGCAGAAGCGTTAAAAATATTCCAAACGTTAAATATTAATTATAATTTAAACGCAATGATTGGTGATCTAAGCATTGGTGCACAGCAAATGATTGAAATCTCTAAGGCAATGATGTCTGAAGCCAAAGTGATTATTATGGATGAACCAACAGCGGCTTTAACTAATTCTGAAATCACATCGTTGTTTAAAACGGTTAATCATCTAAAGGCGCAAGGTGTCAGTTTTATTTATATTAGTCACCGTATTGAAGAAAATATGGAAATTGCTGACAAAATTACAATTATGCGTGATGGCCACACGGTTGATGAATCATTTATTTCTGAAACAAACGTTGAAAAAATAGTAACTAATATGGTGGGTAGAGATATTGGTGATTTTTATCCTGAACGACACGCTGAGACAGGCAAAACGGTTTTAGAAGTTACTCACTTGGAAAGTAATGATAAGTTTCATGATATTAATTTCACGGTTAAAGAGGGTGAAATATTAGGATTTTCAGGATTAATGGGATCGGGTCGAACTGAAATTATGCGTGCCATTTTTGGAGTTGATCATCGAAATGGTGGTGATGTTGCCATCAATGGTAACAAAGTCAAAATTATGTCACCTTCAGATGCCATTAACCAAGGCATTGGATTTGTAACTGAAAATCGTAAAGATGAAGGTTTGATTTTAGATTTCTCAGTTTCTGAAAATATTATAATGGCTAGCTTAAAAGATTTAGTCAAAAAACATTTCATAGATGAAAAAGTGAAAGATGACTTTGTGAATTTGCTAGTAAAACGTTTAACTATAAAAACAGATGGTACAAACATTGATGCTGGTAGTTTATCAGGTGGTAATCAACAAAAAGTAGTTTTGGCAAAATGGATTGGTGCTGGCAGTAAGATATTGATCCTGGATGAACCAACTAGAGGTGTTGATGTTGGAGCTAAACGAGAAATATATGATCTTATCAATGAATTAACTAATCGTGGGGTCGCTATTATTATGGTTTCTAGTGACCTGCCAGAGGTTCTGGCAATGAGCGATCGCATTGCTGTGATGTATGAAGGGAATATGATGGCTATTGTTGATAATAGTTCACATGTAACAGAATCAGACATTATGACACTTGCAACTGGAGGAAAAGCGAATGACTAGTACTAGAAATGAACAGAAAGTGGTGAAAGAAGTGAAAGACAGAAAAATATTGCAGCAATTGTCAGGATTAGGACCAGTTCTTGCACTGATAGTACTAGCTTTAATTACGACGGTGATGAATCCAAGTTTTCTTGATCCCAACAACTTGCTCAATCTTTTGCGACAAGTATCAATAAATGGTTTGATTGCCTTTGGTATGACCTTTGTCATATTAACAGGTGGTATTGATTTGTCGGTTGGTGCTATTTTGGCACTGACATCAGCACTTTCAGCAATGATGATTACAAGTGGTGTGCCAACATTGATTGCTATGTTAATCGGTATTGTATTTGGTGGTCTGTTAGGTGGTCTGAATGGGCTGATTATTACAAAAGGCGGAGCTGCACCATTCATCGCTTCGTTGGCGACAATGACAATTTTTCGAGGTGCAACCTATGTGTTCACTAACGGTAATCCGATTACAAGCAAAGCCATGAACAATAGTTTTATTTTCCAATTTATTGGGCGCGGTTACTTTTTCGGCATTCCGGTGCCTGTCATTATCATGTTGATTTCATTCTTTATTCTGTACATTCTGTTACACAAAATGACATTTGGACGTAAGACCTATGCATTAGGTGGTAATGAAAAAGCTGCATTTGTATCAGGTATTAAAGTCAATATAACAAAAACATGGATTTACGTTATTTCCGGCATTATGAGTTCAGCTGCTGGTATGATTTTAATTTCACGTTTAAGTTCGGCACAGCCGGATGCAGGAACAGGTTTTGAAATGGACGCTATTGCTGCGGTCGTATTGGGTGGCACTTCACTTGCCGGTGGTCGTGGTCGTATTTTCGGAACATTAATTGGTGCATTGATTATTGGAACACTAAATAACGGTATGAATTTGATTGGTATTTCTAGCTTCTATCAGCAAATTGTCAAAGGAATTGTGATTATTATTGCTGTTTTGTTAGACCGTCGAAAGAAAGCTTAAGTGAGGGGTTTAAATTATTATGACAAAGAAAATATTAGGTATTGCTGTTGGTGCTTTAGCACTGATTTACGCTATTGTGTTCGTTGTTTCCGGTCGAGCCGTGTTCTCTATCAGCAATCCCTTTCAAACGAATACGGTTTTGCAGCACAAGAAACCGAGTGAATTAAAAATTGGTGTTTCTCTCTCTACTCTCAATAATCCTTTCTTTATTTCTATCAAACAGGGCGTTACAGAAACAGCTAAAAAATCTGGATCAAAAGTTCAGGTTTACGATGGACAAAATAGCACTAATAAACAGAGCAATGATGTTGAAGATTTAATTCAAAAAAAAGTTGATGTATTAATCATTAACCCAGTTGATTCCTCAGCTATTACACCGGAAGTGAAGTCGGCTAATGAAGCTGGTATTCCAGTTATCACAATTGATCGTTCATCAGATGGTGGAAAAGTGTTGAGCTTAGTTGCTTCTGATTCAAAAGAGGGTGGCAAAATGGCTGCTGACTTTATGATTAAAACACTGGGAGAAAAAGCAAAAATTGCTGAGTTGCAAGGGACTCCAGGAGCTTCTGCTACGCGTGAACGCGGTGCTGGATTTGATAATACTGCTAAAGGGCATTTAGATATTGTGACAAAACAGACTGCAAATTTTGATCGTACGGAAGGCTTAAATACTGCTGAGAATATTGCTCAAGCTCACCCTGACATCAAAGGATTGTTTTCTCAAAATGATGAAATGGCTTTAGGTGCTGTCCAAGCACTAAAATCAAATCCTGATATCGTTATTGTTGGATTTGATGGTTCTGTTGATGGCATTAATGCAGTCAAAAAAGGACAGATGGCAGCTACTGTGGCTCAAAAACCAAAAGAAATGGGTAAATTAGCAGTTCAAGCTGCATATAAATATTTCAAAGGCGAAAAAGTATCAAGTCAAATCAAATCACCTCTAGAATTAATTGTAGCGGATAAATATAAATAACTATTTGAAAGGTTTGAAATAATGAACAAGGTTGTCGTGATTGGAAGTTTAAACATAGATCTCATTACAAAAATAGGCCGCTTGCCACTGCAAGGAGAAACTATGTCTGTCAGGGAACAAGTAACAAGTTTTGGTGGAAAAGGTGCAAATCAAGCAGTTGCTGCAGCCAGACAAGGATCAGAAGTGACGTTTGTTGGCGCTGTGGGTAATGATGAAAACGGCGACGCTTTTAAAAAATTGTTACGTCAAGAAAATATCAACACGGATTATATTGTTTCAAAACAACAAAGTACAGGTTCGGCGGTTATTTTATTAGAAGAAAACGGGCATAATACTATTTTAGTAAATGGCGGAGCTAACGCTCGTCTAGATGTTGCTGATATTCAAAATGCAAAACAGGTGATTGAGAAAGCAGACATTGTCGTTGCACAATTAGAAGTCCCAAGTGAAACTGTTATTGAAGCTTTTAAAATTGCCAAGAATGCAGGCGCAATGACTGTTTTGAATCCTGCTCCAGTTAGAAAACAATTAGATCAAGAACTCATCAATTATACTGATCTCATTGTTCCAAACGAAACTGAAGCAGCTGCACTAGCCAATGAAAATCCGACAACTGAAGTGGCAGTCATCGAAAAGACTATTTATCACAAATTGCAAGGGCAAGGATTAGAAAATGTTATTATTACGTTGGGTGATAAAGGCGTTTACTATAAGGTTTTGAACAAAAGTCAGCTCTTACCAATTTTTAAGGTACAGACATTGGATACTACTGCAGCAGGAGACACATTTATTGGTACAATCGCTGCTAACTTACATGCTGATTATGCTAACTTAGAAGAAACTTTGTTGCGAAGTAGTTTAGCTAGCTCGATTGCAGTTAGTCGTGCAGGTGCAATTGCATCTATTCCTAACAGTAAAGATATTGAGGAACAGTTTAAAAAAAATAATGATAATACGAGGGTATTATAATGACAAAGCAAGATCTTTTTAAGCAAAAAGCAGCAAGAGCCGCCCTTGATTACATTAAAGACGGTATGATTGTTGGATTGGGCACAGGCTCTACTGTTAGCTTTTTGTTAGATTATATTTCTGAAAAAGAACTAGATATCACAGGTGTCACAACATCTAAAGATACGTCAAGAAAATGTCGTGCTTTGGGCATAAGAGTCGTTGATATTGACATGGTTGATCATATCGATGTCACCATTGATGGTGCTGATGAAGTAGATGCCTACATGAACGGTATCAAAGGTGGTGGTGCTGCATTATTAATGGAAAAAATTGTCGCAAATAATTCTAAAACTAACATTTGGATTGTAGATGAAACCAAAGTTCATAGTGTATTAGGATCATTTCCATTGCCTATTGAAATTATTTCATATGGTAGTGGTAAGTTGATTCAAAACTTTGAAGAAAAGGGTTACCATCCGGTTCTACGTCTTGACAATGCCGGGAATCCAGTTGTGACAGATACAGGGCACAACATCATTGATTTGAATTTGCATTATATTGATAATCCTCAAGAATTAGCAGAATATTTAGAAAGCCAAGTTGGTGTTGTCGAACATGGTCTGTTTATAAATATTGCAGATGTTGTCATTATTGGTGGTGAACAAATTGTCACTCACAATAGAAAGCAATGATGTGACAAAGAGTTTTATTGTAATACTGTTTAAAAAAAGCATGGCGGCGCCTTGCTTTTTTGTTGTCTTGTATGTTTGACAATGTTCGGATTTTTCACGTACAATAGGAAAGTAACTAATTAACTGAAAAAATTGATTTCTAGCAAGTTGCTTGCTAAATATGGAGAAATAACATGGCAAAATCAGAACATCCGGCAGTGTGGTATGAACATCTGCATACCGAGAAGTACACTGGCGCAAGACGTGGCCGCATTCACACGCCGCACGGCACATTTGAGACGCCAATGTTCATGCCGGTTGGTACACAAGGAGCCGTTAAAGGCGTTGGCACGCGTGAATTAAAGGATATTGGGGCTCAATTTATTTTGAGCAATACCTATCACTTATGGGTTCGTCCTGGGGATGAGTTAATCGCGCAAGCTGGTGGTTTACACAAATATATGGGTTGGGACCAAGCCATATTGACTGATTCAGGTGGCTTCCAAGTCTTCTCACTGGCTGACGCTCGTAAGCTCAAAGAAGAAGGCGTCACTTTCCAAAACCACGTCAATGGTGACAAGATGTTTCTCTCACCTGAAGTGGCGATGAGAATTCAGAACAATTTGGGTTCAGATGTCATGATGCAACTGGACGAAGCCATTCCGTACTTTGAGACTTATGAATATATTAAGGAATCAATGCAACGGTCATTACGCTGGGCCGAACGCGCGCAAGTTGCCCACAAAAATCCTGACACTCAAGCGCTGTTTGGTATTGTCCAAGGCGCTGGTTTTAAAGCATTGCGTACGGAGTCTGCTAATGGCTTAGTTGGCATGGACTTGCCTGGTTATGCAGTTGGTGGTTTATCAGTTGGTGAATCTAAAAAAGAAATGAACCGCGTGCTTGATTTTACTATGCCACTGTTGCCAGAAGACAAGCCGCGCTATCTTATGGGCGTGGCAGCACCTGATTCGTTGATTGACGGCGTTATTCGTGGGGTTGATATGTTTGACTCGGTGTTGCCCACTCGAATTGGTCGTAAAGGTACCTTAATGACACGATTTGGTCGTGTCGTCATCAAAAATTCAAAGTACAAAAATGATTTCACGCCATTGGATCCAGATTTGAGCTATTACTCACCCAATCCAATTCGTCGTGATCAATTTGGTAACTTAGCACAATATGATTTGCCAGATTACAACCCATTCCAAAATCTGACACGCTCATACTTGCATCACTTGTTTAACGCTAATGAGTTACTGGGGGCGCAATTAGCTTCAGAGCACAATTTGCGCTTCCTGCTACAATTCATGGAAGATATGCGCACAGCGATTGAAAACGATGAGTTATTGGCTTTCCGTGAGACAGTCATGGAAGAATACGGTTACAACAAACCAAATGCACGTCTTTTTTAAATTTGGTACAATAGAGATACTAGTGAAATTGTGGGCTTTAGTCAAAATATGCTCACAGAATGAAGAAAGTAGGATATAACATGTCTTGGAATTTGATTTTGCCATTGGTGATTATCGTGGCAATGTTTTGGTTTATGTCACGTCAACAAAAAAAGCAACGTGAACAACAACAAACTATGCAAAGCAGCTTGCAAAAGGGTAGTGAAGTTGTCACAATCGGTGGCTTACATGCCGTTGTGGACAGCGTCGACAACGCTGCAAAAACTGTTGATTTAGACGCTGAAGGCGTTATTTTGACATTTGAATTGTCAGCAATTCGTACAATCAAGAACCCTGTTGCGCCTGTGGCAGACAAGCCAACAGTTGATGACTTGAAGCCAGCCGAAACAGTTGAAGAAACAGAAAAGATTACTGATGATACTGACAAGCCATCAGATAGCAAGTAAATTTTCTTAACGGTATAATAAAAGGGAGCGAAAGCTTCCTTTTATTTTGGAGAAAATATGAAAACACATGCATTAACCATGTCGGATGGTACAAAAATTGTTTATGATGAATATGGGAATGACACACTAACAACTGTTTTGTTGTTGCATGGTAACGGTAGTTCTGCGCGTCATTTTAAGCGACAATTGCCAACCTATGCCGCACACTTACATGTCATTGCGATTGACTCAAGAGGGCATGGTCGCTCTAATAATAGACAAACGGATATTAAGATTACTGATTTAATTAGTGACATTGAACAAATTCGTATGACGTTACACGTTGATCAAGTGGTCATTTTGGGTTACAGTGATGGCGCCAACATCGCTATGAAATATGCCATAAAATACCCGCAACATGTGTCGCGTTTGGTACTTAATGCGCCTAATTTGACTTCAGAAGGCGTCTACAAAATTCTTTGGTGGGGAGATAATGTTGCACAAGTCGCGACTGCGGCAATGGCACCTTTCAGTGCTTATGCTAAGCGGCGTCATGAGCAATTACATGTGATGAGCGAACCGCTCAATATTACGTGTCAGCAATTGTCAGATTTAACCATTCCTACATTGCTAGTCATCGGTGAGTTTGATTTGGTCAAGCGTCGCCATATCGAGCATATTGCTGAAATAATGCCACATGCGCAAGTCATGATTTTAAAGGGACATGGGCATTTTGTTACTTACACCAACCCGCGTAAGTTTGCGCAATTGGTGGCACCGTTTTTAATAGGGGGAAATGATGCAAAAATTTAAACACTTATTATTACGATTGGTTATTCCAACCATTACCTTGATTTTGGTGACACAACTAATCATTATGACACGTGAAATTACCTGGCAGGCAATTTGGTCAAGTATTAACGACGTGGCATGGTGGCAAGCTGCTATCTTGATTTTGCTGGGTTTGTTGGCGGTGCTGCCAACTTTATATAATGACCAAATATTAAGTCGCTGGCAGGGGTATCAGCTGAGTAATAGCGAGTTATTACAACGTTCATGGCTCATTAATGTGATTAACCTTAACGTTGGTTTTTTTGGTGTCTTGAGCGTGTTGTTACGGCGCATTTTTTATAGTGACCAAGCGCGTAAGAATGGCGTGAAACCCTTCTTACAAATGTATTTTTTGGGACAAACTGGTTTACTGTTATCGGCAGTATTAGTTTTATTTGATTTGTTAGTTTGGCATAGTCACTATTTTTCCGATGAAATCGGTTGGTTGGCCATATTAATCATTGTTGGGATTACCGCTTTGGCAGTATCATTGAGTTCACGTTTGAAAGCTTGGGATAGACTGACTTGGCCAGTTGCTGGCAAATTAATGTTAAATGCTGTGGTTACTGTTAGTGCGCAAATGATTTTGTTTTTAATCATCGGCATTATCATTAATGTTAAATTAAGCTGGTTAAATATTTTAATTGTCTTCGTTATTGCTAGCACAATTGCCCTGATTTCAATGGCGCCGGGTACTTGGGGCGCGTTTGAAGTGGCGGTTTTATTGCTGATTAGTTTGTTTGGTATATCTCGTGTTGACGGTGTCATTTGGCTCATTTTGTATCGTGTGACCTTTAATTTAGTACCATTATTGAGTGCGCTGGGTTTGCTATTTTTCCGGCTATCAAAACAAATTAATCATAATTTTCGTGGCGTGCCACATTATGTTGCGCAAGCCGTGGTACATCGTTTGGTGACGATCGCGCTTTATTTATCTGGTATTTTACTGGTGTTATCTGGTACGATGCCTCAAATCGTTGAGCGAATACCATTATTTAACCAACTTAGATTGTGGCCGATTACTTATGCATTGGCTAATCAATTGCCTAGTATTCTATTAGGATTCTTAATTTTGATGAACGCACGTGGTGTGGCTAATCGTGTAGCGCGTGCTTATCAATCAACTATTATTGTTTTAAGTCTGACAGTCGTATATGTGCTATTTTTCTATCGCCATCTATTGCCACTGATTTTGATTGGCTTAGTATTAATGGCAGTTATTTTTAGCAAAAAAACATTATACCGCTCACAGTTTATACACGCTTGGGAAGAACAAACCATTGATGGTGTGATATGGGGCGCCCTGATTGCTGGTTACTTAATGTTAGGCTTCATACATGTGCCAAGTATTCATCGTCACTTCACACATGTTGGTCATTTACCATCTATTCATTGGTGGTGGCTAGGAGCCATTACGATAGCGATTGTCGCGATTTCTGTTTGGCTGTTAGCACAATTTTTGCATGCCAAACAACGGCCATTAGGCACTGAATTTGATGAAAAGCGTGTACAAGATATCTTATCAATTGGTGACAACCATTATACCAGCTTGATTTTTTTGGGCGATAAACGACTTTATTTTTATCAAGTTGAGGAACATGATGTTGTTGGTTTACAGTTTAGATTAGTCAATAATAAGGCTATGGTGATGGGTGATCCATTTGGGGAATCACGTTATTTTGCTGAAGCCATGCAAGATTTTGTTGAGGCGGCTGATCGACTCGGCTACGTACCTGTATTTTATGAGGTCAGTGAGCGTGTAGCGATGCTAGCTCATGAGTTTGGTTATGACTTTTTCAAACTAGGTGAAGAGGCGCATGTTAATCTTGCTGATTTTTCAACGGCTGGTAAAAAAATGCAGAATATTCGTTCAGAAATGAATCAAGCTGGTCGCGCTGGCTTTGAATTCAAAGTTTTGACACCACCATTCAGTCCAGACGTCATTGCGCAAATGCAGGCAATTAGTGATGAATGGTTAGCTGGTCGCGATGAAAAAGGTTACTCATTAGGTTTTTTTGACCCTAATTATTTGCAACGTGGCGAGGTGGCCATTTTGGAAAAAGATGATCGCATTGAGGCGTTTGCTTCATTGGTGGTTTCACACACAGAAAAGCAGATGGCAGTTGACTTAATGCGCTTCACCGCCTCAGCACCTAATGGGGTGATGGATGTTCTCTTTGTTAATGTCTTCAAGTATGCAAAGTCGCAAAACTATGAAACTTTTAATTTAGGCATGTCACCCTTAGCCAATGTTGGACTTCATCGGCAAAGCTTTGGACGCGAGCGATTAGCTAACTTAGTCTATCAATTCGGATCCAAAGTTTATTCCTTTGAAGGCTTACATCACTACAAAAATAAATTTTCTCCTAAGTGGCAGGCAATGTACATTGCCTATTCGAGAAAAAGCAGCATTATTGCTGTGATGATTGGACTACTGAAGGTTGATAATAAGGGAGTGGCTCATGCACCAGAAATAGATTTGCGTTATACTAAAGACAATTTGGATGAGGAGGGCAATTAAACAATGCCAATGCATGAATATTTTATGGGCATGACACAACTAGAGCTCATTAATCGCGCGCCGGGATTTTTCAAATATCAACCCCACAACGTAGCGGCGCACTCTTGGAAAGTGACGCAAATCGCGCAGTTTTTAGCGGATGTTGAGGAACAAAATGGTGCCAAAATTAATTGGCAATCGGTTTATGAAAAAGCCTTGAATCATGATTACACAGAACGATTTATCGGTGATATCAAAACACCCGTGAAATATGCGACCTCAACCTTACGGTCGATGTTAGCTGACGTAGAAGATTCAATGACCGAAAATTTTATCAAAACAGAAATCCCAACACAATTTCAAGCGGCTTACACACGAAGGCTTGGTGAAGGTAAAGACGACAGCATTGAAGGACAAATTTTGTCCATTGCAGATAAAATTGACCTGATGTATGAAGCGTATGGCGAACTTGAAAAGTTTAATCCAGAACCAGTCTATGTTTCAATTTTCCAAAGCAGTTTAGAAGCACTTTCTGAGTATCAATCGATGGCGAGTGTTAAGTATTTAGCCACTGAAATTTTACCAGACATTTTCCACGAAACTTTCATCCACAAAGCATTGTTATATGATCTAGCGAAAAGTCTACTACCTGATTTCGCTGCGAAAGTTAATAAGCCAACACAGTAAAATTTACCATTTAGAAAGGCAAATATAATGAAATTATATGTTGTACGTCACGGGCAAACCATCTTTAATCAACTCAACAAAGTACAAGGGTGGGCTGATACACCACTTACTAAAAAAGGTGAAAAAGATGGGAAAATGGCTGGTCAACGACTAAAAAATGTCAAATTCAATGCTGCTTATTCTTCAGATACGTCGCGTGCTATCCACACGGCTGAGTTTGTCTTGGCTGAAAACAATAATCCCACGCCACAGTTGAAGTTTATGCCTGAATGGCGTGAATATTTTTTCGGGAGCTTTGAAGGTGGTAGCAACGATATTATGTGGGGTGCTGTCGCTGATGCATTCGATGTTAGCGAAAAAACGCCTGATGCGATTGCTGAGTCAATACATGATATGACGGCTATCATGAACAAAATTCATGAAGTAGATCCGCAACATATTGGCGAAACTGCCGCTGATTTTTGGCAACGTATGTCGGGGGCATTGGACCACTTGAAAGCCAAGCATCAACCCAACGATAATATTCTAATTGTGACTCATGGACAACTGATCGGTAATTTGGCGCAACACTATGCTCATCTTAATGACGCCCAGCGTCCTCGTAATGGTGCTGTTGCCGTGTTTGATTTGGATGACAGTGGTTTGAGAGTGACTCATTTTAATGATTTGGAAACTAATTTCATCTAAAAATAGATGTATTTAAAAATTCTTTACTTCTACTAGCAAATAAAATAAACCTTTTAGCCATGATGTTTTCACGATTGTTTCTGAAAACATCATTGTTATTTTCTTCACAAAAATTTGATAAACGATTGACATTTTAGAGTGGAACCGGTTACAATATTATGGTAAGTGATTATCATAATTGAAGGAGATAACATGGTTAAACAAGATAGCCTGCTCACTAAGATTGCGTTTTTGGGCATTTCATTTGTCTTGACAAGTGCGTATGCTATTAACGGGGCATTGCCACAAATGACTGAGGCATTGCACATTTCATCGACAGAGGCGCAGGTTTTGGCAACAACACCATCCATTACGGTGACAGTTTTTGTCCTATTGAGCAGCTTTATAGCTGCAAAGCTAGGTGACAAGAACACTATCATTTTAGGTGTGACATTAGTAGGGTTAGCTGGTATTGTGCCAATGTTCACTGACTCGTACGTGATCATATTAGCATCACGGACAATACTGGGTGCTGGGTTAGGTATTTTTAATTCATTGGCAGTTTCTATGATTGCAGTGATGTACAATGGTAAAACACGTGCGGCGATGCTAGGATATCGCGCAGCTGCTGAACAAGTGGGGCAAGCCGTTTTGACTTTGCTAGCCGGCTTGTTACTGGCGTTTGGATGGCGCGCAACATTTTTGGTCTATTTGATTGCCTTTCCAATCTTATTCTTATTCATCAAACGCGTGCCTGATACCTCAGAGATGACGCCGTTACAATCGTCAAAATCTGAAAAGACAACAGTTGAAAAAATAACGCGAATTAGTCCCTTAGTGCTTGTCTTTACACTATTTGCTGCATTTTTAGTGATTGATTACATGGCCATCCAATTGAGCTTCCCTTTTATGGCAACTGAATTAAAAGGTGAAGGGTATAATACATCCCCAATCTTATCAGCGATGCTAATTGCTGCAACAGTTGGTGGCGTAACTTATGGCTGGTTTGTGGCGACTTTTGGTCGCTTCACACTGCAAATTGGTTTGGTATTGATGGCAGTCTCTAACTTCTTAGTGGCCTTTTCACATGGCAATTTCATCATGTTGATTGCAGGGGTACTACTGATTGGTTTCCCACTACAATTAATTTCACCATTCATTTTTAATCAATTACCAAAATTGGGACCAGTTGCGCGTCAATCGTTGATTACTTCAATCATTTTGATTGGATTTAATGTTGGGGTCTTCGTTGAACCAATGTTTGTGGCGACTTTTGCCAGCTTGATTGGTCACGGTGGTGGCAGTGCTGCCGCATCAGCGTATGCTACAATTCCTTATTTGGGATTAGTACTGCTCATTATCGCAATCGTTACAGTTATTACTAGCAGAAAACAGGAGAAATAATAATGGAAATTCAAAACAAAGCAATGTTGATCACTTATGCTGATTCGTTGGGCAAAAACTTAAAAGATGTTCATCAAGTCTTGAAAGAAGATATTGGAGATGCGATTGGTGGGGTTCATTTGTTGCCTTTCTTCCCTTCAACAGGTGATCGCGGTTTTGCGCCAGCCGATTATACTCGTGTTGATGCCGCATTTGGTGATTGGGCAGATGTCGAAGCATTGGGTGAAGAATACTATTTGATGTTTGACTTCATGATTAACCATATTTCTCGTGAATCAGTGATGTATCAAGATTTTAAGAAGAATCATGACGATTCAAAGTATAAAGATTTCTTTATTCGTTGGGAAAAGTTCTGGGCAAAGGCCGGCGAAAACCGTCCAACACAAGCCGATGTTGACTTAATTTACAAGCGTAAAGATAAGGCACCAACGCAAGAAATCACTTTTGATGATGGCACAACAGAAAACTTGTGGAATACTTTTGGTGAAGAACAAATTGACATTGATGTTAATTCAGCCATTGCCAAGGAATTTATTAAGACAACCCTTGAAGACATGGTAAAACATGGTGCTAACTTGATTCGTTTGGATGCCTTTGCGTATGCAGTTAAAAAAGTTGACACAAATGACTTCTTCGTTGAGCCAGAAATCTGGGACACTTTGAATGAAGTACGTGAAATTTTGACACCATTAAAGGCTGAAATTTTACCAGAAATTCATGAACATTACTCAATCCCTAAAAAGATCAATGATCATGGTTACTTCACCTATGACTTTGCATTACCAATGACAACGCTTTACACATTGTATTCAGGTAAGACAAATCAATTGGCAAAGTGGTTGAAGATGTCACCAATGAAGCAATTCACAACATTGGACACGCATGATGGTATTGGTGTCGTTGATGCCCGTGATATTCTAACTGATGATGAAATTGACTACGCTTCTGAACAACTTTACAAGGTTGGCGCGAATGTCAAAAAGACATATTCATCTGCTTCATACAACAACCTTGATATTTACCAAATTAACTCAACTTATTATTCAGCATTGGGAAATGATGATGCAGCATACTTGTTGAGTCGTGTCTTCCAAGTCTTTGCGCCTGGAATTCCACAAATTTATTACGTTGGTTTGTTGGCAGGTGAAAACGATATCGCGCTTTTGGAGTCAACTAAAGAAGGTCGTAATATTAACCGTCATTACTATACGCGTGAAGAAGTTAAGTCAGAAGTTAAGCGACCAGTTGTTGCTAACTTATTGAAGCTATTGTCATGGCGTAATGAAAGCCCTGCATTTGATTTGGCTGGCTCAATCACAGTTGACACGCCAACTGATACAACAATTGTGGTGACACGTCAAGATGAAAATGGTCAAAACAAAGCTGTATTAACAGCCGATGCGGCCAACAAAACTTTTGAAATCGTTGAGAATGGTCAAACTGTTATGAGCAGTGATAATTTGACTCAGAACTAAACTATATTTGAATCAATTTCTAAGAACTGTTTCCTGAGGGAAGCAGTTTTTTTGCTGATAGTGGGAAATATTATATTGACAGACAAAGTAATTTATTTTATACTAAACTCACTGTTCAAAAGCTTTAAAAATTGTGCGCTGTCAATTACAGTGTGTTGAAAGAGGGAATGACATGCAAATTTTAAAAGACCATGCTAAACCATATTGGCGTGATATTACGTTTTCAATATTGGCGGTGATTGTCATGGCAGGTGCGTCGCTATGGCAACCGCGACTATTGCAGAATATCATGAAGGCAATTATTGCAGATAATCAAAGTCAAGTGATGCAATATGGTATTCAATTATTGGTACTAGCAGTGATTGGATTAGTTGCTGGTGTTATCAATACGATTTTCGCCGCAAAAGTCTCACAATCAATTGCAGCGGACGTTCGAGCAAACGAATACAAAAAAATTCAATCGTTTTCATTTGGTAATATCGAAAAATTCTCAGCAGGAAACTTGGTTGTTCGGATGACTAATGATGTCAACCAAGTGCAACAACTTGTCATGATGTTTTTGCAATCATTGACGCGTATTCCTATTTTGTTTGTTGGGGCTTTCATCCTTGCGTTGATGACGTTACCACGTTTGTGGTGGATTGTGGTGTTGATGGTCATCTTGATTGCGCTATCATCACAAATTGTGTTCAAGCAGATGGGTAAATTTTTTACACGTATTCAAAAGTTGATTGACAAAACGAATACATTGGCTAAAGAAAACCTGCAGGGCGTTCGAGTAGTAAAATCGTTTAATCAAGAGCAAAATGAAACAACGCGTTTTACTGAAAATTCTGATGAATTAACACATGTTAACACGACGATTGGGTATTTATTTTCAACGATGATTCCCATGTTTATGTTAATTTCTTATGTGGCAATTGGTGCTGCCGTGTTATTTGTTGGTCGCGGCATTATCCAACATCCAAGTGATTTAGCTGCAATTACATCATTTATTTCATATCTCATGCAGATTTTCTTTGCCATTATGATTGGTGGCATGATGTCAACATTTGCTTCGCGTGGATTTGTCTCGTTAGCGCGTATCAAAGAAGTGCTCGATACTGAACCTGATTTGACATACGATACTAATGCGGAAGACCTTGACTTGAGCGGGGATGTCTCATTCAAAAATGTTGCCTTTACTTATCCCGGTGATCAAAAACCTGCCTTAGAAAATATTTCGTTTGATGTTAAGTCTGGTGAAATGATTGGTATCGTTGGTGCAACTGGTTCTGGGAAAACGACTTTAGCACAATTGATTGCGCGTTTGTATGATCCATCAGCAGGTGAAGTGACCGTTGGTGGTGTGAATTTGAAGCACGTGAATGAAAAATCACTGCGTCGTGCTGTTTCGTATGTACTGCAACGCGCTATCTTATTTAGTGGTACAATCGCTGGTAATTTAAGACAAGGTAATCAAGGCGCAAGCGAAACAGAATTACAAAAAGCTGCTGAAATTGCACAAGCTGCGGAGTTCGTTAACCGTTACGATGATAACTTTGAACACGAGGTTGAAGAACGTTCAGCCAATTTCTCCGGTGGTCAAAAACAACGACTCTCAATTGCGCGTGGCGTGGTCGGAAATCCTAAAATTTTGATTCTAGATGATTCAACATCCGCCTTGGATGCGCGATCTGAAAAACTAGTGCAAGAAGCGCTTGACCGTGATTTGAAAGGTACCACAACTTTTGTGATTGCTGAAAAAATTAGCTCCGTATTACACGCAGATCGGATTTTGGTGCTTGATGAAGGGCAACTTGTTGGTATTGGGTCACATCAAGAATTATTGCAAACATCTTCTATTTATACTGAAATCTACGAGACACAGAAAGCGAAAGGAGCGAACGCATGACTGATATTAAACGCGCGATTGTCTATTTCGCAAAATATCTTAAACGCTATTGGCTTAGTTTATCTTTTGTGACGGTTGTAACAGTTATTTCTATTTACTTTGAAGTGAAAGCGCCAGTTTATATGGGTCAAGCAATCACTGAATTGGCTAATTATGTTGGTCAATATATGAATCCACAGACCCAGCAAACTGCCAGTATGACGCCGTTTTACAAAGCGCTTGGCTTGATGATGTTGTTCTTCGTTGTGACTGCAATTACTATGTTCATTTCAAGTTTTATTTCCAGTCGTATTAGTGCGGAAGCTTCTGGGCGTATGCGAATTGGTTTGTTTGCCAAATTACAACGGATGACAATTAAGTATTTTGATACGCATCGAGACGGTGAAATTTTGTCATTGTTTACGTCTGACTTGGATAATATTTTCAACGCGATGAACCAAGCTATTTTCCAGTTATTGTCACAATTTGCCTTGTTTGTCGGTGTTATCTTGATGATGTTTAATCAAAATGTGAAACTTGCATTAGTGACGATGGCTTCAACGCCTGTTGCAATTATTGTTGCGTGGTTTGTCATTAGTCGTGCACGTCATTATATTGATCAACAACAAGATGCCACTGGTAAAATGAATGGTTACATCAACGAGCAAATTAACGGTGAAAAAATCATTATTACGCAAGGCCTGCAAAAGGAGTCGATTGCTGGATTTGCCCCACATAATGAAACTGTCAAACAAGCAACTTTTAGGGGTCAAGTATACTCAGGTATGTTGTTTCCTTTGATGCAAGGACTATCTTTGCTTAACTTGGCAATCGTGATATTCTTTGGCTCGTGGTTGGTTGTGCATGATGGTATGGATAAGTCGGTGGGCTTAGGCTTGATTGTAGTCTTCGTTAATTATTCACAGCAATATTATCAACCGATTACACAAATTACGTCGATTTACAACATGCTTCAATTGGCTGTTACTGGTGCCCGCCGTTTGAGTGATGTTGATGAACAAGTAGAAGAAATCTCACCAGTCAATGGTCAAAAACTGACTGGTGTATCATCAAACGTGACATTAAAAGATATTCATTTTGCCTATCAAGAAAATAAAGAAATCTTGCACGGTGTCTCAATTGATGTTCAAAAAGGTGAAATGGTCGCACTAGTTGGACCAACTGGTTCTGGTAAGACAACAGTGATGAATTTATTAAATCGCTTTTATGATGTGACAGGAGGTGCTGTTACATTTGATGGTGTTGATGTCCGTGACCTAGATCTCAAATCGTTGCGGGAGCATGTTGGCATTGTGTTACAAGATTCTGTGTTATTTAGTGGCACAATTGCTGATAATATTAAATTTGGGGATCCTGAAGCTAGTGATGAAGCGATGATTGATGCAGCTAAGCAAGCCAACATTCACGATTTTATTATGACCTTGCCTGATGCTTATCAAACCAAAGTAGACGACGAAAACTCGATATTTTCAACGGGTCAAAAACAGTTATTATCAATCGCAAGAACAATTTTGACAAATCCATCATTTTTAATTTTGGATGAAGCGACCTCAAACGTTGATACAGTTACAGAAGCAAGAATTCAAGCAGCAATGGATAATGTCATTGCTGGACGGACCAGTTTTGTGATTGCACATCGCTTGAAAACAATTTTGGGTGCAGATAAGATTGTGGTTTTGAAGGATGGTCAAGTTATTGAAGAAGGTTCCCACGAAGCACTAGTTGCTGAAGGTGGTTTTTACGCCGAATTGTATCATAATCAAATGGTATTTGAATAAATAATTTTAGCCACTAATTTCGAAAAATTAGTGGCTTTTCATTAGAAGAAAAAATGATAATAATCACTGCTAAAAAGCGGGTCGTTATTGGAAGGAAAACGCTTAAAATGTTATACTATTACTATTGCGTTTCGTATGCACGTTTAACGTGCGTTTAATTTTTGGAGGAGACAATGAACATTGGTTTGTTTACGGACACGTATTTCCCACAAGTCAGTGGGGTTGCGACCTCAATCAAAACTTTAAAAGAGGCATTAGAAGCTCAAGGACATCAGGTATACATATTTACTTCGACGGATCCAAAAGTGCCCAAAAATAAATTTGAACCACACATTTATCGTTTTTCAAGTGTGCCCTATCTTGGCTTTAAAGACCGACGCTTGGCTTTTCGTGGCCTAATTCAAGCGGTTGAAATAGCTAAGTCAGTCCAGCTTGATATTGTACACACACAAACTGAATTTTCACTCGGTTTATTAGGTAAATTTGTGGCGCGACAACTCAAAATTCCGGCTGTTCATACGTATCATACGATGTATGAAGATTACACGCATTATTTTGCTAAAGGTATGCTGATTGGACCAAATGGTGTGGGTCGCATTATGAAGGCTTATATGATTGGTATGGCTGGTGTCATTGCGCCTTCTAAATTAGTGCAAGATACACTCATTCGTTATGGTATTACAGCGCCAATGCGTATCATACCAACAGGAGTATCCTTACCAAAACACCGTGCCACGCAGATTAATTTACGTCAAAACTATCATTTTTATGACACACAGCCAATTATTCTGTCTTTGGGTCGATTGGCTTTTGAAAAAAATGTTGCTATGACGATTTCGATGTTTTCGGAGTTGCTGCAAGTGATGCCGGATGCGCGTTTGGTCATTGCCGGTGATGGACCGGCTAGAAAATCTTTGTTTGAGCAAGTTGCGGAGCTTGAATTAGATGACAAAGTTATTTTTACAGGAATGGTTAATCACGAAGATATTGGTGATTATTACCAAATGGCAGATGTATTCGTCAGTTCATCGGACACAGAAACGCAAGGTTTGACATTTATTGAAGCCATGGCAGCCAATCGTCCTTTTGTGGCGATTCATTCCCCATATCTGGATAATTTAGTTGATAATGAAGCGATTGGAACCTTAGTCAGTGATTATGATGAATTGTTAGCAGCGGTTCAAAAATATCTTGAACGCCCGAATTCGTCGGTAGATGAGCAAGTACGTCAAGCCAAAATGAAAGATGTTGATGCGACAAAATTTGCGGAACGTGTTTTAGCGTTTTATCAAGATATTTTGGCCGACTACCATGCTGATGATGTCGATGATGAGTATCCCAATGATGAAGAGGTGGGATATATGAAGCGTATCTTACGCAATCCATTTAGGAGAAATTAATTGAAAGTTTTACTTTACTTTGAAAATCAAAAGTTAATTGCAAAGTCTGGTATTGGTCGTGCCTTAAAGTTGCAACAAGAGGCGCTGTCACATACTGACGTGGTTGTCACAACTGACCCTAAGTCAACAGATTATGATATTTTGCACATTAACACTTATGGTGTTGAGAGCCATCACATGGTTAATAAAGCGCATAAGTCAGGGAAAAAAGTGGTTTATCATGGTCACTCTACCTATGAAGATTTTCGTAATTCATTTATTGGCTCTAATATGATTGCGCCTCTGTTTAAGCGTTATCTTGTCTCGTTGTATTCCAAAGCTGATGCGATCATCACGCCAACACCTTATTCTAAGCAACTTTTGCGCGGCTATCGTCTGAGTCAACCCATTATGCCAATATCAAATGGCATAGCTCTTGAAAAATATGCACACGATGACGAAAAAATCCGTCAATTCAGAGATTACTTTGATCTATCGGATGAACAGAAAGTCGTCATGAGTGTTGGACTATTTTTTGAGCGAAAGGGTATTTTGGATTTTGTTGAATTAGCAAAGCGACACCCTGAATATGTATTCATTTGGTTTGGTTATACTGATTTGAGATTAGTCCCGGGCAAAATTAGTCGCCTCATTAAAGGCGATCATCCACGAAATTTAATTTTTCCGGGTTATATTACTGGTGATGTGATTCGTGGTGCCTTTCAAGGTGCTGATTTATTTTTATATCCATCCTATGAAGAAACTGAAGGTATTGTTGTGCTCGAAGCATTAGCTTCAAAGCAAAATGTATTGGTGCGCGACATTCCGGTTTATCACAATTGGCTACAAGATGGCAAAAATAGTTACAAAGCCCGCAATTTTGATGAGTTTGAAAATAAAATGCAACAAATTTTAAATGGTGAATTAACAGATTTGCGAGATGAGGGGTATCAATTAGCAAAAGCTCGTAATTTACCGGAAATTGGTCAACAGTTAAAAGCTGTTTACACGAGTTTATTGGGGAAGTGAGTCTTAACAATGTTAAAACGCGATAGATTATCAATCATTATTGTGACCGTTTTAACCGCGGGTGTCATCTATTTTTTAACGCGGGAATTACGTGGCAAAGGAAAGCAACTTGAAGAAGCATTGAAACATCTTGATTGGCGTTGGTTAGTGGGTGGTCTCTTGATGATGATCGTTTCAATTGCCTTTGAAGCCGCGGCAACAAGAGTGTTATTGAACAAAACGGACCGAAAAAACACTTCCTTTTTTGCTTTATTACGAGTGCCTTTATTGAACTTATTGGGTACAGGCGTGACGCCTTTTGCAACTGGTGGACAACCAGCACAATTGTATGGTTTAGCAAGAGCTGGTGTTGAATCTGGTCGGGCAATGTCTGTCATTTTGATGAAATTTTTAGTCTATCAAGTTGTTGTCGTGCTATTCTTTATAGTGGGTTATGTTGCGGCAGATACATTTATCTATTCACAAGTTGCGCCAACCTTTGCGACATTCATTCCATTTGCGATTGCTATTCACGCGGTTGTTATTGTGGGCATTGCCTTGGTGATGTTTTGGCCATCTTTGACTTTACGTCTAGTTGATTTTGTAGCTCCACTATTTAAGCGCATTATGTCAAAGCAACGGTTTGAGAGTGTTATTGCAACGACAAAACAAAAAATTGATAACTTTCATGAAGAGTCACGACGAGTTATTAGTAGTTGGCAATCATTAGTTGGTTCATCAATACTGACAATGATGCAGTTGATTGTTTTTTATTTAATTCCTTATTTTGTTATCCGTGCCTTTGGTTATGCGTCGGTAAATCCTTGGTTGATAGTCACTATGAACATCATGATTGTTATGGTGATTTCGTTGTTTCCTATTCCAGGTGGCGTTGGTGGCGCGGAATTGAGTTTTCAGTTATTGTTTTCACCATTCGTTAAAAATTCAGCAACATTGATTCTAGTCATTTTAATTTGGCGATTAATTACGTATTATTTTGGCATATTTGCTGGTATCATTGCATATATAATACCAGCACGAAAAAATGTGAGGTAAGAACATGGACAATGACGGACGTCATACAAGTGATTTGAAGCAAATCTTAAGTCGACTGCGAGCGATGATTGATTCAACCGATAATGCTGTTCAAATTCGTCGTTTTGACGCATTTGGCATTGAAGCGTTACAGGTCACTTATGACCAGTTAACACAAATATGGACAGTTCGAGAACATCGAGAGGTGCGACAATTCCAATTTGATGATATTGACCTCGTAGCGATTGAAGTTTATGATGTGCTACATGATTTTAAACTAATTTATTAGGAGAGCACCAAGCAATTTTCTTAATTTAGCAAGGAGTGCGTTGACGACAATGAAACGTTTATTAAAATTAATTTCTAGTCCTAAAACATGGTGGCGACAAATAAAACGTACGATGGATACATCGGCGCCCATCGTTTGGTTTTTTATTCTGAATGTGATGTTGGTTTGGCTGAAAATGTTTGCCGAGTATCATATGAACTTTAACTTGGGTGCGGAAGGCGCAACGCAGCAATTTTTGTTGTTTTTAAATCCAATTCCAACGGCTATTATCTTTATTAGTATCGCTCTCTATTTTCGTGGCGCATTAAGTTACTGGTTGGCGATTATTTTCAATTTAATTCAATCTGCTTGGCTGTTTGCAAACATGTTGTATTATCGAGAATTTTCTGACTTTCTATCGATGGGAATTTTAGGGTCGGGCAGTTCAACCGGGAACAATCTTGGTAAATCTATCGCTGCAATTATTCATTGGACGGATTATTTAGTTTTTATAGATATCATTATTTTGATTGCGCTGGTCATCTTTAAGCAGTTAACAATTGATCGAAAGGGTGTTCAGAAAAAATTTGCCATTTTGACAACACTTTTCGGTGTGATCTTAATGTTTGTTGACTATGGTATTGCGTCAACGAATCGTTCAGGATTATTGACGCGTTCGTTTGATAATAATTACATTGTTAAATATCTTGGGTTGAATGAATACGCTGTGTTCAATGCCGTTCAAACTTATAATCAGACAGAAAGTCGAAAGCGTGCTAAGCCAACCGATTTGGCAAAAGTTAAAAAGTTCGTTGCAACGCAAAAATTACCAGACAATATTCAATATTATGGCACGCAAAAAGGCAAAAATGTCTTTATGATTCATTTGGAGTCATTCCAACAATTTTTGATTGATTATAAAGTTGACGATCAAGAAGTAACGCCTAATTTGAATAAGTTTTATCATGACCAAAATACGTTGAGTTTTGATAACTTTTATAATCAAGTGGGACAAGGTAAAACTTCTGATGCCGAAATGATGCAAGAGAATTCATTGTTTGGTTTGGCAACTGGTTCCGCAATGGTTAAATATGGTACTAATAATACGTTTGAGTCACTGCCAGCTATTTTGGGGCAACGTGGTTATACGACGGCTGCTTTCCATGGGGATGTTGCTAGTTTTTGGAACCGAGACAATACCTACAAGTCATTTGGCTATGATTATTTCTTTTCAAAATCTTATTACCCTAACGCCAACAAAGCAAATTATAATGTTGGTTACGGTATGAAGGATAAGATATTCTTAAGGGACAGTGCGCAATATATTGAACAATTACCACAACCATTTTATGCAAAGTTAATCACAGTTACTAATCATTATCCATACGATCTAGATAAGCAAAATATTGATTTTCCAGCTACCAAAACAGGAGATAACACGGTTGATGGTTATGTTCAAACCGCGCATTATTTGGATCAGTCCTTTGGTGAGTTAATGGCATACCTTAAGAAAGTTGGTCTCTACAATAATTCAGTGTTTGTGCTTTATGGTGATCACTATGGTATTTCCGAGAACCATCAGCCAGCAATTGCACAATTACTTGGCAAAGATAAGGTGACAAATTACGATTTAGCTAATTTCCAAAAGGTACCATTTATGATTCATGCAACAGGTTTGAAAGGTGGCATTGATCATACCTATGGTGGTGAAATTGATATGATGCCAACTTTGCTGGACTTATTGGGTGTGCCAGATGATGGCATGACTATGTTTGGACAAGATATGTTATCGAGTGATTATAAAGGCAAGGTTGTTTTCCGAGATGGTGATTGGATCACGCCAACTTATACCAAGTTTAATAATCAATATTTCAACACACAAACAGGCCAGCAGGTGACAGAGAGTTCGGATAAGCAACTCAAAAAGGTTGCTAAAACGATGTCCGATTATGCCACGAAAGTGCTTGGCTATTCAGATGACGTTATTACTGGTGATTTGTTGCGATTTGATACATCACGGTCAGACTTCCATGCGGTAAACAAAAAAGATTATGATTACAAGAAGTCTGCTGGTTTAGCAGCGTTGAAACAGGCGCAAAAGAGTAATCCATCAAGTATTTTGGCCCAAAATAAGGGAAAATCAACATTAAGCGATTATGTCACAGATGCCCCTGAGTTAAAAAATGAGAGTTCAGATAAGTAAGAATGGCGAACAAGGTTCAACTAGAACATTTGTTCGTTTTTTGATATAATGAAACAAGATTGTCTCAAAAAATAGTGACAAGGTGACGAAAAGAGAAAATAATATGATTGAACACCAAACAGATCATGAATTTGAAGTGGTCTCCAAATATAAACCAACCGGTGATCAGCCGCAAGCCATCGAGCAGCTAGTCAGTGGCTTAAATAATAATGTAAAGGAACAAATTCTACTTGGCGCTACGGGAACCGGTAAGACTTTTACTATTTCCAATGTTATTAAGGATGCGCAAAGACCAACATTAGTGCTCAGCCATAATAAAACATTGGCAGGACAACTTTATAGCGAATTAAAAGAATTTTTTCCAAATAATGCTGTTGAATATTTCGTATCCTACTATGATTATTATCAGCCGGAAGCTTATGTACCAAGTTCTGATACTTTTATTGAGAAAGATTCCGCTGTCAATGATGAGATTGATAAATTGCGTAACTCAGCAACAAGCGCACTGTTAGAACGACGTGATACCATTGTAGTGGCTTCTGTCAGTTCAATTTTTGGATTGGGTGATCCACATAAATATAAAGATCATGTGATTAGTTTACGGGTGGGCTATGAGTATGGTCGCGACCAGCTGATGCGTGACCTGATTGACGTTCAATTTACTCGTAATGATATTGATTTTCATCGTGGTACTTTCCGAGTCCGTGGTGATGTTGTCGAGATTTTCCCAGCCTCACAAGATGAGATGGCGTTACGCGTAGAATTTTTTGGGGATGAAGTTGATCGTATTCGAGAAATTAATTCCTTAACGGGTGAAACAGTGTCAGAACGTGAACATGTTGCTATTTTTCCTGCTAAGCACTTTATGACAGATGACGATCAAATGCGTGTCGCCCTTGAAGGCATTCGCCAAGAAATGAACGAACAAGTTACAAAATTTGAAAAAGAAGGCAAATTAATCGAGGCACAGCGGATTAAACAGCGCACGGAATATGATTTAGCAATGCTTGAAGAAATGGGATTTGTTGGTGGTATAGAAAACTATTCACGTTGGATGGATGGTCGACAAGCTGGAGAGCCACCATTTACACTCCTAGATTTTTTCCCAGATGATTTTCTCATCGTAGTGGATGAAAGCCATGTGACAATGCCACAGGTGAGAGGCATGTTTAATGGTGACAAGGCACGTAAGGAGACATTGGTTAACTATGGTTTTCGATTGCCAAGTGCTTTAGATAATCGACCATTGACACTACCGGAATTTGAGCAACATGTGAATCAAATCATTTACATGTCAGCCACACCGGGTGATTATGAAATGAACCGTGTAACACCAGAGCATATTGCACAGCAGATTATTCGCCCAACCGGTCTGCTCGATCCCGAGGTTGAAGTACGCCCAGTTATGGGTCAAATTGATGACTTAGTGGGTGAAATTAATTTGCGATCGAAATGTGATGAACGCGTCTTCATTACGACGCTTACTAAGCGAATGGCAGAAGATTTAACTGATTACTTGAAAGATTTGGGCATTAAAGTTGCCTACTTACATGCTGACATCAAGACATTAGAGAGAACGGAAATTATTCGTGATTTACGTTTAGGGAAGTATGATGTTTTGATTGGCATTAACTTGTTACGTGAAGGTATTGACGTGCCTGAAGTGTCCTTAGTGGCTATTTTAGATGCGGATAAGGAAGGCTTTTTGCGTAATCCACGCTCATTGATTCAAACCATTGGTCGTGCAGCACGTAACGAAAATGGTCATGTCATCATGTATGCCGATAAAACCACCGCGTCGATGGCAGAGGCAATGGCAGAAACTAGTCGACGTCGTGAGATACAGATGGCATATAATGAAGCGCATGGTATTACGCCAAAGACCATTAAAAAGGAAATTAGGGATCTGATTTCGATTACGCATGCTGCTGTTTCGGATGACAAAGCAGTTGATTTGACGCAAGTGGCATTTGATGATTTGCCAGCAGATGAGCAACAGGCTATTATTGATAATTTGACGGCACAAATGAAAGCAGCTGCTAAAGCGCTGGACTTTGAAGAAGCCGCTCAATTACGTGATAGTGTCATGACATTAAAAACACGTGCTGGTCATTAACCAACACCATTTAAATTAATTTAAAGAGAAAAAGAATGGCAAAAACACAAATAGAAATTCGTGGTGCACGTGCACACAATCTAAAAAACATTGATGTTGATATACCAAAAGATCGTTTGACTGTTGTCACGGGTTTGTCGGGATCTGGCAAATCATCGTTGGCATTTGATACTTTATATGCCGAAGGGCAGCGTCGTTATGTGGAAAGTCTAAGCTCTTATGCTCGCCAGTTTTTAGGTCAAATGGATAAACCAGACGTTGACTCGATTGATGGGCTATCACCTGCGATTTCAATCGATCAAAAAACAACCTCCAATAATCCAAGATCAACGGTTGGCACTGTTACAGAAATTAATGATTATTTTAGATTGTTATATGCGCGAGTTGGTCGCCCAGATGATCCGGATGATGGCACAAAAATTATGTATACAATTGATCAAATGGTCAATGACGTACTCGAGCGGTTGCCTGAGGGGAGCCGATTGCAGGTTTTTGCACCAATTATTCAGCAACAGCGCGGCTCCCATGCTTCAGCATTTGATGTGATGCGGAAACAAGGCTACATTCGCGCCCGTGTTGATGGTGATTTGATTGAGTTAGACTCAGACAATAAGACATTAGATAAAAATGAAGCACACGATATTGATGTTATGGTTGACCGCATTGTTTTACGTGATAATTCTCGATCACGTTTATATGATTCAATTGAGTCAGCAGTGCGTCTCGCGGCTGGGCGCGTGACAATTGAGGTCGTATCACGAGATGAAAAAGCAGAATCAATTGTTTTAAGGTATTCTGATCATTACCTTGGCGAATTGAAAGATTTTCGTGTTGGTCGGCTAGAGCCACGACTATTTAGTTTTAATGCACCGCTAGGTGCTTGTGAATTTTGCCAAGGATTAGGCGTTACCCGTGAGGTTGATATTGATTTGGTTATTCCGGATCGGCACAAATCGCTTAACGAAGGGGCCATCGTACCGTGGAATCCTATTTCATCTAACTATTATCCTGAAATGCTAAAGCAGTTTGCCGAACAATTCAAAATTGATATGGACAAACCGTTTGAGAAACTAACTGCTAAACAACAAACACTCATCTTAAATGGCTCTGGCAATAAAGATTTTCATTTCCATTATGAAAATGATTTTGGTGGTGTTCGTGATGTTGACATACCATTCGAAGGTGTGATTAACAACATTTCTCGTCGTTTTAACGAAACTAATTCTGACTTTACACGGGATCAGATGGCCAACTATATGACAGAGTTAACTTGTAAAGCATGTGGTGGCTATCGTTTGAACCCGGCAGCTTTATCAGTGAAAATTTCGGGCAAGCATATTGGTGAAGTTTCTGAAATGCCTGTTGACCAAGAACTTAATTTTTTTAATGGTATCAGCTTGGGTCAACAAGATACAGAAATTGCGGCACCAATTATTAAAGAAATTAAAGATCGTTTGGGATTTTTGGAAAGTGTTGGCTTAAAGTATTTAACGCTTTCTCGTTCTGCTCGGACACTATCCGGTGGCGAGTCACAGCGTATTCGCTTGGCTACGCAAATTGGTTCTAATTTATCTGGTGTGTTATATGTTTTAGATGAACCATCTATTGGGCTGCACCAAAGGGATAATGACATGCTTTTGGCATCATTACAACGCATGCGTGATTTAGGTAATACGTTAGTAGTTGTGGAACATGATGAGGACACAATGCGTGCTGCTGACTACCTAATTGATGTTGGCCCTGGTGCTGGTGAACTTGGTGGAAAAATTGTTGCCAGTGGCACACCGGCGATTGTAGAGGCCAATCCCAACTCCTTAACGGGGCAATATCTATCCGGTAAAAAGTATATTCCCGTGCCGATTAAGCGTCGATCAGGAAATGGTGAGTACATTACCATTAAAGGCGCTAAAGAAAACAACCTTAAAAATGTCACCGTGAAGTTTCCTTTGGGGAAGTTTATTGCTGTTACTGGGGTGTCTGGATCAGGAAAGTCAACGTTAGTTAACACGATTTTAAAACGAGCCCTCAAGCAAAAACTAAACAATAATTCTGAAAAACCTGGCCGTTTTCGTGCCATTGATGGTGTTGAAAATATTGAACAAGTTGTTGACATTGATCAATCACCAATCGGGCGGACGCCTCGTTCAAATCCTGCTACTTATACTGGCGTATTTGATGATATTCGTGATTTGTTTGCACAGACAAATGAAGCAAAAATGCGTGGCTACAATAAGGGGCGGTTTTCATTTAATACCAAAGGAGGGCGTTGCGAAAATTGTCGTGGTGATGGTGTTATCAAAATTGAAATGAACTTTTTGCCAGATGTCTATGTGGCTTGTGAGGTATGTGGTGGCACACGTTATAATTCTGAGACACTTGAAGTGAGCTACAAAGGCAAAAATATTTCACAAGTACTGAATATGACAGCAACTGAAGCACTTGATTTTTTTGCACCAATTCCTAAAATTGCCCGAAAATTGCAAACCATTAATGACGTTGGATTAGGGTATGTCAAATTGGGTCAATCAGCCACAACACTTTCTGGTGGCGAGGCCCAGAGAATGAAGTTGGCGTCGGAATTGCATCGTCGTACTAATGGTAAAACAATGTATATTTTGGATGAACCAACCACGGGACTTCATACAGATGATATTGCGCGTCTACTGCAAGTTCTTGAACGGTTGGTTGATGCTGGTAATACAGTGGTTGTGATTGAACATAATTTGGACGTGATTAAATCTGCAGATTGGTTGATTGATATGGGACCTGAAGGTGGTGCAGGCGGTGGTGAGGTATTAGTCACGGGCACACCCGAAAAAGTCATGAAAACAGAGCAGTCCTATACTGGACGTTATCTCAAAACAATTATTGAACGTGACTTAGATCGCGGTAAATAGTTGCATTTCCATTAAAACGTGGTATAGTTATTAAATGTAAGTAAGATTGCTAGAGTAATTAATTGAAAAATATTGATTACTCCGTCCCTATTTGCAAAAAAACAAATTGGAGATCTCATACAATGACAGAAAAATTAGACATTGCCTCAGCGGCTCGCAAGTTGAAAAGTCCTAATATTAAGACGCGTAAGCGTGCTCTAAAGGCAATTCATGACCTTGCCCGTCAAAAAACAGTTTCTAAGTAACAGGTAGTCGTCCTACAAAATTGTGGGGCGACTTTTTGTGTTAAAATGAAGTTAGTTTTTGGAAAGGTTAAAAAATATGAACCCTAAAATCGTGATTATTGGTGGCGGTTCCGGTTTGCCAGTTATCATTAAGCCTCTAGTCAGAGAAGCGGTTGATTTATCGGCCGTGGTGACTGTTGCTGATGATGGTGGCTCGAGCGGACTGCTAAGAGATTACATTAATATCGTGCCACCAGGTGATATTCGTAATATTTTGGTGG
Source organism: Leuconostoc sp. UCMA20149 (assembly GCF_030400235.1). Lineage (NCBI taxonomy): Bacteria > Bacillati > Bacillota > Bacilli > Lactobacillales > Lactobacillaceae > Leuconostoc > Leuconostoc sp. UCMA20149. Next base: position 284,061 of record NZ_VJYC01000001.1, read on the forward strand.
CAATGGCCGATGTCGATCCAGAAATATTAAAGCTCCTACAATATCGTTTTCATGCAGAAGACGAATTCTTCGCTGAACATGCTGTGGGTAATTTAATTATTGCTGCGATGACGGAAATGCAGGGTAACATTTTTGATGCTGTGCAACGGTTAGCAACGTTTTTGCACGTCTGTGGTCACGTCTATCCTGTTTCAAATGAGCCGTTAGTTTTACATGCAGAATTTAAAAATGGATCGACTTTGGCGGGTGAGTCTGAAATTACGCATGCGCATCAAACAATTGATCATGTGTGGGTCACTGGTGATGAACCAGGTGAGGAACCGAAAGCAGCACCGGAAGTTGTGACAGCAATTATGAACGCTGACATGGTAGTGTATGGGCCGGGTAGCTTGTTTACTTCGATTTTACCAAATGTTGTGGTGCCAGAAGTGAGACAGGCTCTCCAGCAAACATCAGCCAAACAAGTCTATATTGCTAATATCATGACGCAAAAAGGCGAAACAGATGCCTATACAGATGCACAACATTTGCTAGCCCTTAATGCACATATTGGTGCACCCGTTGTTAATTATGTTGTTTCAAATAGTAAAAAGGTACCAGACGATTTCGTTGATTTTCAGAAGTGGAATGAGATTTCGAAACAAGTTAAACTTGATGAATCAGCTGTAAAGGTTCAGGGCGCTCAGCAAATTGCGGGTGATTTTTTGCAATTACGTGATGCTGGGGCCTTCCATGATGGTCAAAAGATTGCTGATAAGTTGATGGAAATTTTAGGAAAAAAATAGATGTCTTACGCTGCTGAAGTAAAAAAGGAACTAACTGGTTTGATTGTGCATGGCGGTAATGCCAAGGCAGAGTTATCGGCACTCATGCGCATGAATGGCGTCAGCACACTCGGGCTAGATCAAAGCATTCGCGTTCAGACCGAAAATGCGGCAATTGCTAGACGCATTTACACGCTTTTAAAACAAAGTTATGATAATGTTGAGGTCGAAGTGACAGTCAGTGATCACAACCATTTGTCTCGACATAAGTCATACGGTGTATTGTTGAAAAGCCAGATCGATGATGTGCTAAATGACCTTGGGGTTGATCCTTTTGGTCTTCATCCAGAGATTCCATCGCGTCTTCTAAATCAAGTCGATAAAAAAAGATCTTTTTTACGTGGCGCTTTTTTGGCGACGGGTTCTGTCAATTCGCCGGAAAAAGCAAATTATCATTTAGAAATCTATACGACACATGAAGAACTAGGCGAGCAACTTTTGATAATGATGTCCGGGTTTGATTTGCCAGCCAAAATGACTGATCGCGGTAATGGTTTCATTGTCTATTTAAAACGTGCTGAGAAAATTGTTGATTTTTTACAAACTATCGGTGCAACGCAATCTATGCTGAGATTTGAAGACATTAGAATGATGCGTGATATGAGAAATTCGGTGAATCGGTTAGTCAATGCTGAAACAGCCAACATGCAAAAAACGGCGATTGCCGCTAATAAGCAGGTGTCACAAATTCAGACGATTGCAAAGCAAATCGGTGGTTTGGATTTTCTGCCCCAAAAGCTTCGAGAAGTGGCACAGGCGAGACTAGATAATCCGGATGAATCATTGGCAGAACTAGGTGAAATGTTAGAAATTAGTAAATCAGGTGTTAATCATCGTATGCGAAAATTAAAACAATTGGCAGAAATGATTGAAGCTGGTGAAGCGTATGATTTGACTAAATTGTAAATTTTTAGCACTCACGCTGTTAATGTGCTAAAATAATAATAAGTTAATTATTTGAATTAACCAAGCTAGGATACGAGGTAAAATTTATGTGGCCCGGAGTTATTGAACAAACTGCAAATGGACGTGAAAACTATGATTTACCATCACGTTTATTAAAAGATCGTATTATTTTGGTTCAAGGAGAAGTCGAAGATAGTATGGCAACCTCGATTGTTGCTCAGTTACTATTTTTGGAAGCTCAAGATCCAAACAAAGAAATTTCAATGTATATCAACTCACCAGGTGGTTCTGTTACAGCCGGACTATCGATTACTGACACAATGAACTTTATTAAGGCGCCGGTAACAACAATCGTGATGGGCCTTGCGGCATCAATGGGTACTATTATTGCTGCTTCAGGTGAAAAAGGTCATCGTTATATGTTGCCAAATGCCGAGTATTTAATTCATCAGCCAATGGGTGGTGCTGCCGGTGGCACACAACAGACAGACATGGCAATTATTGCTGAACAATTGACCAAAACACGTGCAAAGTTGAACAAAATTTTGGCTGATGCTTCTGGTAAAGATTTGGATCAAATCGCGCACGATACTGAACGTGATAACTGGATGAGTGCCGAAGAGACATTGGAATACGGCTTTATTGACGGTATTTTAACAAAGTCTGGTGATAAGCCTATCTCAAAATAAAAACAACCGAGAGGTTGTTTTTTAATGCAGAAAAAAAGCAGCTTCATCACGGCTGCTTTCATTAATTTAGATGTTGCGGGCATCTAAAAAATTCGAAGGAGAGTCATCTAGCGATGACGTTATTTAGGAGAGTTTCCAGCGCGTGTTGCTCTGGAATATCTATAATATTACAGCTTAATTGTGAATAAAGTGTGTTTTTAGTTTAAGCATTTTGAGAACAAATTATGAGAAAAATGTTGATTACTGATAATTAAATGTCGTGCTTTCATTAGTGAAATAGGGTACAATGTAAGTGTAATAAAATTTTGGAGGAACTCATGAAGATTTTTGCTTACGGTATTCGTGATGATGAAAAGCCATCACTTGAAGAATGGAAAGCTGCCAACCCAGAGGTTGAAGTTGACTATACACAAGATTTGTTGACACCTGAAACAGCTAAATTAGCTGAAGGGGCTGATTCAGCCGTTGTTTATCAACAATTGGATTACACTCGTGAAACATTGACTGCTTTAGCCAATGTTGGGGTTACTAACTTGTCTTTGCGTAACGTTGGTACAGATAATATTGATTTTGATGCTGCGCGTGAATTCAATTTTAACATTTCAAATGTCCCAGTTTATTCACCAAATGCAATTGCTGAACATTCAATGATCCAATTGTCACGTTTGTTACGTCGTACAAAGGCTTTGGATGCAAAAATTGCCAAACATGACTTGCGTTGGGCACCAACAATTGGTCGCGAAATGCGTATGCAAACGGTAGGTGTTATTGGTACAGGTCATATTGGTCGTGTTGCTATTAACATTTTGAAGGGATTTGGCGCAAAAGTAATTGCTTATGACAAGTTCCCAAACGCTGAATTGCAAGCTGAAGGTTTGTATGTTGACACGCTGGACGAATTGTATGCGCAAGCAGATGCTATTTCACTCTACGTGCCAGGTGTTCCTGAAAACCACCATTTGATTAACGCTGATGCGATTTCAAAGATGAAGGATGGTGTTGTTATCATGAACGCTGCCCGCGGAAACTTGATGGATATTGATGCTGTGATTGATGGCTTGAACTCTGGTAAAATTTCCGACTTTGGTATGGACGTTTACGAAAATGAAGTTGGTTTGTTCAACGAAGACTGGTCAAATAAGGAATTCCCAGATTCAAAGATTGCCGATTTGATTGCACGTGAAAATGTTTTGGTTACACCACACACGGCTTTCTATACAACAAAGGCTGTCTTAGAAATGGTTCATCAATCATTTGATGCCGCTGTTGCGTTTGCTAATGGTGAAACGCCAGCTATTGCAGTTAAATATTAATTGAGCATTTTTTTACAAATACAACTATTAAATTCCCAGACTAGACCTCTGGGAATTTTTATGCGGAGTACTTGTGAAATAATAATCAAGTGATATAATTGTTAGTGTAATATACTTATGTGCTGTGGTGTTGAGATAGTGGGAGACATCACAAGCGTTGGAAAGAGGAAGTTTGATATGACTATCAAAGCAGACGGCCAGAAATGGTCATCGAAAGCGTCGCAGGAAGTTCGGAATGAAGCTTATGCACGCAAAGCCAAAGAAAATGCGCCCGTAGCATTTAGCGGCCAAACAAATTTACATTTAAAGGATTTTTTCTTTAAAGTACTATCTGGATCAGCCCAAGGAATTTTGATTGGTGTTTTGCCATCAGCTGTGATGAAGTACATTATTCAGTATTCAGGTTTAGGGACAACTGCTTTTGGTGCTAACTTGAGTGCTATTCTAACTTTGTTTACATCGTTGATTCCGTTCTTAATTGGTATGGCTGTTGCTTTACAATTTAAGATGAAGAGCTTGGATGTTGGTGTTGTGGCTATTGCAACGGCGGTGGCATCTGGCTCAATCAAGTGGGCAGTTGCACCAGCAGGGTTTGTTAATCCAGTCACTGGCTTGAAATCGGTTGCACCGGCAAACGTATACATCGCCAGTGGTGCTGGTGATGTTATCAATGCTATGATTGTGTCTGCGATTGCTGTTTTTGTGACATGGTTGGTAGCCCGCTATTTGAAAGGATTTGGTTCAGTTGCCATCATTTTGAGCCCAATTATTGTTGGTGGTGGTGTTGGATTAATTGGAAAATCAATTGCACCATACGTTGGTGATATTACGACTTGGATTGGTAACTTGGTTGAAACATTTACCAAGTTAGCCCCAATCCCAATGGCGATGTTAATTGCAATGGCGTTCGCCATTATCATCATCACACCTGTGTCAACTGTTGGTATTGCCTTGGCAATTAGTTTGTCTGGTATTGGTTCTGGTGCCGCTGCAATGGGAGTTGTTGCTACGACTATTGTCTTGCTAATTAATTCTTGGAAGGTGAACAAGCCTGGTGTGACGGTTGCAATTGCTTTGGGTGCTATGAAAGGTATGATGCCTTCTGTATTTGCTAAGCCTGTGACAATGTTGCCATTCTTATTGACAGCGGCAATTTCAGGTATTCCAGTAGCGCTATTTAATATTCAAGGCACACCAACAACCGCTGGATTTGGTTACATTGGTTTGGTTTCACCAATTCAATCAATGGTTAAAGATGCTGCAGTGCCATCATCAGTGATGAATAACTTTATCAATCCGTTTGTGGCAATTATTGCATGGTTGGTCATTCCAGTGATTGCAGGGTTCATTGCACAATTTGTCTTCAGTAAGTTATTGAAATTATATACACCTATGGATTTCCAACAAGATTTATAATTTACAATAAAAAAATACAATGGTTTAGCAAAGCCATTGTATTTTGGGGCTATAGTATAGAGGGAGTACGGCTGGTTCGCAATCAGCAAACACGGGTTCGATTCCCGTTAGCTCCAATTAACATTTCATGGCGTTGCATAAGGTTTCAAAAACCTTGATGTAGCGCCTTTTCTTATGAAAAACGTTGCACTGTATTTCATAGCATTTCACACAGAATGGGAAACTTTTAGGGAAACATTTTAAATACGCAAGTAGGCGGTGTAACGGCGTTGGAGCCGTTTTTTGGTGCAAATAATTGCCAACAATGTACAAATTATATTTATCCCAATGAGTATAAGCCGATTTTTATATCCATGCATTGGCCTTTTTATAAATACCTGTATCTAAATTATGGGTAGTATATTCTAATAAAAAAGCATATAAGTAATCAAGGTCAGAGTGGCGCATTTTAGTCGCTCACACTTGATGTCTTAATAAGTGTATACTTGCCTAAAACAGGAGATTGTACTTATGGTTACAGTTGGAGAAGCTTACAGAGTAATTAATAATTTTGAAAACTCAACAAACAAGTTACCGTACTTTAGTGATAAGCAAAATTTTCACATTGGCAATAACTATATTATTTATGAAGATCAACAAATACACTGGTTAGAATGGTTAAAAACCAAAGATGAGGATAGCGACTTTAAAGATGTATATAATCATATTCGCTGCGCACCAATGCTATGTTATTTGGCAGACTCATTAAATTTTATTACTTATCCAGTCGTAAATGAAATTAGAGCTATGAAAGGTGTTAATAATAAAAATGCATCTCAAGAGGCTGGTACGTTTAGAAAAAAAATAACGTACGATATGATTAAGGTACCTTTAATTAAACTTGTGAAGTGATTGAGCTAGTTAAACATGTCAAAGGAGTAGTAGAAAAAATGACTAAATATTATATTTACAAGGTTCATTATACTGATAATCATGACCAGTTTGATGAGGTTGAAGTTTTTCGTACTATTGATGGTCAAAAGTTCTCAATAAAGACAACTACCAAAATTAAAAGGGATGCCATGATTGAGAAAATGATGGCCGGAGTTATATTTGAGACAATTCATCAAAAATTTGGTTCTACTAAATGGTATCGTGGCAAAGAAATTATCATTGATGATGATAGTTATATCAAAACGGAAAGCAGTGTGAAAAAGTCTGATAATTTAGGTAGACTGCCAGAATACTGATAATGAATAAGGTTCGGAATAGACACTAAAATTTAAATTTGTAGAGAAGTGATATCAAAAAGGCTGAATTATTTTGTTAAAATGCACGTCGTTCCACATGGCTAGATGTTTGATTTGCTTTAATAGCGTAACTAGGTTATGCTTAGTTCAAACACGAGATGTGTTTTACCCCAAATGGGTTTTTCTAATTCTTTCTGTGAGTTGTGTGCTCATTACAGCAGTTAATCCTTTATAAACAAAATCATTGCCCTTTGGGGCTTTTTATTTGCTTTAGTGTTGGATATAGTCTATGCTTGGTCAAACACTTAAAGTGTTTTTCCCTAGCGAGATAATATTAAATCGCACACATTGTTGAAATACAAAATCCCTTTTTACACCTCTTTATAGCTCTAATGTCCCCGCTGGGGCTTTTTTATTGCTATATTTATTGAAAACACGTATGCTTAGTGAAGACACCGGTGGTGTCGAAGATCCGATGAATAGAAGTTTGATCTCCAAATAATCATAAGATAATTTTTTGTAAGACATTTCTATTCATCGGATCTTTTTATTTGCTATTTCTGTTATTGTGACGTAGTATACAGAGCGTAGGACGTAACCGGAAAGCGTCTTGCACGTTCTTTGATGTAGAGCACACCCATTAGATAGGTGTGTTTTTATTTTATAAGTACAATAGCCAGTGCAATGTTTGCTGTCGCCCAAGACCATTTCATATGTATTCTGCTCGGTTAGTTATTTTTTTAGATGCTTCTAATTTCAAAATAGTTTATAAAATTTCAAAATAATTTTTAGCGCTATTAGCTTTTTATATCGCTTTTAGATTTAGTAACAGTGGTTTCGATTTAACCCTGATAAACTTGACTGTATCAAGCTGCAGTCTATTATACATATAAAATAGCTATTGTTTACAATGTGTGCTATACTAGTTTTATTGAACGAAACGGAGATTTTGCTCAATAGTCTAGCAGTATACTTGTTTAATTAGTTAGTAATTTTAGTTGCATATGTGATATTTGTTGATTGGTACAGAGAGACCGTTAATAACTTAAGTATTATACTTGTTTATTTAATTAATGATTTTAGTTTTAGGATGTATATAAGTTTTTATCAAGAAGCCTGTTAGGCTTTTTTTGTTTGTTTCAAAGTAGCTAAGTTAGTAGAAAATTTTTGTGATTTTTCTTTGCCGCTTATTTTCAAATGGTCAGATATTTTATTTCTAACAATGGTTCTATTTTTTCAATTAAAAAGCATAAAAACATTTTATCTTTGTAGATGTTCAAGACAGAATATTAAAATTAGGAAAGGCTGGGTACATCCATAAATGTCGTAATCGATATATAATTAATGAAAATTAATTTTCAGCATATCAGTAGAAAAAGGCCCATGAAAATTTATACGAAATATAGTGTATATATGCAGTATAATATTCAAAGAATACTAACTAATTAGAGAGGTAACTGTGACAAATACATGTACTAATAGAGCGATAATCCAACGTTGTTTTTTGGGGATGATAGACTGATAACGTTCAAATAAGTATAGGCACGAGAATACGGTATTTGTGCAAGAAATTAAACGACTGCTGAATGAGTTCTGTAAACAACTAAAACCGGAGCTTAAAGATATGTGTGTCAGCAAGTACAAATACAACAAACCTATTATACAGTTCTACAATGTGGTTGCTCCCACTGATTACAGCATGGCATTGAGTAAACAACTCAATCAGATTGTGAGCCAGATAGAACGCCCAAAAGAGCGTTTATACGCATGATACATTATTGAATGTCTTTATACTGAGAATGGTTTGAAGAAGCTTATATGATGTTGCAGGGGGGCTATGGGTTTGGAAAAAGGAAAACGTAGTATAGCTGGAACTTTAAATACAATTCCCAAAATAAAACATTTGAAGAGTCCCAAAAAATAACTTTTGATAGTGACAAAATTAAAAACGAGGTGTGATTATGGCAGATACTATAGATAAGATGTTGAGAGATTATTTTTCAGGTAGATTGAAGCTAATGGCAGAAGTTGATCCAGGATACAAGAAAGATATTGCTAACATTCGTTTTTGTTTGTCAGTTATCAAGCCAGAGCACAGAGGTGTCATCAAACGATATTACAGTGATAAGTTTATAACCTGGGAAGAAGTTGTGAGTGAAGCAGGTAAGAGTCACTCAAGTTTAAGAACATGGCGCAACGACTTTAAAACGTTATTGAATGTGATGACACAACACGGGGATGAATTTATTAGGTTGAGACGTGAAGCATTACAAGCATAGTGTTTTTTGTTTGCTATGTTTTTGAAGTATAACGCTCGCTATCACAGAGTGTTATAGCAAGCATGTATTTATCAAGTGATAAGTAGCCAGTAGGTTATTTAAAGGTATATAATTGAAATATACTTAATGGGAGTTTTTGTTCATGTACGCAAAACGCTTTATACAGCTATTTATTATATTTCTTGTAACGATTTTTTTCTCCATGATTTTTGTAGTTTACTTTAATATTAAAGGCTATGTATCGCAGTCGCTTGTGTTATCCTTAGTTGGTTACATCATTTTAGTAATTCCGTTAACAATACTAACATTGCTTAAACAGCGAAAGAAATTTAGTCACGATTCAGAAATAGGTACAAGCAATAATGTATTTCAGAATTCTTTAAACGTCTTGGATAATATTATTGTTCTCTCAACTATTTCATCGAAGAACGTTTCTAATTCGAGTATCATAACGTTTAAGCAATCTAATTCTGACGAAAATGTTTTCTACTGTGTTACAAAAAAAGACAGCACACGCGTCAAAAATATTAGATTCAACAACCAAGTATCCATAGCTACTTGGTTTGATAAACAGACCGGATCTAGGATGAGTTCGAACTCCGTTGTTGCTGAAATTATCGAGAACAAAGCGATGAATGATGAAGTCATTCAGCATCCAGAAATTAAAAAGCTATCTGATGATTTTAGTAATAATGTTATTATTAGGCTGAGAATGAATTCTGCTTTGGTGGAATCATTTCAGTCTAGCCCTGTTGTCGTTAATTTTGCTTAGTCTAATCGATTTATTAAAATTAAAAAATGCTTTCTCTTAATATATCGAGAGAAAGCATTTTTGTGTATTTGTTGGTTAAGTTAGCATATTTTTTACTGGCATATCCCACTGGTTACGCGAAAAATTGTCAATTAATTGTGGTGGTAACACTAATGAAATTGTGTCTCCATTATATTCAGATAATACACGATCGAAAAATCCCGCGCCATACCCCACTCGATAATTATCTATTGTAAAAGCGACCCCTGGAACAATCATTAAGTCAATCTCGTTTAAGCTGTGTGCAAAATTTACTTCCTGATTAGGTTCTAAAATACCAAACTTAGATCTACTTAATTTATTTTTACTATAATCGAACCAAAGTAAATCTTTTTTTGAGACTCTGGGAATGAACACTTTTTACCAACATTGATAGTCATATCTATTATTGGTTGAGTGTTAAGTTCGTTTTCCATGCTCATTGTCACTGCCACAGTCGAAGCATCTTGCCATAACTGACAATTAAATAGTTGTGTGTATAGTCTAGTCTCGTGTTTGAGCTTATCATCTGGTTTATAAGAGTTTAAATTCTCCAAAATATATGTTCTGATTTCTTGTTTTTCTGACAACATAAATTAATACCTCGTACAATTCAAAAATTATTCTGACAGTATCTTAGCAACAATCTTTTTTAAGTTTGGGACAACTTCTTTTTCAAACCATCTATTTTTCTTAAGCCATATATTATTTCTGGGAGAGGGATGAACAATAGGAAAATAATTAGGAAGATAGTTCTGGTAATTTTTAATAACATCAGTTATTTTGTCTGAACCTCTAAGATTTAGATAATATTTTTGAGAATAAGAGCCAACTAGAATAATTAACTTTACGTCAGACATTTTGTTCAATAAGCGAGGATGCCACTTATCTGCAATACCTTTTCGAGGTGGTAAATCACCAGATTTAGACTTGCCAGGGTAATAAAAATCCATTGGTATAACACCAATCATTCCCGAATTATAAAATACATCCTTATCAACGCCTAGCCATTCACGTAGGCGATCACCTGAAGCATCATTCCACATAATTCCGGTATTTTGAACTCGTAAACCTGGTGCTTGACCGATTATGACAATTCTAGCATTTGTGGGTGCATTGTAAATTGGTTTTAATCCATGCTGAGTGAAATTTTTGTTGGCAGGATCCTGTTCGATTTCTTCAAAAATACTCATGTTTTTTCTCCCCTGGTTTTCTAATGGTCCAATTCAATTATAAACCTGTGGTAATGGGATTGAAAAATTAGTGTAGTTCAGAACAGGAATTAGTCTACTTTTTGCACTAGAAAGATTAATACATGACTTGTGTCTAAACTGATTCTCAGTTTAACTCGGATTATTCAATTAAACATTAGATGTTTATCATCCCCCCGCCCTTGGTGCCAGATTGTAGAGCACACACATACCGTTGCCTTATAAAAATGTTGAATTTTGAAAAGTTTTTTTATAGGGGGGGTTATCCAACAAACGTTGATATAAAGGCTTTTATAAATTTTAGTACAAAACACAGGAATACTGATATATCAACGTTTATAGCTTGCAAGTTTCTAAAACGGGCATAGTTTATCACTACTGCCACAAGGGGTTAGCACGCTTTCCATCCAAACTAACGTAAAAAGTACCCTCTAAACCCACCCTAGTTTTTGTAGTTAGGGTTACTTTAGCTACCACTTTTAAGCCTATTTTTGAGTCAAGAACCCTGTAATGTTGCTAGATTAACCTTGTCAAGACCCCTCTATAAAAAATAATCGAAAATTGTTGTTTCGACACAAGACGAGCCCTATGTGTGCGCTCTCCCAGATAGCAAATAGGGGCGGGGGCAGTAAAGTATTTGTTAATGTATGAAGTTTTTTTAATCAGCATTTAGTGCTTTGGCAGTAGCGGAGGATAACTTTTCAACTAAATCAATACCATCTGACTCTGTCACGTTTTCATTTGTTAAAATAGCAATGGTGTAATTACTGTTGCTAGTCTCAATGTGGCCAATAGAGTTAATAATCCATCCATTGCCATACTCCAGCCATCCGTTTTTCAATTCTATTGTTGCATTATCGGCAACACCACTACTAATACCCCAAAACTGGTCAGATTCAACATTAGACATTAAACCTAACACATAATTGCGATCAGTACCCTCTAAGTTTGATTTTGTACCATAAGCCAAAGAATTTAATAATTTAAGTTGGTCTCGTGATGAGGTAGTAGTCAATCCCCACGATGACGAATTCATTATGCTGTCATTCATATTTAATTCGTCAAAAAGTGTATCAGGTGCTGTATATCCACCCTCATAACTATTTAATAATGTTGTCGTAGAGTCATTATCTGAGTTTTCAATTATCTGTTGAGCTAAAGTCAATTCAGTAGATGAAAGGGAAGTACCATTTTTTTCATGTTGACGTAGTAAGTTTGCCAATATACCGACTTTGACGATACTGGCTGTGTAATAAGTAGCAGATTTGTTATTAGTATAGAATGTGGTTTGTTTAGTTTTGTGGTTATAAACAGCAATACTTACGTTTGAGCTTTGGCCAGTCAACATGTCTTTCCAATTTTTCTTTAGAGAAGAGTCCGATGGATGTATTATTGTTTTAGACAACGACACGATTGAAGATGTAGTTGATTTTAAACTATCTTGACTATTTTTTTCAAATATAAAAACGCTAAATGTGCACACTGAAAGAACCACAATAAAAAATATAATGGTTTTTAGCGTGATTCTCTTGCTTTTGTAATGTTTCATAATAATGATTATACATATATATATTAAATTAAAATGCGATTTTTCCGGTTTTTGATGTACCTTTTCATTCTGTCATTGTCATCCCCGTATCGGTAAGGAAGACAGAACATGTGTATTTGTTTCAAAACAAGCGAGATAGCGTGTGAATTTGGGTTTGATGTATTGATGAGTGCATTTATATCAAACAGACAGTAAACGCTTAAAATGGCTCTCACAGCTTATTAAAATACATAACAAAAGGCACGGACTAGATAATATAAGTTCGTGCCTTTTTGGTTTATACGGTTATTTAATTTAGGGGATGATATACAATAATTTAATGTTAAAAAATAGAGTCATAAAGAAAAACATTGAGCACGACAATCTGATAGAAATTACTTAAAATTCTGAATTCACAACGGGTTTCATGTCTTTCAATAGAATTTTATTGTATGAGAACCAAGCAAATCCGTTTCTATCTTTTCCAGACTGTTCTTCAGGTAGTTTATGGTAAAAGTCATAACAACATATTGCAGCACGTGAAAGAGAATGTTTGTGTCCGCAACGACATAATACTTGGTTTTTGCTGTCAATCACAGTAACCTCTATTTTAGGATCATCTTTTAACTTTAATTTTGCACCCACGGGAATGGATAAATAATGAAAACTTCTATTAGGACGTTGTCCTGTTTTGCGTACGACATTTGGCTTGTAAATTCCAGTTATTCTCGCATTGTATTCATTCGGTTTGACATATTCAGCATGAGGGTCATTAAACAATAATAAATCAAAAACACTTTTAACTTGATTAAAGTTCGCTTTAAAGTACTCTTTTGACAAACTGTCGCGTTTATCAGCAAGGGACTTATGCAATAGTCTTTCAGCTTTTTTAAAGTTCGTTATTTTTAGAGCAAATAGTAGCAATGTAGGCTTACTATCTGGAATACCCGTGTTATTAAATTGCTTTAGCCTGTTGTCAAGATTGGTAGTTTGACCAATTTTGATGTAGCCCGGAAATGATTTGTTTTCAAGGGCGTATACGTAACCAATATCTGTCATAGCAAGAAATACTTTCCAAACTTTTTAACGTGAACGCTTGGCACGTATGTACGCACTCTGTGAGTGCTTATTTAGTAAATCTGCACATCAAATACTCAATGCCACTAAATACAGTCAATAGAGTAAATAAAAATGCCATTGATCCACTTGCTGATACTTCACTTTTAGATATGGTTAGAGAGAAACTTATGTCAAACCCTGTTTTGTAAACGGTATAGATTGCTAATAAGGCAAACAACAATGTGATAATCAGCCAAAGCGTAGTTTTTTTCATGAATATACATCCCCAATAAAGCTTTTAACGTGGTTCTGCACGTATACTTTGTGAGTGCCTTTTATTCTTGAACAGATTTTAAGAAATCACTTATTTGTCTATTGTTTTTTAAAACCACAACATTTTTGGTATGTTTAACATCAGCAAGCATTTTGATTATTTCAGGTTTTCGTTTTTTGCTGAACGTCCATATCCAACGCACAAACTCAAAGTCAATTTTTTCAGGGCAGTTATCGTGCATGTCTGGTCGAGATTGTCCCTTATAGTGAATGTACCTTTTAAACACGTTATACAGACACAGTACTTTACTACGATCTATAAAAACAATGGTGTCGGCTTTGGCTACTCGCATATCAAGCGTGGCGCTATAATTACCGTCTATAATCCATTGGTCTTTATCTAAAACATTGGAAATGACATGACGTTGTTCATCTTTACTGCTCATTTCCCAGTTATCATGCCATAAAAGGGCGTCTAAGTGGAAAACGGGAACGTCAATTTTGTGACTAAGTTTTCTAGCTAAGGTTGATTTACCAGAGCCACCACAGCCTATAATCATAATTTTATTGTATGTGGTCATCTGAAGTACCTTTAAAATGCTATTTTTAATACGAATGTGGTTATGAGAGATAAATTATTTCATGCTGTTCCACAACAACCAGAGTATTCCAATAATTAGTAGAACAAAGACAACCGACATCATGACACCACCCCAAAACATCGGGATAGTCGCAGTAATAAAGTTTAAATATGTCATTTTACACTCCTTAATTATTTTGAGTTTTAAAATCAAAATCAACTTTTCGTGTGACACCGTCAATTTCTATTGGTGTAATACTGTATTTATAGTTTGTTTCGTTTAAATACATAGCCAACATCCAAGCGTCGTAGTTATGTTGTAAAACGTCTACTGATATGACTGTATATGGTTTCTTTTCATAAAAAGAGAAATTATTAACTCTCAAACCAGCATTTTGAATGGCTGTTTTTAATTCATCTATCATATTTGAAATTGCATCCTTTTGAGCTATTTATCAGGCAGTGTGATCATTTTCGGGAAAATCATCCAGCAGTGGATATTTTGCCTTTAGCAAATCAAACATATTGAATATAAGTGGTTTTGCTACAAAAAAGAAAACAGGAACAGCAACGAAAAATGTTTTAATCCAATTACCAACGTAACCAATCAAAAAGTGGGGATACAGCGCATGATGAATGATTGTGAACCATACCATCATTATGGATACGTTAAACCATATAACCAGTAACGGTATGCTAACCTGAACAGGGACATTTATTTTAATGATGTTGGGAAAGTAATTATGTAACTTTAGAACGATTGGTAATGTTACAAACGTTCGTAGACAATATATAAATACGACGATTAATGGGTATACAATCAGTATGCGCAAAAACATTTTTTCAGAGAAGCCATAGCGAATAACTGTATTATAACTTGCCATGATAGCTACCATAGTGCATATAAGAGTCCAGACAGGTGTATCTGGATGATGTAGTAATTGATTGAAAAAATGTTTTTGGAGTTTCATATATTTTCCTCGATTGTTTTTTAATGTCATCCCCGCCCATAGTTTGAACAGGAAAGCGTGTCACAGAGTAGGCTCCCTCGTTAAAATAATCAGTTATAATTTTATTATTCAACATCTATTAAAATCAGCAATTACTGTAATTTTTTACGTTTATTTTTCTCTATACGAATGAACAATTAATTAACTATTTGAATAATTACCAGAATTTAAAGGCTTTACGGGATCTCCTAATTTGATTGGTGAGGGTTCTAGAGTCTCGTCTAATGGGGTTATCTGAGAATAGTCTACATTAAGGGGTGTAGGTTGTTGAATGCCAATTAGGGCAGTATTGACTCCAGAAAATTGATTTGCTATACCACCGACCAAGTGAGGTTCTGTTGAAGCTATTGACATGTTTTCAAATACATTTCTTACGATTATTGTTCCTTTGTTAACATCTAGATAACCCAAGCTTTCCCCCGAATCTGGATCAAGTATTTCCTCCCCATGCCTGTCAAATATAATGAATTTATCGCCTTTACTTACATCTTGTTTTTGGCCAGCAGATATAATAAATTCATGGTCACTAATAATTTTTACAATCTTGATGTTATTTTTCATGGTTATATTCTCCTAGTTTTAATAGACTATCAGCAAGAGGGGCTAATTTTTCTGTTTCATCTTTGCTTATTAGTATTCCGATCACATTACCTAATGAATCTGCCCTATGGGAAATGGTTTTAATAGATTCATTTTTGTCATCAATAGTGTTATATAATGCGGTTTGGTTTTGATGTAGCTGATCAATTTCATCTCGTAATTGCTTAATTTCTTTTAGTAGTTGTTCATTTTCACTTTTGGTTTGGTTAATAGTGGTTTTAAGATTATTGTTTTCTTTTTGTGCTTGTATCCAGTTTATAAAAAAATTTATACTTACAAGAATAGAGATAGATACAACGAAAATCAATATGCCTAAAACTATTGATATACTGGTTACCTGGGTTACAATCCAAACAATGAAGGCGGATATAAGAGAATATATTATGGTTTTCATTTCATCTATTTCCCTTATACATTCTTTCGCACAGCACTCTCAAGCGACATAGGTATACCAAAGTATGCCATAAAGTCATAGAGTTTGTTACATCTATCTGTATTCTCATCAAAGTAGAAATCAGCTAACATTTTAAACGCATAGGCATTAGCACTAACCTCAGCATCATTTTTTGCTAAGGGAGAGAATGCATAGGTTTTGTGTTGCTCGCCATTCAAAATGTGTTGTAATTCATGAAACTTTCTAAAAGGTAGTGAAAACTTTGTATTGAAGTTAGGATTAACAATAATCAAGTTATCAGACGGTAAAGCAACATCTGGATCATAGATAGACCCGTTCATTTCAGTAATCACAATTTTGTCATGGTTACTCCTGGCAACGTTATAGTCTTCTATCACGTCATTAAAATAATCTAACGGGGATGTATAGTCGAGGTATTCATACATTTATTTTCTTTCCTCACGCAACATCTTAACGAATGCAAGAATAGACTTTTTGTAGTCCTCTGAAAGCTCCTTACCCTCAAAAGACATGATTAATTCATCATCTGATAGTTCCACATGCTTTTTGCTGTCATCCCTAGTATTCACTTTACTATCAATAGTTTTAGTGGGTCTATCTGTCTTGCCTTGTAAATACTCTACTGTGGTATCTAAAGCGTCAGCAATCAGTGAGAGCATGGCATAAGATGGATTATTACGGTCAGTCTCGTAGTTAGCAATCGCCATACGAGAGGCATTAATTTTTTCAGCAAGTTCACTTTGAGTGAGCTTTTTTTGTTTGCGTAATTCTTTTATACGGTTAGCAGTTATAGACATAATAATTACCTTTAAGAATTTATTAAGAGCTTAGTAAAAAATAAAACTAAGTTAAGAAAGTATAAACTGTATTGTTTAGTAACTAATCATTGTTTATAGTTGATTTATCGAATGTTTATTAAATAAACAATTATTTTGTAACTGATTAGTATATACACATATCATACCAGACAATACAGGTCAATTAAAGGCAAATAAAGGCAAATAAAGACAAATAAAGACAAATAAGTGCAAGAGTGAACCACTATAAAAGCAACGAGATAGGAGAAATTATCATGACAGTATCAGACGCATTATTTAACGAAGCCCAGGTAATCAAGGACACTAACAGCACATTGGCAGAAATCCAAGAAACGTTAGCTCTCTCATTGGTTGATAGTTTAAAGGACGGCGACCATGTCACAACACCAACGGTCATTAAAATGTTGAAAGATTTGGAAGACATGCAACTTAAGTATTATGACCGTTTGGAAGATAACGAGAACACGCAAGGGGCGATAGAGAACCAAGAACAATCAGGGGATGAGGAAACAGCGGAATGAAGATACCAAGGTCAGAACAAGAAACAATCGTGATTTATGACGTTGAAGTAGGTAAGTGGCACATTGATACGACCTATCCACCACACATCAGAAAATACTTGCCTGCTATGGGAAAAATTGACGAAAAAACGCAAGACAGGTTAGCAGGTTGGATAAGTGATGAGTTTAGTGGCTCATTCATGACAAGAAGGCGTAAAACACTCACGGATGAACAACGCCAACGGGTAAGAGAGCAACTAAGAAAGAGGCAAGAACAATGAGTATCACAATTTGGTTAGGGCAAGTAGTTACGATCATTGTATTAGTGGGTGGCGCTTTTGTCGCTGGTATGGTGGTAGGCGACAACCACAAGGGAGGACGCAAGGCATGAACAATATATATGTGAAAACACTAGAGCGCATGTATAAACCATTGATTGACATTGCAAATAGTGACAGGTTAGCTAATAACGCACAGGCGCAATTTGAAATTATGCAAGCCTACGAGTTGTTAGATAAGGCAACCACACGATTGATTATTAGGGGATGATATGGCAGTTACTAATGATGACATTATGAACGAGTTACGAGCAGTTAAACACCAACATGTTTGGAAACGAGCCGAGAATGTGGCCAAGCACTTTGATGTTAGTTTAGGCACAGTCAAGATCTGGAAAAGGCGAGGACTGATAACAGGTTATAAACATGACAAGATAGTCATTTATGACGTGTTAGTGATTGAACGTGATTTGTTTCAAATAGAAAATTAGAAAGGAATGCAGAGCATGAAAAAGGGCATAAAAAAAGCACATCCCCGAGCGACCAAACTTACGGATGAGCCTAACCACAAACGCCCTATACATGGCTTTTGTTATACACATTTTAACATGGATAAGGATAAAAAACACACCTTCACGCTTAGCGTAGAAGAAATAAACCGTATCAATTTAAAAGCAGGTGAAACATTGCTGGTAATTGATAGTGAGACATCCACAGTAAAGCCAGCTAATGAAGAACACTTTCATGAATGGTTAAAAAGTTTACATTGGGGTGGTGAACAATGAAAGATGTGACACAGTTATCAGACATTGAACGTCAATTTCTAAGTGCTTTACCAGACGGCAGGGACAACGCAGTCACATTGTTAAAGCTATCTAGGACATTGCATATTGGCAAACACCAAGCGAGTGAAATTGTTGCAAGGTTACGTAATGCAGGCTATTTAGTTGGTAGTAGTAAGAGCAGACCAAATGGGGTGTATTTCATAATTACAGCGCAAGAGTTTTGGGAGACGGTCAACACAATCAAAAAGAGTATTCAAAGCCAACAGGCAACCTTAGACGCTTTGATGATCCATGAAGAAAGATTTACGAGGGAATAAACATGACAGAAATAAGTATTCACGGGTTTAATGTTAATGCAGTCACATCAAATAAGCCCAGAAAATATACGGCTACTGACTATCTTAAAAATCAACTTACCTTTTTGAAACGTTTGCGTTGTGAATTAGATGAGGAGATGGACAGCAACACCAAAATAGTGACAATGGTTGATATGCAAATTGTTAATATTGAAGCCCAGTATCACGAACTAACAGGTAAGGAGTGGGACGAAGAATGACACAATCACAACGAGTAGCGGTTAATCATGCTTTAGAAAGTGTGATGAGTGCTAAAAGCCTTGTAGATTTAGCGAGGTATCAAAAAGAGCCACAGAAACTCATGAGCATGTTGCTTAGAGTTGGGACTAACCTTGATGAAGTTGAGACACGTTTGCAGATACTCCAAGTCAGGGTGTGACAGTGGATAAGTGGGAACATATCAGACAATATCAACAGGCAGGCGCTTATGTATTCATGGCATTACCTAATCAAAAATTTAATGCGGTTGAGGGTGGATTTAATAACAGCTTTGATGATTACAACGATTTAAGACAGTGGCTACAACAATATCCAGCATATCGTTTTGGAAATGTTGGGATAGACCTATCAAAGAGTAATCTAGTTGTCGTTGATATTGATAAGCATGAGCAGAATGGGATGGCTAGTATCTTGGCATGGTTTAAAACACATCATATTGCACCTGATACATTGCAAGATACGTATGTAGAACAAACACCAACAGGCGGATTACATGCTTTCTATCTCATCCCTAGCGGACAAGACAAACCAAAACATGTGATTAATGCGATTAAAGGCGTGGACGTTTTGAGCAATACAGCAGTTATGACAGCACCATCCACAATGACAGGCGGGCAATATCGACAAATTACTACTTTTGACAAAATTAAGCCCGTACCAACGTGGGTATATGACTTAGCAAATGGTTTGGGTACTGATAGACCTAGTCATACTTACAAGGCAAAATATAGCCTTGCGGACAGATGGAAAATGACAATTAATGGCTTTGAGACTGGAGAACGGAACAATCAAGCCATGAGTTTAGCGGGTTATCTATTTGCCATTGATGTGACACCACAAGATATTTATGACATCATGCAAGCAATCAATGAACGCAGTAACGAACCATTACCAGACCATGAACTTAATACCGTGTATATGAGTGCCAGAAGACGTGAGGAGAAAAAACGAGCAAGGATGAATGACTATGGCAGAGATTGACACAACAGCATTACTAACAAGGCAGACTATCCCTGATTGGTTAAACACAAATGATAACGGGGATGTGAAAGGCATTGACACTTTGAAATTGAGTGAAGCAATCATCAAAGATAGTCCCGTCATTGGTGTCCCTTTCAACGGTAGCATTAGATACTACAAATACAATGGTATCTCATGGGAAAACCTAACCGAGAAATCAGCAAGGGCTTATATTGAACGTGAAGCATTGGAAAAGTTGAAACGATACCATGCTTACAATGTAAAACGCATGCAAGATGTGAGCAAAACAACGCTTATTCAAACGATTAGTGAACATAACCCGTTTGAAGACCAACGCACCGACATTATCGCCTTTAAAAATGGTACTTATGAGATTGAGACAGGTAATATGACACCTAATAAACAATCACATTATCTAGTCAACGGTCATGATATTGAGATTAACAAAGAAGGTCAGGCGCCTAACATTGAAGCATGGGGCAGTTATTTATTTGGTAACTCATGGCAATTTATCAAAGAGCTACTAGGCTATGCTTTCATCCCCGAGTATAAGACTTTTAATACCATTGCAATCATTGTGGATGAAATGGGTGGGACTGGTAAGAGTTATTTCTTTGATACAATCGTCTTCCCACTACTAGGGACTAAAAACATTGTGGCCAAAGATATGGACACAATCGCAGGCAGTAACGGCAAGAGTGCACGGTTTGGACTAATCGGATTATTTGAGAAGTTGAGTAACATTCATTTAGATCTACCAGATACCCGTATTGAAGTACCCGACACATTAAGAAGTCTATCGGGTGGGGACAGAATAGATGTTGAAGCCAAGAATGCAGACGCATTAAGTTTAAAATTCTATGCTTTGTTACTGTTTGGGGCAAACCAGACACCTAACATAGCGGTCAATGTAGCGTTATCACAACGTATCAAGATTGTACCCGTGACAGCACCAAGAGCTAGAGAGCGACCACAGGAACAAGCCAAGCGAGCGTTATTGTGGGATGAGAAACAAGCCGTTAAAGAAGTTGGCGCTTTTGCTTATAGTGTATTAACAGCTTATCAGCAAGCCAAGCAGCGGGGCAAGTTTTCAACCAGTGATGAGATTGAGACGGCAACAAGAGAATGGCTAGAACGTCAAGATTTAGTCACTACTTTTTTAAAGGATGTCACTAAAGAAGATGACAATTTATACAGCGGAGGTGTTACCAAAGACCAGACATGGAAATTGTTTCAAATATGGTTACAAGAAAATGCTATCAATTCAAAAATACAACGTAAGCAGTTTAACGACAAAATGGAGCAATTAGGCTATGTTTCAATCAGAACCAGACAACATCAGTCATCAGAGGAAACAGTCAACCCTGTTTGGAGTTGGGATGGTTTAGATTTAGACCCGTATTTTAATGAATAAAGGCAATTTGTGCCACAAAAACAGGGGTTAAACCTATGGTGTGAGTGAGTTTTGTCTCAAAATGTGCCTTTTCAGTGTCATGCCTAAAACGTGAAATACGTTGCGCCACAAGGGTTACAGGTCTTGTGTCAATAGTGTCATTACTTTTCTATAAAAAAATAAATATATACATATAGGTGTGTAGTATAGAAAAAACATGACACATTTGGCACAAAGAGACAAAGTAGCTTTATATCAACGTTTTTTAGGGGTTTAAAGCATAAAATTCATGACACAAAACAGTCCTATTTTTTGACACAACCCACAGAATTAGCAGAAAACAACCGAAAAGGGGATGAAATGAATTATATAGTTGGCTTTATATTTATAGCATTAATTGGTTATATCTTTGAACAACATAGACGTATTCATTATTTAGTAAAGCGAAATATTGAGCAAGAAAATTTAAAAGTGATCCAAGACCACCAGTATGACACATTAAAGCATTTGACTAATATGTTAGACAACACGTTAAAGGCTTTAGGGTATGATTATCGACAATTTGATAAAAATAATTTTGTTAAGCATGAACTCACACCAGAGCAAATACAACGGTTATGGAAAAGTCAGCAACGAGAGATTAAACAATCAGATCATGAAGTGACACAGTTTGATGTTGAATTGAAGAAAGGCGGATTGTATGCTTGGTGGCATAGTTTTAGGGATAGATAGACAAAAACAGACATAAATAAACGGACATTTTTAGTAGCTTAAATACAATTTTTGCAACGGTTTAGCTTATGAACATTAAAATAAAGAGGTTGGCTTTTACTAGTAAGGAATGTTTTTATGAATATCAACGATTTAATGAGTAGGTTTCCACGACCAGCAAAAACCTATGCAGAAAAAGAAAGCACTATGTTGTATGTATATGTGTTTCATTTAGTCATGGATGAGTTGATCAGACGAAAGGTAACTAATCGTAGAGCTATCAATTATGTTTTGGATTACACAACGCACGGCAATAAGACCAGAGCCTATCAAGAAACACACCCTATGGCGAGTAAACGAACAGCTAACGTCAACGCTAATAAATACCATAAGCGTTTTGATGTATATGTGGCACAGTCAATCAGTATGCACCTAGTGTACAAAGGCAGGTTAACGTTAGCAATGGCTATTAAATACATCAATGTACACGGCATTGATCGATACGTGAATAAATTGATACTTGAGGTGTGGAAAGGAGAATAGATGACAACAAGTAATAATCATCCCCAACAATGGCCACAGTGGATGAACCGCAGTAAAGCACATCAATACATCAGTGTTGCGGACAATACTTTTATCAAACGATACGTGAAAACAGGTAAGGTAAAAGCTTATCCCACAGAGCATGGCACGAGATACAATCGTGATGAAATTGATGAAGCTGTGAGACATTATTATGATTAACAATGTTTAAGAAAGTGTTAAGCTTAAAAACAACATCATAACAGTGTGAAATAATGAAAGCGTGTGAACATGCTTTTTTATTTATCTTCAAACACTGCTTACTTGCTGGTAAGGATAAATTATGAAAGTACAACAAATAGAAACATCCAAAGGTAAAACATGGGAGGTAGACGGCTACCTAATCAATGGTGGTCAGAAAGTTAGAGTTAAAAAACGTGGCTTTGATAGTAAGCAGAGCGCTAGACAGTGGTTTAATAATGAGAGTGTAGTGTTTGAGAATGGCGAAAGTCGATACAATAAAAAAACAACTCCCGACATAATGACTGTCAAAGAGTTGTATGATATGTGGTTAGAAACTTATCAGCATACCGTTGAAGAGAGTACACTTAATAAAACAATGAATGTATTTGACGTGCATGTCATCCCCAAATGGGGGAATACATTGGTATCAGATATTAAACCACTTGATTTACAGCTTTATATTAACACAATGCAGGGCAAGATATTGCATTATCGTAAGATAACAGGCTATTTTAGGCGATTATTAAACATCGCAGTCAGAATGGATATGATAGCTGTGGATCCATTTACTAAAATTGAAATGCCACGAGAGCGCAGGCAACTCAATAAGCCCAAGCAATTCATGGATGTGGACGAGTTCAAAGCGTTTATAGATGTTCTGGATAATCAATATAGCCAGATAAACCAACAGGCATATACATTGCTTAGATTAGGCGCTTTCACGGGGATGAGAACCGAGGAATTACTGGCTTTGCAGTGGCAACATGTTGATTTTGATAATGGCTATATAATGATTGTTCAAGCGTTAGGACGTGGTTTAAATGGTAGCACATACATCAAAGAACCAAAGAGTGTCACAAGCAGGAGAACATTAAAGATTGATAGTAATATGTTGTCCATATTAGCTAGTTGGTATGATTCTACCTCATATAATAGGAAGAAAGACTTTGTTTTTAGTTATCAAGGACGGACATTACAGGTCATGAGACCAAATAAGTGGTTGCATGATGTCAGTGATAAATACCATGTTGCGGTTGGTTTATCCATGCATAAGCTAAGGCATACGTGGGCGACATTAGCGCTTGACCAGGGAGCTACGGTTAAACAGGTACAGACTTATTTGGGACATGCAGATGTATCAATGACTTTAGATGTTTATAGTGATATAACCAAGCGTGCCAGTGATGACACGGGTAATATCTTAGCAAAGTTGGGAATTTAGGGAAACAAAGTGGTAAAAACCGCCATGAGTGTTGATATGACAGGTGTGTAGTAACTCCCGTTAGCTCCAATTAAATTAGGCTGCTTTACCGTTATTGTCGGTAAGCAGCTTTTTTGATTGTCAAACATTGATTCGATTGAAATCCAATACTGTAGTATTAATCTTGCCAAACATAAAAAAAGCAATGGCACTGCTTGGTTTCACATCTGGTTGGCATAGTCTTCATTAATCAATAATCGGCTACCAAAAGGATCTACCAAACAAATCTGACTTGATTGCGTTGAGTGATTTTGGTCGTGGAGTGAATGTTGTAATATTGTAAAAAGTTGTTTGTCAACTAAAATTGTCCAATCGACTAAACCATTTTCATCAGAGCGCCGTCGTGCCACGTTGGGTCCAAACCATGTATTATAGGCGTGGTGATGATGGTAGGCATTGTGAGCGTAAAAGTGTGCGCTCTCCGTTATTTTTGCAGTTAATGACATTTTTAACATAGTGATAAAAAACGCATCGCCTTTATGAACACTATCTCCCACGAAGTGTAGGTGGCCGATCGTCATACCAACAGGAAATCCCGACCAATCGGCTTGCTTAGTCTGTAATAGGCTTAAGACATCTACTGCTTTCGTACCCATTTTGACGAACCCTTGGTCCCATTCCCACAGTTCTGTCGGTCGATCGTGATAGAGTTCAATGCCGTTGCCATTGGGATCATTTAAATAGAATGCTTCACTGACATCGTGGTCTCCCGTGCCTAACGGATATTCGGACAAAATTAACCGTTCTATCAAACTTGCTAAACTCGCTTTATCTGGGAAAAGCAACGCAAAATGATACAATCCTTGTCGTTGCTTTAATGGCTTACGTCCAGTAAATGTTAAGGTTAGGAAAGGCTGATCTTGATTAGTGAAGGCATAAGAAAACTGATTTTTCGCTTTCTTTCGTTCGACAAGTCCTAACATGTCACGATAAAAGCTACGCATATTTTGTTCATCATCTGCCAACAGGGTGATGTGGGCAATTTTATAATTTACGTTAAACATACAATCTCCTACCACTTACTATTTATTAGTATAATAATATAACTAGTTAATTTTGTCTAGGTTTTAAGAGATTTAACCATTAATCTACGAATAAATAAAAAATTAAATCAGGGCTTGACGGAAATAAAATGACTGTTATAATAATATTGTAAGCGTTTTCATGTGTGATTCGTTTATAGTCTGATACCGTACAATCAGATTACTCCTTAAACAGCACAACACTGTGCAAATAGATCAACAATGAGACTGACAAATTCATTGTTGATTTTTTATTTTAATAATAATTGTTATTTTTCCTTATATAGTATACAAATTATTGTTAAATTGTTTATTATGTATTTTTGGTCTACGTTTTTGTTAATTTTCGTAACGCCCATGTAACATAAACAAGGCACAATGGAAGACATGATAAAGAGAATATTGATTGCAAGCGCTACAATGACGGGAGTTGCATTGGGTGCATTGGGAACACAACTACAAACAGAAAATCAGCCAACTGATGCTGCAAGTCTTGACCAAAAAGTCGACGTCAAAGCAGTTGACGCGGCTGCTGAATCATTGGCTGATGTTAAGATGATTTCATTGCCTAAGGCACAAGTGCCAAAGCCTTCAGAAAAAGTTGACGACAAGACTAAAGATCAGCCAGTGGCTACATCTGAAACAGCAACGGCTCAAAGTGACGCTAATCAGGCACCAACAGTAACTGAGGTTAGCACTAATGCTAATACAAACAACACGGATAATGTTTCATCAGTCGCTAATAGTCAAGCCACAGTGACAGCGGTATCGCAACCCGCTACGCCAGCAGTATCCGCCGACATTCAGTGGTTGATTCAACGCGAAAGTGGTGGCAATCCAAATGCTCAAAACGGTCCATATTATGGTATTGGTCAATTAACTGAAGCATATTACGCGCAATATGTTCCTGGTCAAGATTACCGTGGTAATTACGCTGTTCAGTTAGAAGCTATGCAAAAATACATTGCCGCTCGATATGGTTCAGTAGCTAATGCAATTGCACATTGGCAAGCCAATAATTGGTATTAATAAACGTGTAACCCGTCTTACGGGTTTTTTTGTTATAATAGATAAAGAAACAAACGAGATGAAAGATGGATACGATGCGCTTAGAACACTTTACACCGACATATATGGTCGAACGAATATATGATTTAACAGTCGATGATTTGAAGGCGCATGGAATTAAAACAGTGCTCGCAGATTTAGACAATACATTGCTGGCATGGAACAATCCTGAGGGTACGCCCGAATTACGTCAATGGTTACAGGACCTACGTGATGGCGGTATTGAACTAATTGTAGTATCAAACAATACGACAAAACGAGTGGCTAAAGCAGTTGCACCATTGAACGTCAATTTTGTTTCATGGTCGCTAAAGCCATTGCCGCGTGGCATACTACACATACTAAGAACTCATCATCTTAAGCGCGATGAAGTAATTATGGTTGGCGATCAAATGCTAACTGACGTTTGGGCTGCACACAGTGCTGGCATTAGAAGTGTTTTAGTTCAACGTCTAATCGAGTCGGATATGTGGCAAACATGGCTTAATCGCAGTATTGAAAAGTACATTAAGAAAATTGTCTTTAAAGCACATCCATATTTAAAATGGGAGAAAACATTACGTGACAACTGAAATCACTGACGACTACGTTCAAACACAATTAAATGAAGGCTTACGCTGTATTGGCTGTGGAGCTTTAATGCAAATTACTAGCCCAGAAAAAGCTGGATATTTGCCATTAAGCGCCTTAAAAAAATCCATTGATAGCGATGCGCTTTTCTGTCAGCGCTGTTTTAGGCTACGTCATTATAACGAAATTCAACCAGTCGAATTAACTGACGATGACTTCGCCAGATTATTGCATCAAATTTCTGAGACAAAAGCGTTGATTGTCTATGTAGTGGATTTATTTGATGTGACTGGGTCTGAAATTGCTGGGTTGCCACGTTTTGTAGGTGACAACAACCCTATTTTAGTGGTGGGAAATAAAGTAGATTTGCTTCCTAAGCTATTGAAGCAGAATCGACTAAAACAATGGTTGCAGGCAATGCTTAAAACTCAAGGGATTAAACCAGCTGATATTTTTTTGACTTCTGCTGCGCATCCTAAAAATTTAGATGAATTACTTGAATGCATTGACCAATTGAGACACGATCGTGATGTTTACGTAGTGGGTGTGACTAATGTTGGTAAATCAACACTGATCAATCAAATTATCAAGTCACGGACTGGTGTTCAGGATTTGATAACAACTTCACGTTTTCCAGGGACCACATTGGACCGCATTGAAATTCCGTTAGCAGATGGTCATCAATTAATTGACACACCAGGCATTATCAAACGTGAGCAAATGGCACATGTTATTGCTGATAAAGATTTAAAGTATGCGTTGCCGAAGAAAGAAATCAAGCCACGTACTTATCAGCTCAATCCGGAACAAACGCTGTTCTTAGGTGGATTGGCTAGGTTTGATTTTCTGAGTGGGGAACGTACGGCTGTCACGGCTTATTTTGAAAATAATTTAAATATCCACCGCACTAAATTAAATGGCGCAGATGAATTTTATAATCGACATGTTGGTGAATTACTAGCACCAGCGCCACTGAATTTGACGACTTCACCACTTGTCAAACGTGAATTCAATATCATCGAAAAAAGTGATCTCGTTTTTGCTGGATTAGGTTGGATTACCTTGCCAGCGGGCATTAAAGTTGCCGGATGGGTACCAGAGGGCGTTGACGTTCTAATTAGAAAGGCTATGATTTAATGACACTTACAGGAAAACAAAAGCGTTTCTTACGCTCACAAGCAAACACTTTATCGCCAATTTTTTCGGTCGGTAAAAATGGTTTGACGACAACTTGGCTAGAGGAATTAGTGATGGCGATTGCAAAGCGTGAACTAATTAAGATTAGTTTGCAACAAGGATCTGAGGAAACGGTTGATTCAGTTGCCGACTATATCGAGACGCACTCAGATATTTCAGTTGTTCAAACGATTGGCCGGACAATTGTCTTATATTTACCAGCAGTAGAAGAGAAATATCAGAAAGTTTCAGTTGCTTTAGAAAAAATCTAAGGGTGTCAATATGCGAGAAACAGTAACCATTGCGCCACAAGTCCAAACGGAAACAGCGCCTCAGAAAGAAAAAAAACGAATAGGTATTTTTGGTGGGACGTTTAATCCGCCGCATATCGGACAACTCGTTTTAGCTGAAAGTGTTGGGCGACAATTAGGCCTTGAAAAAGTTTATTGGATGCCGAATGCTCAACCCGTTGATGGCACACATGCCAGTGCGATTGCGCCATCATATCGTATGCAAATGGTTCACTTGGCAATTACTGATAATGCTTTTTTTGACATAGAACTTTTGGAAATTCGCAATGGTGGTGAGTCGCATACCTTCAATACGATGCGCGAATTAGTCTCATTGCATCCTGAAAATGAATACTATTTTATTTTGGGAGCAGAAAAAATCAAAACATTAGCAACTTGGGACCATATAGATGAGCTGAGTCAACTGGTTACTTTTGCTGCTGGTGTGCGTGAAGGACAATCTACTTCATCAGATTACCCAGTATTGTGGTTTAACGTGCCGGATATTCGTGTCAGTGCATCAGAAATACGAACTAGAATTAGAATGAATCAAAGTATTAATTATTTAGTACCTGAACGCGTGGCCCTATTTATGCAAGAATATAATTTATATCGAGGATTTTATGACTAAATATTTTGATGGCAGTATTGCTCAACTCGAAGAAAAAGTTGAGGCTCAGTTATCAGATTACCGTTTTCAACATGTACGCCGTGTACGGGATTATGCGGTTCAATTAGCGGAAGCAAATGGTGTTGATCCCGATCAAGCAGAGGTAGCGGCATTAGTTCATGACTATGCTAAAGAACGCTCAGATAGTGACTTTATAGCTGTTATCAAACGCAAAAAAATGGATCCCGATTTATTGAATTGGGGCAATTATATTTGGCACGGTGTCGTTGGTGCTGAAATGATTCATGATGAACTAGGCATTACGGACCCTGATATTTTAACGGCTGTGCGTGAGCATACCACTGGTGCTGGAGCGACGATGAGTAAGCTTTCACAAGTGATTTTCATGGCAGACTATTTGGAAGTGGGTCGTGATTTTGATGGCGTCCAAGTGGCAAGAGATATTACTAAGCAGTCCCTTGAGCAGGGTGTAAAATACCAAATTGTGCATACGTTGGCACGATTGGTGAAAAAAGAAACGCCAATTTATCCCAAATCATTGGAAACTTATAATTACTGGGTTAGGAAAGAAAACTAAAATATGACAACAATTTTAAATGTGAACACAGTTTTGGAAACAGCAGTTGCGGCAGTTGATGCCAAAAAGGCTAATAATATTGTAGCGCTAGATATGCGTGAAGTGAGCTTGATGGCAGATTACTTTGTGATTGCCGATGCTGCCTCTACCAGACAAGTACAAGCCATTGCGACGGAAGTGAAAGATAAAATTGAGGCTGCCGGTGGTGAAGTACGATTTACAGAAGGTTTTCGAGAAGGTCAATGGGTATTGATGGACTTAGGGGACGTTATCGTACACATCTTTGATACTGAAAGTCGTGATTTTTATAACTTGGAACGATTGTGGCATGATGCACCATATGTTGATTTAACAAGTTTATTAGTAGAGGATTAAAAAGGCTGGGACAACTTGTGCCAGTTTTTTTATGTTAAAATTGAGAATATGACTAAGAACATTAACGATAATTACACAACTTTTGCTGCTAAATATGACCGATTATTTGATTCGGACATGTACCAGGATTGGCTATCCTATGTCACCCAATACACCACTCCGACAAATGTACTCGATCTGGGTGGTGGCGCTGGACGGCTAGGTGTTTTGTTAGCAGAACATCAATATCAGGTCACAGTTTTAGATTTGTCACCAGATATGTTATCTTTAGCTCAGACACATGCAAGTCATGCTAACGTTGATTTGACACTTTTACAGGCAGATATGCGTGAATTTAGTGATTGGTCAACGGCATATCCGTTGATTGTTAGCTTTGCAGATGCGTTGAACTATTTACCAAATATTGCTGATTTAGAGGCTGCGTTGATCCAGGTTTTTGATCATTTAACTGATGGTGGCATGTTCCTGTTTGATGTGATTACACCTTATCAAATTAATGTTGGTTATGATAATTACTACTATAATAATGACGACGATCCAGAAAATATTTTAATGTGGACTAGTTTTGCTGGAGATGAAATGAACAGCGTCGATCACGATCTTAAATTTTTTGTTTATGATGAAACGATTGATGGTTTTAAAATTATGCGTGAAATTCATCATGAGCAAACATATAGTTTAGCGACCTATGAACAGTTGTTAGCAAAAGTCGGTTTTCAAAACATTGAAGTTAGTGCAGATTTTGGTCGTGATGACATTCAAGAAGATACAACGCGTTGGTTCTTTAAGGCGGTGAAACCATGAAAGCAGTTGGCTTAGTCACGGAGTACAATCCTTTTCACAACGGTCATATTTACCATATTGAAGCAGCCAAAGCTGCAACAGGTGCTGACGTTGTTGTCGCTGTCATGTCTGGCAATTTTGTTCAACGCGGTGAACCAGCGCTTATTGATAAATGGCATCGAGCGCAATTAGCTTTGTTGCATGGTGTTGATTTGGTCATCGAGTTACCAACCTTTTTTGCAGTACAGCCCAGTCATTTATTTGCTGATGGCGCGATTCAACTGTTAACCGCCTTAAATGTGAAACAAGTTGTGTTTGGGAGCGAACATGCTGATGTTGATTTTTTATCTTTGGCACAACAGGCACCAGACGTTAATCAAAATGATCAATTTAAGCAACATAATCAAACGTTCGCAAGCGTATACGCACAACAACTTTCAGACAAAACTGGTTTTGAGCTAAAAGAGCCCAACGATATTTTGGCGTTGGGATATGCAACAGCTGTTTTAAAGCAACAGTCACCGATTGAACTGATACCGATTCAACGCGTAGCTGCAGGATATCATGAATTACATTTTTCAGAAACACAAGAAATTGCGTCTGCTTCTGCCATTCGTCTGGCCCTCCACAAAGATCGTGCAGAAAAAATAAAAAATGTTGTACCAAATGATGTTTATCAAACTTTGACGTCTGAAGCCTCCACAATCAATTTTGAGGAAAAGTTTTGGCCCCTGTTGAAGTATCGTATTACAACAGATACGGTTGGCCAGCTAGGGCAAGTCTACCAAATGGCGGAAGGATTGGAACATCGTTTGGCCTCAGTTATGTTAACAGAACCAGCACCTACGAATTACCAAAATTTTATTAAAAGAACTAAATCAAAACGTTATACGTTTGCACGAATGCAACGCACATTATTGTACACGTTGCTGAATGTTAAGGTTGACCAAATGCAGGCCGCAATGCAAGACCCATATTTGAGAGTTTTGGGTTTCACACCGAATGGGCAACAGTATTTGAATGAAATCAAAAGAGACGTAACTTTACCATTGATTAGTAAAGTTGACAGTAACTTAGCCAGAGCGCAATTGCGTTTAGACTATAAAGCCGGCAAACTATGGCAACTCCTTGCCAACAATGCGACTGAACAACAAGATGTGACACGCGCACCAATATTTGTGGAGAAATAAAATGAAATTTGCAAAGAACCAATTATTAAAATATCGTCAAAAGCCCATGCTGTTGGCTGAACAGATAAATCTTGAACCTATTGCTAAAGAACGTTTCCCTGAGACCGTTTTAGCGTTGTCGCCTTTAGAAGTTGTGGGGCAAATCAGTTATTTAGGTAACGAAGATATCATTTTAAAAGTGACGGTTAAAGGCACAATTACCGTACCCTCGTCACGTTCTTTGGATGCTGTTGAGCTGCCAATTGATGTGACATTTGAGGAACGATACATTGAAGAAGTGACGCGCTTATCCGAATTTGAAGAAACAGACGCCGTATTTGTCCTTGAAAACGATGTGCTGAATGTGGATGATGCTATTTTAGATAATATTATTGCTAATTTACCGCTACAAATTTTAACGACTGAAGAAGAAAATAGTGATATTTTGCCATCAGGCAACGATTGGCATGTCATCAGTGAAGAAACATATAAAAATGAGAAAATGAGTGATAATAGCGCTAAATTAGACCCTCGTTTAGCAAAATTAGATGATTTTTTCAAAGAATGAGAAAACACTTGCAAAAAATATCAAAATCATCTAAACTAAAGTGAGTAATAGAATATAATATAGACTCGGTTTAAACCGATTTAAAATGTTGAGGACAAAAAATGAGTAAAGTATTGATTGTTGAAGATGAGGAAAACTTGGCAAAGTTTGTTGGTCTTGAACTTAAGCATGAAGGATATGAAGTTGAAACAGTTCATGATGGCCGTTCAGGTTTAG
Source organism: Leuconostoc sp. UCMA20149 (assembly GCF_030400235.1). Lineage (NCBI taxonomy): Bacteria > Bacillati > Bacillota > Bacilli > Lactobacillales > Lactobacillaceae > Leuconostoc > Leuconostoc sp. UCMA20149. The sequence goes on from NZ_VJYC01000001.1 coordinate 316,695, forward strand.
ATTTGGCATTAGAAAATGATTATGATGTTATTTTGCTTGATTTGATGTTGCCTGAGTTAAATGGTTTGGAAGTAGCGCGTCGTCTTCGTGAGGCAAAGAAAACGCCAATTATCATGATGACAGCTCGAGATTCAGTGATTGATCGCGTTTCTGGTTTGGATTATGGTGCTGACGATTACTTGGTTAAGCCTTTCGCTATTGAAGAACTTTTGGCTCGAATTCGCTCGCTTTTGCGTCGTATTGCCATTGAGACGGAAGTGAACGATAAGCACCGTTCAATCATTAATTTTAAAGATTTGCGCATCGAAAAGGAAAATCGTATTGCACGTCGAGATGATCAAATTATCAACTTGACAAAACGTGAGTACGATTTGTTATTGACACTCGTTGAAAATATCAACGTTGTACAGTCTCGTGAGCAATTGCTTAAAGAAGTTTGGGGATTCGACTCAGAAGTTGAAACAAACGTTGTTGATGTTTATATCCGATATCTTCGCAATAAGATTGATGACCCAGAAAGCAAAGCGTCATATATCCAAACAGTACGTGGTACCGGTTATGTTATGCGTAGCTGATTTTAGGAACTAAAATATGGATACTGATAGAAACACAACTGAAAAAGCCGCACGTCGCTTCTCACTGCGTTGGCAGTTAGCAATTGGAATGGCGTCTGGCTTTTTTGTTATCTTTATTATTTTTGCACTCATTGTAACGGCATTAGTTCAAAAGTATTATGGCAATCCGCCAGATGCGATGATTATGTGGTTGTGGTCGATTGTTATTCTGGGTGGATTTGCTATTTTCATTTTTGCTTTTTTGTTGACACGATTAATTTTGAGACCAGTCACATCGATAGAAAGTACAATTGAGGCGTTTGAAGATGATCCAATGACAGACGTGCGTGTTAGTGAAGTAGGTGCTAATGATGAATTTTCGGATTTAACACGAATTTTAAATCGTACGATTGATCGATTACAAGGTTTAATTGGCGCGCAACAACAATTTGTGTCGGATGTTTCACATGAGTTGCGGACACCTGTTGCCATTGTTAAAGGACATATGGAACTGCTGAACCGTTGGGGTAAAGATGATCCGGAGGTACTTGATGATTCGATAAAGTCATCTCTGGCTGAAGTACAACGGATGGAGACACTCATCAATGAAATGTTAAATTTGACACGAGCAGAACAAATTCCAATCGAAAATATCAAAGAAATCACTGATGTTGGTGGTACCGTTCATCGCGTGTATGATAATTTCAAATTGATACATCCGGATTTTATTTTTACACTTGACGACGATTTATCTCAGCAAGCTGAAGTTAAAATTCGTCAGGACCATATGGAACAAATTTTGATTATTTTAGCAGATAACGCGGTCAAATATTCGTTAGACCGAAGAGAAATTCATTTTGCCTTGTCTCAAACAGCTAATCGTGTGGAAATTGGGGTGCAAGATTTCGGTGAGGGCCTTTCTGCTAAAGACTCTCAACGTGTGTTTGATCGCTTTTATCGTGTTGATAAGGCTAGATCTCGCGCCAAAGGCGGTAACGGGCTTGGGTTAAGCATAGCCCAACGATTGGTAGAAGCTTATGGTGGTGAAATTGCCTTGGAAAGTGCTGAAGGGTCAGGTTCAATTTTTACAATTCATCTCCCTTTGTACCATGAGGATGAAAATGAAAACGCTGGAAGTTAACGTATTTGGTGTTGTACAAGGTGTTGGGTTTAGATGGTTTGCGCAACAGGCGGCACAAAAAAATAATATCGTTGGTTGGGTGCGTAACCGAAAAGATGGCTCGGTCACAATACAAGCCCAAGGGACAGAAGAAAACATGGCTAATTTTTTAACCACTATCAAAAAGGGACCGGGATTTTATAGTCGCGTTGATGACGTTGAAATTGAATCAATTGCACCATTTGAATCAAATGTTTTTGCTATTCGATACTAATTCTTGGTATAATTATAATTTGTAATTATACGATGATTTTTAAACACGGTTTTCGAGGAGAAACTTTGATTATGAAACAACTAAAGCGCGTTTTAACTATTGCGTTTGTGATTTTAGATATTGTGTTATTGACGGGCGGTTATGATCAAAATAGTCGTATGTATCGTTGGATTGGTCATCCGCTTGCTGAAGTAATGACCAACATTGCTCACTTTATTGGTGGGGTTGACGGCATTGGTTGGGCGATTGTGATTATCACAGCCATTCTACGTTTGATTTTGTTACCGTTTTTCTTGAATCAACAAGTGAATACGACAATTAATCAAATCAAGATGCAGACACTGAAACCTGAAATTGACAAATTACAGGCCATTTCGCGTAAAGCTGGTACACCAGAAGAGCAACAAAAGGCTAGTATGTCAATGATGTCACTCTATCGAGAAAACGATGTCAGTGTCATGGGTGGCATGTCCTTTTTGACAATGGCGATGCAACTGCCAGTCTTTTCAGGCTTGTATTCAGCCATTTTGCATGCACCAGCCCTAAAGGGGGCATCATTTTTCAATTTTGATCTTGGGAAACCACAACTTGTCTTTGCGATTATCGCCGGTATTATTTATTTAGCTCAAGCGTGGTTAATGATGCAACACATGCCACAAGAGCAACGTAAAACATCAGCAGCTATGATGTTTATTAGTCCAATCATGATTTTTGGTTTTGCGATGATTGCAAGTGGCGCGATTGGTCTTTACTTTGTGGTTGGTGGTATTTTTGCTTTGATTCAATCGTTTATTCAGCATTTGCAACGTCCAGGTCTCGAAAAGCGCGTGGCTGGTGAATTTAAGATTAAGAAAACTGCTGATGATCTAATGGCTGAAGCGGCGACTGCACCAACTAATCCATCGATTCTTAATAACGCTCAAGCGTCGAGAAAGCCTTCTCAGAGCAATCAAAGCAAAAAAGGACGCAATGCCGGTAAACAAAAACGCTAGAATTAGAGTAAATTTTGCGTTTCAACAATCATAGAAAGAAAAGTACATGGAAAGAATTATTTCAAATCAAAATTCACGTGTCAAAGCATGGGCAAAATTATCGTCAAAAAAAGGTCGATTAGAAAATCATACTTATTTGCTTGATGGCTGGCACTTAGTCGAAGAAGCGGTTAAGGCGAACGCTAAGTTTCATGCAGTCATGGCAACATCATCACAAATGGCACTACATTTACCAGAAGTACCACATGGTGTACCCGCTTTTGAAATCAGTGAAGAAGTTGCTAAGCATATTGCTGGCACTAATACACCACAAGGGATTTTTGCAGAGATCAGTTTACCTGAAAAGACATTCGATCCCGCATACGTTCATGATGGTGCGTGGTTATTGCTTGACCAAATTCAAGATCCCGGTAACGTTGGAACATTAGTTAGAACAGCTGATGCTGCTGGCTTTAAAGGTGTTGTACTAGGTGAAGGCACTGCAGACGCTTTTGCGCCTAAAGTAGTACGAGCTATGCAAGGCTCTCAATTTCACTTAGAAGTTCTAAATGGTGATCTCAATCAATGGGTTGATGCGTTGACAAATAACGGTTTGCCAGTATATGGTTCTCAGTTGAATGAAGCAGCGCAATCATATCGTGATATTGAGCCAAGCACACAGTTTGGATTGATTTTAGGAAACGAAGGGCAAGGCATGTCAGATGAATTGGCAGCTAAAACAACAGCTAATTTGTATATTCCAATTCAGGGACAAGCAGAAAGCTTAAATGTCGCCATCGCTGGCGGTATTCTCATGTTCAGCTTGTCTCTAGGCAATGAATGAGCGACGGTTTCTCCAATACTAGCGATTTAGGGATAGATTTGCTATAATAGAAATATCGATTTAAGTAGAGGTTATGATTGTGGAAAAGACACTCACCGTTGCTTTGATTGTCGTAGGCTTTATGCTTATCGTCACAGTCATGATGCAACCTAGTAAACAACAGGACGCGTTATCAGCTTTATCTGGTGGTGCTGGCGATTTGTTCGCTGAGCGCAAGTCTCGAGGATTTGAAGCGGTTATGCGCCGTGCAACGTCTGTTCTTGGGGCGCTATGGTTCATTATTGGTTTTGCGCTGATGTACGTCTCAGCTCATTAAAAAACGAATTGGTCAGTTTACGCTTTTTTCGTAGACTGACTTTTTTTGTAGCAAACGTTGCGTTATTAAAAAGAAAATACTTAATTTAAAAGGAAAACACATGCATTTAGAAGAATTAAAAGCACAGCTGAATGGCTTTTTAAAGGCCAATTCATCACAGTCCTTTTCAGCTCAAAATCTAGCTGATGGTCTACGTATGAATGATAGTGCTGGTTATAAACAAGTGGTTAATGCGCTGAACGCGCTTGTCCGAAGTGGCGATGCACTTGATCGTGAACAACAATATCAGTATAACCCGAATGCGGGCTACACGTTTGGTGAGTACCGTGCTAATGACAAAGGTTTTGGCTTTGTCAAGTATGATGATGAATTACCAGACTTTTTTATCAATCCCGAAAACACATTGCAAGCAATGCAAGGTGACCGTGTTCGAGTTGAAACGATTAAACCTTCGCCTTCTCCAGATCGCGGTCCTGAAGGTAAAGTAGTTGAAATATTAGAGCATGCTTACGAGAGAATTGTGGGTACTTTTTCGCTTGGCTCTGATGCCAAGGACATGATTGGGGAACTTACCATTAGCGATAAAAAAGCGATGAGTTTCAAAGTCTTGGTTAATGGGGAAGGCTTGAAGCCAAATGATGGTCAGGTTGTTGTGGCTGAAGTTGTACGTTTTCCCGACCAAATTCACCCCAAAGAGCTCGTAGCAACCGTCACTGAAACGCTTGGTTACAAAGATGAACCAGGAATGGATATTTTGCAGATTGTTTACAGCAAAAAAGTTCCCAATGAGTTTCCTGCTGATGTGCTAGCGGATGCTGGTAAAATACCAACAGATGTACCAGAATCTGAATGGGCTGGTCGTGAGGATATCACCGAGCAAACATTGGTGACCATTGATGGTGCGGATACCAAAGATATTGATGATGCGGTTGTTGCTTGGAAGTTAGACAATGGTAATTACCATTTAGGTGTTCATATTGCTGACGTTTCCCATTACGTGACGGAAGGCTCGAGCATTGATCGCGAAGCATATAATCGTGGTACATCAGTGTATTTGACGGATCGTGTCATTCCAATGTTGCCACGTAATATTTCTAATGGTATTGCTTCACTTAATCCCAATGTTGTTCGTTTGGCCATGTCAGCTGAAATGGAAATTAATCCACAAGGTAAAGTTGTCAAACATCGGTTACATACTTCGGTTATGAAGTCACATGCTCGTATGACTTATGATGCAGTGAATAAAATTCTCGAAGGGGACGTTTTTGTTCAAGAAGAGTATGCAAACTTAGTACCTATGTTCAAAGTGATGGGGGAGTTGCATGATATTTTGTACAATATGCGTAAGCAGCGTGGTGCGATTGAGTTTGACGCACCAGAGGCGCAAATCATTGTTGACGACGAGGGTAAAGCCGTCGATATTAAGCTGCGCGAACGTGGCACAGCTGAGCGTATGATTGAATCCTTTATGTTGGCAGCTAACGAAACTGTTGCTGAGCATTTTGACAAATTAGAAGTACCATTTTTATATCGTATTCATGAAACACCAGACGCAGAACGTGCCAAATCATTTTTTGAATTTTCAAAAGCTTTAGGACATCCAGTGATTGGAGATCCAAATAAAGTGACACCAATTATGCTGCAAAAACTAATGAATGATGTTGCCGGTGACCCTGCTGAACAAATGATTTCGACAATGATGTTGCGTGCGATGAAGCAAGCTAAATATTCACCGGATCCAGTTGGGCACTTTGGTTTGGGCGCTGATTTTTATACACACTTCACTTCACCGATCCGACGCTATCCCGATTTAACTGTGCATCGGTTGATTAAATGGTACACTCAAAACGGTTATGGTGTATCAGCACAAGAAAAGTATGCCAGCCATCTTGGCCAAATCGGTGAAGATACTAGTACTCGTGAGCGTCGCGCCATTGATACAGAACGTGATGTTGATGCACTCAAAAAAGCTGAATATATGCTTGATAAGATAGGACTAGAGTTTGACGGTGTTGTCAATTCAGCTCTGAAATTTGGTCTGTTTATTAGTCTAGAAAATACTGTTGAAGGACTGGTGCATATATCAAATCTGACAGATGATCATTATGAGTACGATGAGTCACACGCAGCACTGATTGGGCGATCCAAACACCATATTTTCCAGATTGGTCAAAAGGTTCGTGTCAAAGTGATTCGAGTTAATAAGGATGAGCGTACAGTTGACTTTATGTTGGTCAATCCGCAAGATGCACCAACCACTACTATCCGCGTTGCTTCTCAATCGCATGGCAAATTTGGAAAAGGACGTAACCGCGATGAACGTCGTAAAAATGAACGTCGCGGCAAGTCAGAAGGTCCAAAAACTAAGCGAGGACCATTGGACAGCAAACAAGGGCACAAACGAGATAGTAAACGTAATTTCTAAGGTGGTTTTGAATGGCAAAGAAAAAACAGAATGAACAATATCTTGCTCAAAATCGAAAAGCTAGGTTTAATTATGCAATTTCAGAAACCTTTGAGGCGGGTATTTCGCTGACGGGGACAGAAATCAAGTCAGTGCGCGCCTCACAAATTACAATTAGTGACGGATTCGTTACCATACATGATGGGAATGCGCTGTTAACGAATGTCAATATTGCTTCTTATGCGCAGGGTAATCAATTTAATGTTGATCCTTTACGTACTCGGCAACTTTTACTTCACAAGCGAGAAATCCTCACGTTAGCAAAAGCTGCACAAGAACAGGGTGTGACAATTGTACCGCTCAAAGTGTATCTGAAACATGGCTTTGCCAAAGTATTGATTGGCATTGGTCGTGGCAAAAAGAAGTACGATAAACGTACTGATATAAAAAAACGTGATCAAGAAAGAGAACTAGCACGGCGATTTAAAAATTAAATTTGATCCGTAACAATAACCGTTTAGCCACTATCCTCACTATTGACCGGAACTCTAATAATCGCTATACTTAATGTATGTGAAAATAGAGTTTCACAAGCTGAAAGGAAATGCTAACATGATAGTTACAATCATTTCAGCGCTCTTCGCAATTGTGATTGGTTATGGCATTGGCTACTATATGCGTAAATCTCAAGATGCACGCCAAGTAGCTTCTACTAAACAAATTGCAGCTAACATTCTTGAACAAGCAAATAAAGAAGCTAAAAGTTTAAAACGTGCAGCTGAAGTTGATGCCAAAGATTTGGCACAGACTTATCGTAACAAGGTCGATGATGCATTCAAAGACCGGCAAACGCAGTTGCAACAACAAGAACAAAGGCTTGAAGACCGTATCAGTAACCTCGATAAAAAAGATGCGGCCCTCAATCAACGTGATGCTTCTCTGATTCAAAAAGAAAATCAGGTCCAGACACGTTTGGACGATGCAGAAAAGAAACACACGGTTGCCCAGAATTTGATGGTATCACAACAGGAAAAGTTGGAAGAAATCGGTCAACTTTCTCCAGACGATGCTAAAGAACAAATTTTAAGTAAAACAAAGACAACGCTCGTTCGCCAGCGTGCTGCCCTAATTAAGGAAGCACAGGACGACGCAACGAGCGAAGCTGAAAAACGAGCACGTAATATCGTCGTGCAAGCGATTCAGCGGTCGGCAGCAGACTCGGTGGCTGATGTTACTGTATCTGTTGTGAACTTACCAAGTGAAGATATGAAAGGTCGAATCATTGGGCGTGAAGGCCGCAATATTCGAACACTTGAGTCTTTGACTGGTATTGATTTGATCATTGATGATACACCTGAGTCGGTTGTCTTGAGTGGCTTTGACCCTGTTCGTCGAGAAATTGCCAAAATGGCCCTTGACGCATTAGTGGCAGACGGTCGAATCAATCCGTCTCGTATTGAAGAGATGGTTGAAAAATCAAGACGCCAAATGGATGAAACCATTCGTGAAAAAGGTGAACAGACTGTATTTGAATTGGGTCTACGCGGTATTCACCCTGATTTGATCAAAATGATTGGACGTATGAATTATCGAACTTCATACGGACAAAATGTGCTCCAACATTCAATCGAGGTCGCAAAACTTGCGGGAATGATGGCAGCAGAGCTTAAAATGGATGTCGCGCTTGCGAAGCGCGCTGGTTTATTACACGATATTGGAAAAGCAGTTGATGCTGAAGTTGAAGGATCACATGTTGAGTTAGGCGTTCGATTGGCTGAAAAGTTTGAAGAAAAGCCGATTGTTATCAATGCAATAGCTTCTCATCATGGTGACGTTGAGTCGATTTCTCCAATTTCAGATTTGGTTGCTGCAGCTGATGGCATTAGTGCAGCTCGACCTGGGGCTCGTAGTGAGTCACTAGAAAATTATGTACAGCGTTTAAAGGATTTGGAAGCTATTGCTAACAATTATCCTGGCGTGCATACTGCTTATGCGATTCAAGCAGGACGAGAAATTCGCGTCATTGTTGAACCTACCAGAGTCAATGATTTGCAGGCCACAGTATTGGCACATGATATTAAATCTACTGTTGAAGAAAAGTTGGACTATCCTGGTCACGTTAAGATTACGATTATTCGTGAAACGCGTGCTGTGGATTATGCCCACTGATATAACAAATTGAAGTGTAAGATCAAGTTTAAAAAAAGTCGTTCATTGAACGATTTTTTTTGTTATAATTAACCTAATTGAAAACGTTTTATTTTTCATAAAAGTTTAACAAAACGTGATTCTAGTAGCATCAACAAGGAGGAGTATATGGAACCTGGACAACTTGCTTTACTGATTTTCGCCGTTGCATTTTTAATTTTGGTGATTTTTATCGGTATTTTCCTAATGCGTTTAACACGCTCTCTAGGTGTTATTACGCTGGACGTCGATACAATTGCAAGATCAAGTAATGAAATACTCGGTAATGCTAACACATTGTTGAACGATGTGAACGGCAAGGTTAAAAAACTTGACCCGACTGTTCAAGCGATGGCTGATCTGTCGGAAACGGTATCACATCTCAATAGTTCGGTGCAAAATGTTACGAACCGATTCTCTAGTGCAAAAGCTACGGCGAGTGCTGGAGCTGGTGGTGTGGCGGCTGTGGTTGCAAAAAAAGCAACGTCAGCTGCAATGAACAAATTCAAATCAAAAAAGACGGAGGTCTAACACATGTCAAAAGCAAAAGGTTTATTTTTTGGAATTTTAGCTGGGGCGGCAGCGGTTGTTGCATTCAAAGCTTTACCTAAAACTAAGCAGGATCAGCTCACTGAAAAAGCACAAGAAACAGGTGTTCTATTGCGTGACAAAGCCTATGATGCTGCTTATGCTGCTGCGGATTTAGCGGGAGACGTCACTGAAAAAGCTAAAGCTAAAGCCACAGAACTAAAGTCACAAAGCCAAGAAAAATATGGTGATCAGTTAGATTCAGCTTCTGGTAAGCTCAAGGAAATTACCGATCAAGCAGCACCGTACGTTGATAAGGCGAAAGACTTTGTATCGCCTTATGTTGCCAAAACACAGGATGCAATTGCCGATTTACGTGACAAGTTTGCCAGTGAGGATATCGAATTAACGCAGGATGATGTTGATCTGGAATCTGCACTAGATGATTTGGCTGATGAGGAAAAATCAGATGAGACAGTTGCAGCAGAGTCTACTGCTGATGTAGAAGAAGTTTCTGCTGAAAAAGCTGTTGACGAATTAACAGATGATAAGCCAAAAGCAAACTAATTTAAAAAGCTGAACACTTTATACAAGATGTTCAGCTTTTTTTGTGTTGGCGAAATGTAATTTGGCAAATTGACTAAGGTCTTTGCCGTTGCGTAGTAGTTGAGCGGCAACTTCGTCAACCGCGTGACCAGCGCCAATAGGCAGTGCCACACCGGCGTCTTTGCTGAGTTGTTTGAGTGTGTTCAGCTCTACGACTCTAGCTAGAATTGAAGCTGCGGCAACGCTTAGGTGGTATTGCTCGCCTTTCGTCGTGAAATAAACATTTTCTGAAATAATACGCGGTTGGTGTGATCTACTAAGATAACGATAGTAGGTATCGCGTTGTGCAAATTGATCGATTAAAATTGCTCGTGGTTTTGCCGGTGCAATTTTGTCAAGCACTTTTGCCAACGCAAAATTGTGCGAAATTGCTTTTAGTTGATTGACATTATTATTTGGTTGCAGTTGATTGTACTTTTCTGGCATCAAATTAACGACATGATGTGGTAGACGTGCAATTATTTCTGGTGCAATGGCTCTCATTTTTTGATCGGTTAACGTTTTTGAATCCGCAATACCTAATTGACGTACCCAGTCAAGATCGTCCTCACTGACAAAAACTGCAGCAGTTGTTAGTGGACCAAAATACGCACCGGCACCAACTTCGTCAGATCCTAATACAGACCAATTTTTAAAATCAATTGGTATACTGTCTGAATTGTGATTTGCTTTACTTGCAGGTGTCAGAGTTTGCCATTTAGCTGCTTCAAGACTATGTCCTTTACCTTGAAACATAACTTTGCCCGATTGGTAGCCAGTAATGTGTGCGGTTGGGGTGCGGGCTGAAAAAATAGCACCATTGGGAATCACATTACCGCTATACTTGGCATAGTATTGCGCCATCTTTTGTAATTGTCCGGAAGTAACTTGAATAACTGTTTGCATATTAGCAAGTATAGCAGTTTTTGAGGGTGAGGTCGATAACATGTGTTGCCGATTAGCCCGTCTAAGCGTCGTGACGAAGTCGAGACTTAAAAAACATGTTGACGAGAGGCTTTTTTTTCGGTATACTTAATATTTGTTATGGCGCTATGGTCAAGTGGTTAAGACGTCGGCTTCTCAGGCCGAAATCGAGGGTTCGACTCCCTCTAGCGCTATTCTAGCCGTTCTATCAAAATTCTTGATAGAACGTTTTTTTGTTATCATAATGTTATTTTTCACGCTGATAATGACTATAAAACACTAAAAATAGATAAATAAATGAAAATATATGTTATAATTATGGTGTAATAAATTAATTGTAAACGCTACCATATTCAAACCAAAATATGAACTAGATGGGTGGCGATGACGGGAGAAAGCTATGACAAAAAACACTCAAAAAATAACAGCAATCATTGTTTCTGTTGCACTTACTGGTGCGTTTGCCATTAGTGCACCACTTATCGCTAACGCAGCTGTGAATGATACGGTAAATGGAACTACAAGCCTAACGCTAACTGGGGATACTACCGCGCTGACATTAGATAGTGTGCCAAGTTTTGCATGGGGTTCAATGACAACAACAGCTGCACAAACACAACAAAACATTACAGGAACTGGTGATCTCCAAGTGACTGATGGGCGTGGTGGATCAACTGGCTACACTGTGACTGCTGTAGCTTCTAATATGACTAGTGGCGATGACACATTACCTGTCACTGCTATGTCAATTGATACGACGGCGTCATCTCCGTTGACAGGAGCGACAGGCGCAAATATCCTAACATCTAACACAGTTCTCTCAGGTGGCGTTGATTCTAACGGTACCCTAGCTACAACCGCTTCAACAGGCCATATAACAGTCGGTAATGCTGCCAAGACTGGTACTTATTCAGGTACAATCACATACACTATAAACGATGGTGGCCTTGAGTAATTGTGCTGTTAAATGCTAAATAAATGACGCAAAAGCAGGCCAACCATGACCTGCTTTTCGTTTCATAAACGCAAGAGGTCTTACATGATAAAAAAGATAATCGCAGTGCTGGCAGCAACCCTATTTTGTGCTGTTAGTCACCCTGTTTTCGCTGCTGATGTTGCTGAACAATCAGGTTTTTCCATTATTAGCCAGCCAAATGAGCTACAAGCCTCAAATCAGTCTTATTATGATTTGAAAATGCAACCTGGGCAAACCACAACATTGACATTAGGCGTTAAAAACATGTCCAACGTGTCATCGACATACGAAATTGCTGTTAATCCCGCTCAAACATCAGATAATGTCATTATTGATTACTCTTCTGCTGGCAATGGTAAGGGCGTGGGTGCAACGCCAAACCTGCAAATTAAAAGTATGACGAAGTTGAGTACAACCCAGATCACAGTACCGGCTAACGCCAGCAAACAATTTTCAGTCACTTTAACGATGCCAGACAAAACGTTTGATGGTATTGTCGCTGGTGCAGTTCGAGTTGAACGGCTGACAAAAAACGAAAAAAACGGTATTACGAACAAATTTGCCTATGTGAAAGGTATTGTTGTCCGCCAAAATGATAACGCTGTTGATCCTGCACTACAAATCAACAAGATTAAAGTCGGTCAGTACCATTATTTGCCTGGCGTGATTGTCACAATGGCGAATCCCACAAATATCAATATCTCAAAATTAAAAATTGATGCTAAAGCTGTCAATGATAAAACGGGCGAAACTTTGAACACGAAAACAGTTGCTTCAGGATCAGTAGCACCTAATTCTGAATTTAACTATGTCATTCGTTATTCAAAAACGATTCCAGCTGGAAAATATCACTTCGTCGGCACTGCTACCGATCAAAAGGGTCATCATTGGGAATGGCGCGAACCATTTACAGTCAAGAAAGCTGAAAAAGTTGCCAATCAACCGATAAGTGTTCGGGGGAGCTTTGAATGGGGGTGGCTACTGATTGTGATTCTCTTGTTGATTATTCTCGCCCTAATTTGGTGGATCATTTTAATGAAACGGAAAAAGGACCATGACGATGAAGAATAACAAAAAAATACAATTTTTACTTTTATTTTTCACGATGCTGATTGGATTTGTTTTTGCCACAACGGTCAATGCTGATGTGACGAAGGATGGGGATGTTTATCATATTACGACGGGACAAGATTTGGATATGTTGCTTGGATTAGGAAATAACTCGGGGTATTGGAACGGGACTGATAATAAAACGCCCACTAGCATTAAAATATCAGTTGATAACGATATTACCCTAGTCAAACAACAACACGAAATTAATTCGGTGTTCAAAGACACAATTGATATTGATTTTAATGATCATATGTATTATGTCACTGAGCAGGACAATTCTTCATTTAAAATGGACAAGTCTACACTTGTTGATGTGTTTGTTCGCAATCTGAAATCATCAGAAAGTAATGTTGCTAATACAACTGGTACACTAGCAGGAGTTCCTGATCCAACAGATGCCACAAAAACTGTGGCTGGATATTTGTTGAGTGCCAACTCCCTATTCACGGGTGCAGGGGACCAAGGTACTGCTAATGGTACCGTGACGTATGATAATGTCTTAATTAACTATCCAAATATACATGACGGCAAAAGCCAAATGTTAACGACTGGTTATGTTCCCATAAAGTTTACAGGCACTAACTTGTTGGCACTTGGCGGACAATCAGGTGACAATTTCTGTCGTACAACAGATCTAACAGTTGTTGATGGCGATACTACGATGACGTGGGGGCCAGGATTAGGTGGAAACAGCATAGCTATGTTCAATATGAGGGATGGTGTTGGATTTCCTACCTCTTCAGTTAATTTTACAGTTGGTAGTGGTGCTACTCTAACCATCAATAATCATGTCAACACAAATACTATTGCTTCTGGGAACAATGCTGGCAAAATAGTTAATATCACTAATAATGGTATCCTAACAGCCACGATTGATGGGTATGCAACAGACTCGAGTTCAAGTTACCAAACTGCAACTAGTTCGTTCGTTTCGGGTGGAACTGGCTTGACAAATACAAATATTACCTTTGGACCTAACGCAGTCACAACAATAACCAGCAATACTGGTTTAATTCAAATGGATAAGGTTGCCATTTTAAATATTAAAGCACAGTCGAACAGTCAAACCACACTGACATCAAAAAATATCAGGAATGCGGCAACGGCTCGTGTATTTAATGGCACAGCGACTTCCGGTTCATCACTTACATTGGATAGTGTCGATTCTTTTTCAATGAGAAGTGTCGCCACAGCACCACTTCAGCAAGACAATATGCGAATTGTTATTGCCAATACGCCACTAACAATTTTATGCTATGCGGCGAACAATGACACTGTTACAGCACGTTATGTAGCTGAAATTGGCAGTATCAACGGCGCTTGGGACGGCAATGGAACGCCTGGGGATCAAATGAGCCCGCCGTTAGCCACGAATAATAGTGAAACTAAATTAAAGCCTGCTTTTGGGATTCGTTTTGAACCTGGAGTGTTAGCGAACAGCTATACAGTTAATCCAAGCGTTTGGAATTACGCTTTATCCAACCCAATTTTCCCGGCCGACAACACACCCGTCTGGCTGAGTCGTAATGGTAGTGGGGATAATACACAAACTTTTGATATTTATGACTCGCGTTCCCAAACAGCTTCATTCAGGCTACAAGCATTAGTGACCGGAACAGGTAGTCGACAATACGGTTTTAAGAAGAATGGCACCAATGAGGTGTTATCATTAAACGACCAAGCGCAAACGATTTTAAATGCGAGTGATTTCACGGCTGGCACCATTGGTGATGCGGCAACTGCTGGTCATTGGACATATACAACTGACGCCGATCACGGTTTGCTAGTGCAAGCCGCACGATCTGAAAAAATCGGGACTTATGCGGGGTCAGTAACCTATTCTTTAGTTGATGGACTAGAATAAAAAAATACTAAAGGTTCAATCTAACAAGTTGATTGAACCTTTTTTTATAATAAGATAAGTGTATAATGGCAATTAAATGAGCTTTGAAATGGAGAGGCGCCGTGAATTTAAAGACAGCGAACAATCTCGTTTTGATGACTATTGTTGGCAGCATCATACTCAGCATGGTCATTGAAGCGTTATGGTTCAAGATATTAGCCACTATAATGATTGCAGTTGCGATGATTAATTATTTTATTGTCATGAAACATGAAAAGCCGTGACACAACATACCTTTTTTTGTGATAATACGGTAATATATCATGAGTTCAGAATGATAAAAATGGGTGTAAAATAATTAACAAGAGGGGTAATATTTTTAAGGAGATATTGCCATGTATTTAAGTTCTGAGGATTACATCAACATTTGGTTGTACTTTGTGTTTTGTTTGGCATTAGGATTGATGATGGTAACGGCAATGATTTATTATCATTTTAAAAAATGACCCTAGTTGACAATGAAGTATCATCACATCACGTTAAAAGACATTGGCTTTCGCTAATGTCTTTTTTAGATTTTGGTATCGTTTTTGAACATAAATATAACAAAAACGGTTAAATATTGATAAACGAATAGCAATAGCTTTATGGCAACGTTTTTAATGCAAAAAATAAATAAAATAATGTATATATTTTAATTGACAAATGTATATATACAAAGTATGATATTAAACATGTGCAAATTATGAACAATTTTCTAGGAGAAATGATGAAGTACAAAAAAACTATTGCTACGATAGCTATTGCCGCCGCTTTTGGCACAGGAATCGTTTTAGCCGACAATAACACATGGCAAGGGTCACCTAATTTAAGCCATACACGCTCAATTATTGACCAGTTAGGTGATAAATTGACAGCACAGTCAAACAAAATTACATCATTGAGCACGCAAACTACGACAGCGCAAAATCAATTGACGGATGCGCAAAATAATGTGTCAAACATGCAATCTCAATTAACTAGTCTGCAAAACCAATTAACACAGGCTAAAGATCAATTGACTCAAGCTAATAACCAAAAGCAACAAGAATTACAACAAAAGCAACAAGAAATTCAACAAAA
This sequence comes from Leuconostoc sp. UCMA20149, assembly GCF_030400235.1. NCBI lineage: Bacteria > Bacillati > Bacillota > Bacilli > Lactobacillales > Lactobacillaceae > Leuconostoc > Leuconostoc sp. UCMA20149. The sequence goes on from NZ_VJYC01000001.1 coordinate 332,456, forward strand.
AATTGACGAAATCAGCTTTCAGAAGCTAATAACAAAGCCTCACAGTTACAAAATCAATTAAATGATGCGCAACAAAAACTAAATGAAGCTAACAACAAAAATTCCGATTTGCAAAAGCAATTAGACAATGCTTTGCAAGATGCAAAGGATACAGAGGCTCATGCGCAATCTGTATTAAACGCACACCAACAATAATGTGAACTGTTTGCACATCGCGCAATCGAGCCATTCATCAGGCTCTTTTTTTGTGTGCAAAGGTATAAAAAAAGACATGCGTAACATGTCAACTTAAAAATATTAATGAATATTATAAGGCGGTCCAGAAAGTGACAATACCAAAAATAATACCGGGGAAATTAGCTGCTGCTAATGGCAAGTCACGATCTTCTTTGATCAAACCATAAGTGACCCACAAGGCACAATTTATAGCGGCAACTAGGGGTTGCACGGGATTTCCTTTTGAACCAGAGAGATTGTTCAAAATTTGGGGGATGTAAGAAACATACATCATAATTGACATGATGGTCGCTGTCCAACTCAAATATTTGATAAATTTTTCGTTTTTCATTGAATACCTCTTACTACAAAATTATAAGGCAAATCATATATCAAAATCAAATTGATAGTTTCGGTTTTTAGGTGTTATAAAACTAGTCATAAGTTGGCAGATGGCCTAAATAATCAGCTTTAATACCATCAGGTGTAATCTTAATATAACCATTTTCATCAATTGCCACGGGATTGCCGACATGCCATTGCCCGTCGCTTTTAGTTAATACTCTAAATCCAAATCCGTTTTGGATTTTGGATACAATCGTTTCTCGGTCGAATGAGATGACTTTAGTGGCATCGAATTGATGATCGTCTGTGACACGATAGACGTGAGCTGCCTTGATTAGGGCATGATTTGATGAAGGATTTATCTCGACTATATAATATGCTGCCATTGTGGTTCCTCCTAATGAAATGATAATTTTAGCAATGTAAACGTTTACTTTATACATTAATCATAACGCAAAAATTGAAAAGTTAAAAGAAGACGAACTTGTTATTGCACATAATATTTTTCTGCAAAATCGATTCATCGTTTAGTAATGTGTTGGAAAACCTTGAGTTTGTTAATTCTGTTTGTGTCAGTGCGAATAATCTAATCAAAGCAGATGACCTCGTTTTTTAGCGTGTTGATAGGTTTTATTGTATAATTAAAACATGACAAAACAAGCAAAAAGACAATATAAAGCCGTCATTGCCGGCAAAAAATACATTATATCCGGCCATGCGAGCATTCCGCATTTTAAAGCAACCGAAGAATTGATCAATAAGCAGTTTGCCCAAATAGCTATTGTTGCGCCAAAACTTGCACCTTTAGATCAAGCAACTTTGGTGACATTTAACGCAATTTCTGATCAGCTTTACAAGCAAGCAGAAATAGATGATTTGCAGCAACAAGTCGCGCGGTTACAGGCTGAACTCGACAAGAAGCGTAACGAAATACCTACACAACCTAAGGCTAAAACAAGTGCCGTGTCAAGTATTATTGATACGGCAAAGCAGGAAAGTCGTTCGCGTACTTCGAATCAAATCTTTAAGCGTACAGAACAATGATTATATTAGGATTATCGTTCTTATTTGTGTTATTGTGGATTTTTTCTGGCTATCGTCAAGGGGTCATACGTGCGTTACTACGACTAATTCTTTGGGTAGTGGTCTGGTACATTGCGATTAAATTATCTCAACCAGTTGGGCAATATCTGACACACATTGTATCTGGTCAATTTGTCCGCACCACAATTCCAGAATCAGTGATAGGCGACGGGTCGCAATTTCTAGCTTCTGGGCTGGTATTTGGTTTAATAATCATTGTTGGTGGTATCCTCAGTCACGCTATTTTGAGAACAATTAAAATTGTGCGGCGTATACCGATTCTTGGTTGGTTAGATGGCGTTTTGGGCGCGATATTTTGTGGCCTTATTGGTGCAAGCATTGCTTTTTTTGTACTTGAAATGTTGTCGGTTGTTCCCAATGCATGGGTGCAGGACCAATTTTTAAATACGCCACTGCTTAATACCATACTGGATAAAACCCCGTTTTTGGCTGACCAAATTTATCACTGGTGGTTGTAATTTTAGGAAAAATAAATGAACAGTAAAGTTTTAGAGACACTTGAATACGATAAAATCAAATCCCAATTAGCGGCATTTTTAGTGACTTCGTCAGGGCAACAGGAAGGTCGTGCGCTATTGCCCAGTATTGATGAGCAAGAAATCAATTATTGGTTGCAAGAAACAGCGGATGCTGTTTTAATTGATCGCCTCAAGGGTGGTATTCCACTCAGTAAATTAGCTGATATCAGCGCTCATTTGAAGCGTTTGACAATACAAGCGTCACTAAGTGCAACTGAAATTTCTCAGGTAGGTCAGGTGCTACGTAATACGGGCACAATCGCTAATTTTTTTGTACAAATGCAAGACGAAACGATTGGTGAATCATTGCATGTGCTACCAGAACAGGCGGCAAACTTAGCAACGTTACCTGATGTAACGCGACTGATTCAAATTGCTATTGACGAAACCGGTCGCATTAATGATGAAGCATCTTTTGAACTAAAATCTCTGCGCGGGAAAATTGTGGGTAATGAGAATGCGGTTAAAAATCAAATGCAGGCGTTTACTCGTGGTAAATCTGCTCAGTATTTGAGCGATCCGATCGTCACGATTCGTTCCGATCGCTATGTTATACCGGTCAAAGCGGAATATCGTCATCAATTTGGTGGCGTTGTCCATGACCAAAGCCAATCTGGTTTGACACTGTACATTGAGCCACAGTCGGTTGTTGATTTAAATAATAAAATTAGTGAGTTGCGCGTCAAAGCACACGCAGAAGAGCAACGGGTGTTACAGGAATTATCAGCTGAGTTAATGCCATACGTGACTGAAATTCAACGTAACGTGTCTATTCTCGGTCATTTTGATTTTGTAAATGCCAAAGCACGACTGGCTGCAAAATTAAATGCCATGCAACCACTTGTAAATCCAGCCAATCATATTTCATTGGCTCAGGCTTGGCATCCATTATTGGATCAAAAAATTGCAGTGGCTAATGAAATTGCAATTGGTGACCACTATAAAACAATTATCATTACAGGACCTAATACCGGTGGTAAAACAATTACCATCAAGACATTAGGACTGCTGCAATTGATGGCACAGTCAGGATTGTTTATTACGACGAAGCGACCATCAACTGTCGGTATTTTTAAAGAAGTGTTTGCGGATATCGGTGACGAGCAATCTATCGAGCAGAATCTGTCAACATTTAGTTCGCACATGGCAAATATTGTGTCGATGCTGGACAAAATTGATGATAAAAGTTTGGTTATTTTCGATGAACTCGGTGCCGGTACCGATCCGGCTGAAGGGGCAGCGTTGGCAATTGCTATTTTGGATAAAGTTGCGAGCTTAGGAGCTTATACTATTGCCACGACACATTATCCTGAATTAAAGTTATATGGTTATAATCGACCTGAGACACAAAATGCTTCAATGGTTTTTGATGTCGAAACGCTACAACCAACTTATCAATTTTTGATGGGTGTCCCTGGACAATCTAACGCTTTGGCGATTGCTAAGCGCTTAGGATTTGGTGAGGATGTGATTGGTGCAGCGACCTCCTTGACCAACGACTCAGACCAGGATCTGAACAATATGATTGCTGATTTGGTGGCGCAACGTGATGAGGTAAAAAAGAAAAATGTATCATTGACTAATCAGTTAAATGATACAAAATCGCAAGCTGAAGCATTACGTGAGAAAGAAATGCAACTTGAAAAAGATCAAGCGCGTATATTGCTAGATGCCAAAAATGAAGCCAATCACATTGTTGCAGCTACCAAAAAGAAAGCAGAGCAATTAATTAGTGAAATTCGTCGAGAACGTTTAAATGGTGGTGCAAAAGCCACATCTACCGAACAAGAGTTGCAACAAAAGAAGGGGCAACTTGATAATTTACGCCAAAATGTGAGTTTAGAAAAGAATAAAGTCCTTCAGAAAGCTAAAAAAGCCAAGCAATTATCACCTGGAGATGACATTACCGTACAATCCTATGGACAACAAGGCACGCTTTTGAAAAAGCATAGTAATGGTCAATGGGAAGTTGAGATGGGCATTTTAAAGATGTTGGTTGACGAAGACGACATTGTAAAAACTGAAGCGACGATTAAGGCTCAAAAGGAAAAATCAAAGCAGAAACAACAGAAAATAACCCGTACCAAAGCTGCAGGATCGGCACGTGCCACGGTGAAATCAACGCTTGATTTGCGAGGCATACGCTATGAAGCAGCCCTTAGCGAACTAGACAAATACCTTGATACAGCAGTGTTAGCTAATATTAGTCCAGTTGAAATTATTCATGGAAAAGGCACAGGTGCACTACGACAAGGCGTGACCGAATTTTTACGTTCGGACCGGCGTGTTGATTCATATCATTTCGCTAACGCTAATGCGGGTGGTGATGGTGCGACAATTGTGACACTTAAGTAAGCAAAGCGCTTACTTTTTTTACGGTCAAAATTTGTCCGTGCTTTTGTATTCAATGCAAAAAAGTGCGACAATTAATCTTGTGTCATTTTGAGACGTAACCGTATTTGTGCGGTTCATATTTAAAAAGTGAGGAGAAAAAAATAGGCATGATTGAGAAATATTTTAACTTAAGCGCTAATCACACTACGATTAGAACTGAGTTTGTGGCTGGTTTAACCACATTTGTGTCCATGGCGTATATTTTGTTTGTCAACCCAAGTGTTTTAGGTGCGGCTGGTATGGATAAGGGAGCTGTGTTTACAGCCACAGGGTTAATTGCAGCGATTGCCACAATATTTATGGGTGTCGTTGCAAAATATCCATTTGCTATTGCACCGGGTTTGGGAATCAATGCTTTTTTTGCTTATTCTGTTGTTTTGGGGATGGGCGTTAAATGGCAAACGGCCTTGGCTGCTGTGTTTGTTTCTGGTATCATATTCTGGCTGTTAACTATTTTTAAAATTCGTGAGGTCATTATTAATGCGATTCCTGCTGATCTAAAATCAGCAATTGCAGGTGGTATTGGTCTTTTCATCGCCTTTTTGGGGTTGTCTGATGGTGGCATTGTTGCGGCTAATAAGGATACAATCATTGGGTTTGGCGATTGGAGTAAACCTGCGACATTATTGACGATATTTGGTATTTTGGTGACATTTGCTTTATTTGCTCGCCACGTTCCTGGGGCGATTTTCATTGGATTGGTGATTACCGCTGTTGCTGGTTTGATCATCGGACAGGTTCACGCGCCTACTGAAATTATTAGTACAGTGCCCAGCTTAAAGCCCACATTTGGACAGGCAATTTTTGGATTGAAAGACCTTGGGTCGTTACAAATGCTAGTTGCTGTTGTCACATTCTTATTAGTGGCTTTCTTTGATACCGCTGGCTCATTAATTGGTGCTGCTCGTGCAGGTGGTTTTTTGGTTAATAATGAATTGCCCAATGCAGGGAAGGCGCTAATGGCTGACTCAATTGGTATGCTTGGTGGCTCGTTGCTTGGTACGTCACCTACAACGGCCTATATCGAATCATCAACAGGAATAGCTGTTGGTGGTCGAACTGGATTGACTAGTGTTTTCACAGGAATTTTCTTTATACTTGCCTTAGCCTTTTCACCACTGTTAACTGTTGTTACTTCGCAGGTTACAGCACCAGCCTTAATTGTTGTAGGCGTCTTGATGGCAGGTAGTTTAGGCAGTATTGATTGGGAAGATTTTCCAATGGCAGCGGCAGCTTTTCTCACAGTGTTAGGTATGCCATTATCTTATAGTATTTCTGATGGTATTGCTTTAGGATTTATTGTCTATCCTTTCTTGATGCTAGTGACAGGTCGTGGTAAACAAGTTCATCCCATTATGTATGGTTTAGGTCTAGTTTTTGTAGCGTTTATGGTTATTTTACAAATTGGTTAAACTAAAAAAGATTGCCCTTCTAAGGACAATCTTTTTTAGTTAACGCCTTGCATTAAGCGATGGATATAACGTGATAAGAAGACGAGAACCACACCCAATATGACAGATCCTAAACCAAACCAGAAAAAGTAACTCACTTCGTTTTTGGCGTTATATAGTGTCACAAGTTGTGCGTTAAGCGCAGAACCTACTGCACTTGATAAAAACCACATCGACATCATTTGTGAATTAAAGGCTTTTGGTGCCAACTTTGTCGTGACCGATAGGCCAACTGGAGAAATCAACATTTCACCAACAATGACTAGTGCCCATGAACCAACTAACCAAAAAGGTGAAACTTTAACATCTGTCCCAAATAGGGAACCGGGAACGGCCATGAGCAGAAAGCTTGATCCAGCGAACATTAAGCCAATCGCAAATTTCATTGGTGATGTCGGCTGCTTTTGCCACTTTGACCACAAAACGGCAAAAAATGGTGTGTAAAGCATGATGAAAAATGGATTTAAAGATTGGAACCAAGAAGCTGGAAAGAAAGACAAATCAACGCGTTCTGCAGCAAAAGTGGCTAACACAATGGCACCTTGCTCTTCGATTGCCCAAAATAAAACAGCGGCTAAAAATAATGGAATATAAGCAATTACTCTGGAACGCTCTGATTTGGTTACTTTCTTGGAAGAAATCATGGTGATAAAATAAGTGACTGGAATTAAAATGGCAACAAGGGTTAGCAAATTAATGAAATCAGGTAAACTGTTCCAACCAACTAATATCATACCAACAATGATCAAAATTAATGCCGTAACGCCCATAATTATCTTTGTTAATAAGGGTTTAATTTCATTTTCAGATAGTGGATCACTTGGCAGCATTGTCGCAGGCGCCAAGTTTTTATTCGCACCGAAATGATACTGTATCAAACCAATAAACATACCAATAGCAGCTAATGAAAATCCAACATGGTAGCCAGCTATTTCTTGCGCTTTTCCAACCAACAGTGGTGCAATAAAACCACCTAAGTTAATCCCAAAAACGAAAATAGAAAATCCAGCATCACGACGTTTGTCGGCATCACTATATAGTGAGCCCACTAATGTAGAAACGTTGGGTTTCAAAAAGCCAGTGCCGAGTACGATAAGAATGATTGATAAAAATAAAGCTTTAGCGCCAAATGGCGTTGATAAAGCAATGTGCCCAGCCATTATCAATACGCCACCCCAGAAAACTGTTCGACGTGGCCCGAGTATGCGATCGGCGACAAAACCACCAATCGCACCAGTGAGATAAACCATTGAAGCATAAATGGCCATAATGGAAGCAGCCGTAGCACGACTAACGTTGAGTTGACCGTCAGCGATTAATGACCACATATAGTAGAGTAGAATGGCGCGCATGCCATAATAGGAAAATCGCTCCCACATCTCTGTCATAAACAGTGTGAGTAATCCACGTGGTTGTCCTAGAAACTGTTTTTCTTTGACTTTCAAAAGTCTCTCCTTTTACCTTGTAAAAATAACTAATGTTAATAAATAGGCATTTACAAGATTTTTATTAAAAGTAACGATACCAGTCTACGCTTATTCTGTGAAATATTCAATCCTTAATATTTTCACTGATTTTAAAAAATTGAATTAAAACGGGACACCATTAGTGAGGTTGGTTGTTTTATAGTATAATCAAATCAGAATAAATTAAGGACATTTTATGGCAAACGAAAAATTTGATGCTTCGGCATTTTTATCATCACTCTTTCACTACGCACGAGATTTTAACTACAATCATATTATTTTTGATGCAAATCGTTACAAAATCTCGGTTAATTTAGTACGGAAATCATCAACCTATGGAAATGCTGAGATGTTTTATGTTTCCGCAGATCCTAAAGCTTTTGCGCCTGTTATTTCACGTATTAATAGTGCGATTGAAATTGCTGAGTTAGAGGGATCACAACAAGCAACCATTAAAACACCGCTATTGGCCCGCGAAAATCAGGTGTTTCAATTCAGACTAAAAGAATTCGGAAACGGTAAATATAACTTAGATCTCAGTATATAAGGGGGAAGCTGTCCAATGGTTTGACAACCATTAGGACACAAAATATTATGAAGCAAGGCAAAGCAGCACAAATTAAAAAAATGCGTCACGTACAATCAAAACAAAAGTTAACGGCAAGGAAAGCGATGCCAGCTTTCAATTATGATGAATTTGCAGGTTTTTTAAGGGCACGATATTTTTTGACGCATCACAATAAGTATGCACCAGAAACATTTGAAGTTGCATCATTCTTTCTTGATGATGTCATTGCCACTATGGTTCAACAACATTTTACGCAATTTACCAGTAATGAGCGTGCAACGATTAACCTGAATGAAACGATGCAGGCTGCCTTGGTTAATAGTGATGATCGTGATTGGCGTTATTTTGTTTTACTAGTACCGGTGCTATTTGATATGCAACAATTTTTGGCCAAAGAAAGCCAAGTCAACGATCGTTTTGTCGCGCAAACGACTAATTTTGATGTTAATTTTTGGCGTATGATTATGCGTACAGTGATGGCAATCAACTTTTTCAAATGGCAAGGTAAAGATGTTTCAGAAATGATGAAAACATCAAATGCTATTGATACCTTACAATTTAAGTTTTTGAGCGAAAATGAAGACGATGATGATTTTAATATGGCAGTTATTGCCGAAACATTTCGTGGTTTAGAACCAAAGTTGAAGCCGCTCAAAGTTTCAGAGGCATTCTTAAAGCCCAACGAAACGTTAACAGCAGAAGAAATTCAAGCTGAAGAAGCCTACGCAGAAAAACGTCTCGTACAATTTAAAGAAAAATCAGTTAAAGGCGTTGTGAGTGAGAATGTCATCAACTTGTTGCACGCATTTCACGTCGGTATTGCCAAAGAGTATAATCTAACGCACGAACAATGGGATGCAAATGTGTTGAACGATTTTGTGCAACAACATTTGATGACGTATTGGACGCCACAGTGGTCGGACTTAGATGGTATTGGCGGCGAGGTCAAATCCTATTTAAAGTTTTTAAGCCAAAAAAAAGCCATCACAGGCTTGGGCAAAATTGTGAGTGGCATTATAGATCTTGATCATTATATTGATGTTGCTGCGATTAATAGCTTATTGCGTCAATTAAAAGGTGAAGACTTGGAAAAGCTTGTCTAAAAACACGTACAGTATAGTAACAACTAGTGCTGGATCCTATTCTAGCTTTCGGGTTGTTACCACTGACGTGTTTTTTAGGATTTCGTGTTGATAAGTAAAGTAATATGACGAATTGTCCCTGGTAGAATTGCGATTGACTGATGCGTTTTGACGGTGTGTAACCAGAGTTGGCCGCCTTGTGTTTGGTATACATAACCTGTCAATTCAGTGATTTCTTCACTCAAGAGCGATTGGTTGATTTGAATCGTGACAGGTTCCTCTTGATTAATGGCGCATGTCAATCTTGTGATGATTTGATTAGCAGTGAGTTGGCGCTTTAAAGGAACATGCTTTTTTGGTGTCAAAAGCTGCTTTAATCCTCTTAGTATGCGACCTAACGGTGACCTATATTGATGGCGTACAATATAATTTTGCATATTCATCTGCTCCACTCGTAATTGATTAATTCCATCATACGAACAAATGTTCAAAAAAGCAATCTTTTTGTTGCCTCTTAATAAATTCTTGAATAATTAATTAAAGCGTGGTTGTTGATAAAATTGGGATAATTGTTGATAACCGCAAAATATGTCCATGCGAACAAATATTCATTCATCCAGCCTGATACATCTATTCGTTGAATTATGAGATGAAAATTGGTATAATCAGTCTATTAGTTTATAAAGAGGAATATTATGACACAGCGTGGTTTATTGATTGTGCTTTCTGGTCCATCAGGCGTGGGTAAGGGGACTGTTCGCAAGGCGATTTTTGAAGAAGAAGGAATTGATTTTCAGTATTCCATTTCAGCAACAACGCGTTCCCCTCGTAAGGGTGAAGTAGATGGTGAGGATTATTTTTTCGTCACACGCGAACAATTTGAGGAAAGAATTAATAACGGCGATATGTTAGAATACGCCCAGTATGTTAATAATTACTACGGTACCCCTAAAAGTTTCATTGACCAAACACTTGCGAGCGGCAGAGATGTTTTTCTTGAAATTGATGTTCAAGGCGCGCTTCAAGTGAAATCAAAAATGCCTGAGGGTATTTATATTTTCTTAACACCACCCGATTTAACAAATCTGCGTTCACGATTGGTTGGTCGTGGCACTGATTCTAGTGAAGTGATTGAAAAGCGTGTTGCTGCGGCTCGTGACGAACTGAAAATGATGATAAACTACGATTATGCAGTTGAAAACGACGTGGTTTCTCGTGCAGTAGATCGTATCAAAGCTATTATTACGGCCGAGCGTTTACGCGTTACACGTGTATTTGAACAAATTTAACTATAATTAAGGAGAACATAAATGTTATTATATCCATCAGTTGATAAGCTCTTAGAAAAAGTTGATTCGCGCTATAAGTTGATTGCACTTGGGGCAAAGCGTGCACGGGAATTAGATGCCGGTATGCCAGCAACACAAGAAACATTCAAATCCAACAAGTCAGTTGGTCAAGCACTGGAAGAAATTGAAAATGGGGACGTTGTTATTGACCCTGATTTCGAGGACGAAGTTTAATTTATCTAGGAGGCAACATGGCAGAATTTCCACAATTAGAACCCCAAAAATTTGCAGGACCAGTGGCGACATTTGACACTAACCACGGCACTATTAAGGTAAAGTTGTTTGCTGACCTTGCACCAAAAACGGTTGAAAATTTTACCACTCATGCGAAAAATGGCTATTACAATGATGGTGTTTTTCATCGCGTTATTCGTGACTTTATGATTCAAGGTGGCGATCCTGATGGCACAGGTATGGGTGGCGAAAGCATTTGGGGAAACAGCTTCGAAGATGAATTCAGCGACCAATTGTTTAATGTTAGAGGGGCATTGTCAATGGCTAACGCTGGACCAAACACGAATGGTTCACAATTTTTCATTGTCCAAGCGTCTGAATTTCCAGCGCAAATGGCTTCGGCTTTGAGAAATGTACCAACAGAAATTGCTGACTATTATCGTCAAAATGGCGGTACACCATGGTTAGATGGCAAGCATACTGTATTTGGTCAAGTTATTGAAGGCCTTGATGTCGTTGACGATATTGCCGATACACAAGTTAATATGATGGATAAGCCCAAAGAAGATGTCATTGTTAAGACAATTACGATTGCAGGAGAGTAACCTGCTTTTTTTATGCTCTTAACTGGGAATTACACTAGAAATTAATGGTCGTGATATAATATTTTATAGAGGTTAACTATATGTCATACTACGTTGGGCAAAAAGTAAAAGGTAAAATAACGGGAATTCAGCCTTACGGTGCCTTTGTGGCACTTGACGAACATACGCAAGGGCTAATCCATATTTCTGAATGTAAATCAGGGGTTGTGCGAGATTTGAAGCATGAACTCACTCTTGGTAAAGAGGTAGAAGTGGTGATTATGGATATTGAACAATACAACGGCAAGATTAGCTTGTCGTTGCGTCAAGAAGATATGCATGTATATTCGCAGGCGCCTTTAATAAAAAACACCAACCTTCGCAAGCGTTTTTGGACAAATTATCATCTGGATTATGGTTTTTCGCCAATTGCAAATCAAAAAGAAGAGTGGATCAAAGAAGCGTTGACGCGCATCGGAAAGTGAGAGAGGACCCTATGTCACTAATCGCAGCTACCGCAATAGCGGTCAAAGACAACTTGCCGTATTTTTTGGTAGAACAATCAAAAGATAACAGTTACCGATTTTTTACAACAAAAATGCATCGACACAATAATGACACCTCGCTAGGGGCAGTCTTGAGAGGGTTGAAGTTACTTGGTCCCGTTGATTTTGATGATTGGCGTTTGGGAGAACTGACTAGTGTTTCAGATGGTAATAGTTTGATGTCGATTTATTCGTTTGACGTTAAAGATATGCCTAAAATTGAAAAAGAATTAAATCATCAACTAGTTTTTGTGCCTGCTAATGAAATTCATCCACTGCTAGAAACCTTGCAAACAACGGCTTTTGTTAGTTTTGAAGAATAAAACCTCAAAAAGGTATTGACAAAGGGAAAAAAGAGCGTATAGTTTTAATAGTTGTCTAAGAGGCACCGACGCGAGCGAAAAAAGTCAACGAAAGAAGTAGTTGACAAGGCGAGCGAAAGGTGATAAGATAATATAGTTGTCTCAAGGGGCAATAAGTAGCACATTGAAAACTGAACAAAACTTTGAACAAACGAATCTGTGGCTGTTACTTAGGTAACAAAAACAAATTTGCGAAGTCAATTCGTA